>NZ_JBHJTJ010000079.1:0-10506 GCF_042267765.1 Gottfriedia sp. NPDC056225 | reverse complement strand
ACTAAAAGGAATTCTAAAACGCCTATTATATCCAATACAGGTTTTATCGGGGCAAGTTTCATTGATACGGAAGAATTGCAAGAAAATACATATTATTTCACAAGGAAACATCCATTAATTATACATGAAGTATTAAACGGCCTATTACAAGCAGCGTGTACATTGTTTCAAAAGCAAAATATTCCAGCATATATAACTTGTGAATATTTACGTACGGAAAAGAAAATTGGATTAATTTTATCAAAAAAGACATTCGAGAAAGAAGAGGGCATTCGTTATTTTATTGAATATCTTCGTGAAATTGGCCATTTGAAAAATGAAAAAACAGTAAGGGCAGAAATTTCTAATACAGGATTTATTGGGGTAATATTCGTGGATCTATCTTATGTTACAAGGTTTACATTCGAGACGGAAATGAAAATGCTTTCTGCGTTCGCTATTAATTTCATGGAGCCGTTAAAAGAAATTTATCATCAACATAAAATTCATTTATACTTGTCTGGAGTGGAACTTCAAAAGGAAGATAAACTAGGATTTGTATTATCTAAGAATCCTTATGATGAGCGAAAAGAAGCGAACTTGTTCTTTAAGGAGTATTTGAGAGAAAGAGGAATGTTAAAAAATTATAAAGAGAATGTGTTTATTCAAAGACACCGAGCTTAAATATTAATCATACATATTTCAACGATCAATATTGATTTATATAATCGAATTATCGAAAAGAGAAACTGAAGGTTTTAACGGTATCTCTTTTCTTTAATTTATAAGCTAAAAAAGAGGCTATCAAATTAGACAGCCCTTAATTTAAAAGAACAAAAGTATGGTTTTATTCTTTAAGAATTTCATGTAGATTTTTTTAGTCTAGTTCCAATAAACGTTGTGATGAATATAGAAACTGGATAGAAAATTAAAAAGAACAACAGTATTAATCCTGCTCCGAAAATATCATTATTTAGATCATTATTTGGAAATAAAAAACCTGTTAATATATTAAACAAAACGAAATATGGAAGCCATATAACAGAAGAAATTAAAGACGAAAGTCTAGATTCTAACCATTTTTTTGTTAGCAAAGGAATAATATTAAACGATGCAATCAAGAATATTAATGCTACTCCTAATAAAATGTTCCATATTAAATTTGAATTCAAACCTGTTAAATCGTGGATTTGTTCGCTGCTAAAATAGTGAATAAATAAATAGGCACGCAAGTAACCCATAAAGAGCACTCACTGCGTTAAGTTTCAAAAAGTAATTCAAAAAATACAGCTCCAATACTAAAAGTAACTTATTTTCCAGTAATCCCATCGTCCTATTAATTTAATACAACCCTATACTATTCATCTCGAACCCAAGCTAGTCTATATACTCAACTTCATTATTTTGACACCACGCTATCGCTAACTCTTTATAGCGTTTGTCACGATATTTATACCAATCCATTTCAATTTCAAAATCTTTGATCGTATCTTTAAATCTTCTAAACGCTCCTTTTCCGCCGATTGTTCTTAGTAGTATTCTTTGAATTTTCTCATTAGGAATCGTCAAACAAAAATCTTCTATTATTTGATATTCATTAATTTCGTATTTTGTTGGCAGTTCCTTGTAATCCTCAAAATTTTCAACAATTTCATTCGCAATTTCTAAATTTTCTATTTGCCAATCATATAAATTATTTATTGGTTTTTCATCTTCAGCATCTATAAGATCATCTTCAGATACTGAAATTACTTCTCCAGTTCTTATATTAACGAAAGAACGATAACCATCATTTTGCATTTCCATTTCTTCAATAATATCTTTAATCTTTGCTTTATTTGCCATTTTAGAATCACCTTCTTTTTTTATATTAAGCTTTCAATTGTGTTAGATAGATACAATCTTTCTTCTATCATTTACTTTATAATTCTGATAAAGGAAGCTCCATTCCTTCAATATTTTACTTTTTATCTTAACAGGTTTCACTTTCAGCTTCACTTATTATAACAATCACTTATGCACTTCAACTGCCATTTACTTTTAAAAAAATGCGCGACTTTATAGATGATCATAATGTACAGCTAATGCCCGCGTTTGTTGTAAAATAAATACATGATGAATCTTCTTTTTTCGTTCGTCACAGTTGAATAAGGTTTAAGGTAATACATTAACGAATGTACCAAGAAAAATAAAAAGGGTAAGGATACTATGAAAAATATACAATCCCTGCGTACAGGTTTAAGAGTTAGATGCGAAAAAGGCGTAGAACCAAGTGTTAGACAATCTTGTTTAGATTTTGCTGCGTGGCTACGATTAAAAATGAAATTTCCGATTAGAGTTGTTGTTTATCTGAAAAAAGCTTATCAAATAAAAGCAATTGATAAAGAAATGGTTAGTGCAACTTTTTTAGGACCGTATGATAAAAATGAAGAACCATTTATTAGAGTTGCAACAGGAGACTATGAAGAACTAGTTTTGAAATTGGAGAAGAGAATACTATATATGCAATTCTAAATTGTATGGCTCACGAAATTATTCACTATCTGCAATGGCTCAAAGATCCTAACTTTGATGTTGAAATGGCAGAAGTTGAAGCTAAGAGCGGTAGTATAAAATTAGTGGATGAGTTTTATGGTCATGACTTCATAAACGAGATAATTGAACAGCAAAAAGTATGGACGATTAAAAATAATGAAGGCATTCCTACCACTACAAGTGACAGACAAGAATCAATGCCGTTTTGGTCGTCAAAATTAAGAACTGAGAATGTTATTAAAAGTGTACCCGTATATCATGATTATCAAGTTCTAGAGATGTCTTTAGAAACGTTCAAAAAAGTTTGGTTACCTCGTCTTGATAAAGATGGATTATATATTGCAGCCAATTTAAGTGGGGAAAGTTTAGTAGGGAATGACTGGACGCCTGAGGAGTTGCTTGAACAAATACTATTTAAACTTGATGATGACTGAATGCATTTGTTCAAAATGCGGTGAATTTGAAGGAGAAATAATGGAATTTAATTGAAGAATTTATCTCTAACAGAAGGTTTCATACATAAATGGGAATTGAGTATTCCCAGTAGTATAATTTTTACATAAGGATAAAGGTTTAACTATACCTAGAAAACAATTAATAATATCAGATATTCAACTATTTTCTCCTATATTTTTTTCTAGTTCCTTCTCGTAAGATAAAACTAGAGAATTAAATTAGGAGTGTTCATTTTGAAAGTATTATTAAAGAAAGTGTCTGCTGCAATTGGTTTTACAATGCTAGTTACAAGTCCCATTATCTTTCCAATGTTGTTTTTTTTATTTGGGATGTCTACTGACGCAGATGGTACCGGGGCTGGCGGAGAATTATCAGGATCTTTTTACTTTACAATGTATTTATTAGGCTATTTTGTTGCGATCTTACTGATTACTTGTATTATTACAAGAGTGATAATCAATAAAAGTACAAACTTTAAGCTTATTAGCTGTATAGGACTGTTGTTTTTATCTTTTATATTACAGAAATTTCCTTACACTGGTACATACAGCTTCTTATTAATTCCACTTGGAGTTGTCTTATTAATCACTATAGGATTCTATGATAAGTTCGATAGGTGGAAACAGCCTTTTATATGGTTTTTAATACTCTTTCCATATTTCATTTTCGCACTTATGATTTTTGGAAGCTTAAGTATTTAAGCGCATTACATATAAGCGAATTCAAATAAACCTCTTCCATAATATGGTCGAGGTTTATTTTCTATATCCATAGTGAACAAATCATTTAAAAAATGTTCACAATTTAGTTAAAGTTACACTCTTACATAAATCATTCCAATGCATAAGATAAAGAAAGGAAATAGTTGAAAAATAACGAATTAAGTAGTGTAGGACAAACTAAAAAGGTGGCAAAAATATGACGAATAATGGAAAATATGTAGATTGGTTAAGCGAAATTGTTAAACGTCATGAAGAAGAAGGTGGGTTTGAAGATTTGCCTGGATTAGGTAAGCCGTTACCTAAAGAGCTACTAAAAGATGATTTATTAACAACAGTCATTAAGAAGTCGGGCTATAAACCTGATTGGGTAGACCAGCAGAAGAAAATTTATCAGAAGCTACAATCTATTTTAGAAAAGTTAAAAACAGATTCTAAAAGTAAAGAAGTCACAAAAATGATCTCAGAAGTAAATGATGATATTAAAAAATATAACTTAGGCTGTCCTTTTTCAATGCAAAAAAATTATATTAATAAGGATAATATAGAGAAACAATTGATTTTTTGGAATTAAGATTGTGAAAATATGAACGATTATGTTTGATGTTTGTACTAATAGAATAGTATAAACATCTTTTATTTTTTGCCGGATAGCAATATGAATCGAATGCATGAAGATGTTAAATCTAGGAAAAAATTTAAAATTAGTGTTAATGTAAAATAAAGTACAAAAGAACTATTAGTTGTATTGGGGGGATAGATATGGGAGCTACTCTTGAAATCCGACGATTAGATCGGAATTTTCCTTTTTGTTTATTTTCAAATGACGGAGCTACTTTAGTCAGTCATCATTGGCATAAAGAGGTAGAAATTATTTATGTTCAAAAAGGTATTTTAAAAATTGGTGTAAATGATGAGTTGCTTCATTTAGAAGAAGGAGAATTTTACATTATTAATAGTGGCGACATTCATTATTTTTTATCTTCACCAAATAGTATGAGATTAGTCGTGCAATTTGATTTTACAATTTTCGAAGATGTACAGTTTTTAAAGAACCATAATTTAGAATTAATTGAACTGTTTAATTGCATTCAAAAATCTAGTGTACTTTGGAATGAAGAAGTTAAACAGAAAATGATTACATATCTTAGTGAACTTGAGAGTGAATTTATCACTAAAAATGAAGGTTATGAATTAGCAATTAGGGCTAGACTTTATGATATTTTACTACTAATCTATCGTGAACTTCCTCATACTGAACATAATAAGTTGAACTATCCTAATAAGAAAGCTAGTTTATTAAAATTAGAAAAAATATTTCATTATATAGAAGAAAATTATATGAATGACATTACACTAAACGATATTGCAAATTATATTGGGTTTACGAATACGTATTTTGCTAAGTTTTTTAAAAAATACACAGGTTCGACTTTTTGTCATTTTGTTAATCAATATAGAATTACGAAAGCTCAGTGGTATTTATTTAATGAAGATCTGCCAATCACTGAAATTGCGTATAATGTTGGTTTCATGAATGTGAAAACGTTTAACAGATTATTTAAAAATGAGGTTGGTTTATCTCCGACTCAATATAAAAAAAAGACAATAATTGAGAAGTTTTAGGCAAGCAGTATGGAAGATTCGAACGGAATTTTTCTATAAACTGGAAATGTAAATAACATTTCTGGAGGTTTTCATAATGAAATTAAAAGTTGGAATTATCGGTTGTGGTGGAATTGCAAATGGTAAACATATGCCAAGTTTAGCAGCATTAGATAATGTAGAAATGGTAGCTTTTTGTGACATTATTGAAGAACGCGCTATTAAAGCGAAGAATCAATTTGGTTCTGAAGAAGCTAAAACTTATACAGATTATAAGGAATTATTAAAAGATCAATTGATTGATGTCATTCACGTTTGTACACCAAATAAATCTCATTCTTTTATTACAATTGATTCTTTAGAAGCAGATAAACATGTCATGTGTGAAAAACCGATGGCAAAAACCTCTGCAGAAGCAAAGGCAATGGTAGACGCTTCAAAACGCACTGGTAAAAAATTAACGATTGGTTATCAAAATCGTTTTCGAAGTGATTCACAGTATTTAAGTCAAGTTTGCCAAAATAATGAATTAGGTGAAATATACTTTGCGAAAGCACACGCAATTAGAAGAAGAGCGGTTCCAACTTGGGGAGTATTTTTAAATGAAGATGAACAAGGTGGAGGTCCATTAATTGATATTGGTACACATGCATTAGACTTAACGTTATGGCTAATGGATAACTATAAACCTAAATTTGTTGTTGGAAACGTTTACCATGAATTATCGCAAAATGAAAATGCTGCGAATGCATTTGGACCATGGGATCCAAAGAAGTTTAAAGTGGAAGATTCAGCATTCGGATTTATTACGATGGAGAATGGTGCAACCGTTTTCCTAGAATCAAGCTGGGCATTAAATACTCTTGAAGTTGGAGAAGCTCAAGCTACGCTTTGTGGAACTGAAGGTGGAGCTGATATGAAAGATGGCCTTCGAATTAATGGAGAAGCTTATGGAAGACTATATGATAAAAAAGTTGATATACATACGGGCGGCGTAGCTTTTTATGAAGGCGCAACAGATACTGCTGAAGTACTGGAAGCAAGACAATGGATTGACTGTATTATTAATGATACGGAACCGGTTGTTAAACCTGAGCAAGCATTAGTTGTAACTCAAATTTTAGAAGCAATCTACGAATCTTCAAAATCAAAGAAACCAGTATTCTTTAACTAATTAGAATTGGAGATGAAATAAATGACTCTACCAATTGCACTACAATTATGGAGTGTGAAAGAGGACGCAGAATTAGACTTTTTCGGTACATTAGAAAAAGTAGCAAAAATGGGATACGACGGTGTTGAATTTGCTGGATATTATGGTAAAAGTGCATCTGAAATAAAAGCTGTATTAAATAAGTTAGGATTAATAGTTGCCGGAGCTCATGTAAGTGCAGATCAGATCCTTCATCGGATTGATGATGTAATCGCTTTCGAAACAGAATTAGGAAATAAATATATAGTTTGTCCATGGGCAAATTTTAATAGTTTAGAAGAATGGAAGGAATTTGCAGAACAATTGCAACATTCTGGTAAGAAACTTTCGGAAGCTGGACTATCGTTAGTTTATCACAATCACGCTCATGAATTAGTTACTGTAGAGGATGAATATATTCTAGATCTTCTGTTAAATTCAATTCCAAGTAATCTCTTAAAAGCAGAAGTGGATACTTATTGGTTAGAATTTGCAGGTGTTGATGCCGTTGAATATATGAGCAAGTATAAGGGAAGAACGCCATTAATTCATGTGAAGGATATGGCTCAATCAAAAGAGGAAAGTACTGAAATAGGAAATGGAATCATGAATATAAAAGGCATTGTACAACAAGCAAAATTAAATTCAGTCGAATGGTTAATTGTTGAGCAAGAAGCGTTTACGAAACCGCAATTGGTAAGTGTTGAAATCGGATTGAATAACTTAAAGAAAATTTTAGCTGAAGCTTAAGTTGCTAGTAAAATAAGAAAATTTATCGAGATGGGTGAGTCATATGGTAAAAGTAACGGTTTGGAATGAAAATAGACATGAACAAAAAAATCCAGTTGTAAAAAGTATTTATCCAAACGGTATACACACAACAATTGCGAGTTTTTTAGAAGAAGCAGGATATGACACATTAACTGCTACTTTAGAACAACCTGAACATGGTTTAACATACGAAGTGTTAGAAAATACGGATGTATTAATTTGGTGGGGGCATCTTGCTCATAACGAAGTAGAAGATGAAATTGTTCAAAAAGTTTATGAAAAAGTATTGCAAGGCATGGGGTTAATTGTTCTTCATTCCGGACATTTTTCGAAGATTTTCAAAAAGTTAATGGGCACTAGCTGTGATTTAAAATGGCGTGAAGCAGCGGAAACCGAGAGACTTTGGGTTTTAGATCCAACTCATCCAATAGTAGAGGGAATTGGTGAATATATTGAAATTGATCAAGAAGAAATGTATGGTGAACATTTTGATATACCAACACCAGATGAACTAGTACTTGTAAGTTGGTTTAAAGGCGGAGAAGTATTTAGAAGTGGTTGTACATTTAAAAGAGGAAACGGGAAAATCTTTTACTTTAGACCAGGCCATGAAACTTACCCAACATATCATCAAAAAGAGGTTCAAAAAATCATTACTAATGCCGTAAGTTGGGCAAACAGATCAAAGCGAAATTATCCTTCATATGGACATCATGAGCCAATTGAGTCATTAAAAGATTAATAGATTGGGGCGGAAAAACGATGAAACTAGGCGTATTCACAGTATTATTTGCAGAAAAATCGTTTGAAGAAATGCTTGATAAAGTTGCAGACGCAGGATTAAAGGCTATAGAAATTGGAACAGGCTGTTACCCTGGTAATGCTCATTGTCCTTTAGATGATTTATTAGAAAGTGAGCAACTTAGAAAAGAATATATTGAAAAAGTTGAAAAACGTCGATTAATCATTAGTGCGTTTAGCTGTCATGGAAACCCAATTTCACCTGATAAAGCATTTGCTAAAGAATCTCATGATGTTCTTGTTAAAACAATTAAACTGGCATCACTATTAGAAGTTCCAGTTGTAAACTGCTTTTCTGGTACAAGTGGTGATCATGAAGGCGCTAAATACCCGAGTTGGCCTGTAACTGCTTGGCCAAATGAATATGGAGATGTACTGAACTGGCAATGGGAAGAGAAGCTAATACCTTTTTGGAAAGAAATGGGTAAATTCGCAAAAGACCATCAAGTAAAAATTGGCTTAGAGCTACATGGAGGATTTTTAGTTCATACACCTTATACATTATTAAAGTTACGCAATGAAACATGTGATGCAATCGGTGCAAACCTAGATCCTAGCCATCTTTGGTGGCAAGGTATCGATCCGGTAGCTGCTATTAAAATACTTGGTAAAGAAAATGCAATCCATCATTTCCATGCGAAGGATACATATATCGATCAAGATAATGTAAATATGTATGGTTTAACCGATATGCAGCCATATGGTGAAGTTCAAACTAGAGCGTGGACATTCCGTTCTGTAGGTTGTGGCCATAGTTTAAAAGAATGGTCAGATATGATGAGCGCACTTCGTACTTTTGGATATGATTATGTGGTTAGTATAGAGCATGAAGATCCAATCATGTCAATTGAAGAAGGATTTACACGTGCCGTTAAGAATTTACAGACTGTATTGATAAATGAAGAACCATCGCAAATGTGGTGGACTTAATAGTTAGCTAAACAATCCAAATAAAGTTGGTGTAAAAATGAGGAAATTAAGAGTTGCGATTATTGGCTGTGGAAATATTTTCTTAATGCACGCCCAACCTGCTTTTATAAGAGAAAATGTAGAATTGGTTGCGGTTTGTGATAAAAAGGAAGAGAGAGCAAAAGAGAAGGCTGAACAATTCAATTGCGCTTATTATACGAATTATCTTGAACTATTTGAGAAAGAAAATTTAGATGTAATTCATATTTGTTTACCGCATTATTTACATGCATCTGTTGCAATCGAAGCGGCTAAACGAAAAATACATGTTCTTACTGAAAAGCCAATGTCTATTCATTATTCTGACGCACAAGAAATGGTGGAAACGGCTAAAAACAATGGGGTAGCATTAGGTGTCATTTTTCAAAATAGGTATAATCCAGGATCGGTATTAATTAAAGAAATGCTACAAAATGGTACGTTAGGTAAAGTGAAATCTGGAAAACTTTCAGTTACTTGGGACCGTTCGGATGAGTACTATTTGAAAAGTGATTGGAAAGGTACATGGGAAAAAGAAGGCGGCGGTGTAGTCATCGACCAGGCGATTCACACGATGGATTTAATGCGTTGGTTTGTTGACGATGAGATTGAATACGTAGACGCTACGATAAGCAATCGAGCGCATGAAATCATAGAAGTAGAGGATTGTGCTGAAGGCGTTATTAAATATAGAAATGGAGTAGTAACAGCATTCCATACAATTAATTATTATTCTTATGATGCACCAGTTACGATCGAACTTCATTGTGAAAATGGCATAGCTAAAATGATCGCTGACCGTGGTATTGTTACCTTAAATGATGGTAGAGAGTTTATTGTTGATAACAACCCGAATGAAACTTTTGACTACGGAAATGGTGCAAAAGGCTACTGGGGAGTAAGCCATGTTAAACAGATTAATAATTTCTACGAAGCATTAGAAAATAAATGTGAGATTCATATAACTGGTGAAGAAGCGATGAAGACTCAGAAAATGATTTGTGCTGTATATGATTCAGGTAAGAAAAAAGAGAGAATTTATTTATAATTGATTAAATTTCCCCAAAAATTTAATCATTAGACTTATTAAAAAGTAAATGACGTGGAGCTTACTGTTCCATATTGTTTACTTTTTTTATTTTCTTAGAATAATCACTGACTAATTTGAATGTAAAGAATACAGGGGAAATTGCAGGTAATGAGACTGTACAACTTTACGTACGTGATCTTTCTTGGTGATGTTTTTCGTCCTGTAAAGAATTAAAAGGCTTCCAGAAAGTAAGACTAGTACCAGGTGAAGCCAAGAAAGATACGTTTATTTTAAAAGAAGAACAATTACGTTACTATCATTCAAATTTAGAATTTGAAAGTGATAAAGGTTTTTTTGAAATAAGGATTTCAGCATTTTAAATTAAGAAATTTCATTTACCGAACGTGATTCATTTAGGTTAACTGAAAGAAAAACTAGCTTACTAGAACATGTAAAGAAAGAAATAAACC
>NZ_JBHJTJ010000078.1:0-11109 GCF_042267765.1 Gottfriedia sp. NPDC056225 | reverse complement strand
ATTTCCTTTTTTAAAGTATAGATCGAGCAAGTATCTGAATGATTAAATAATTTTTTTATTAATGGCTCAGTAAAATTTCAGTGTTTAATTATAAAATAAAAAAAAGTTGTCTAATTAGACAACTTTTAGGTACCCTTCATTCAACTATAGCAATATGCTAAATAAGCTTTAGAAATCTTAAAAGGGATTATTATTATTTGATTAATATCTAGGGCTACGTTAACAAATCAGTATCGGATTATAGTTCTAATCCCTTTAAATATCATACTTAAAACCGTACCTATATAGTTTAAATAATTTACATTTCTAAGAAAAATAGGCTAGCGCTATTTTAATCCACTAACAAGTTGTCTCATGGATTTTAACTGAGATGATAGCTCCTCAAACCAATCCTCATCCCCAGTTGAAAGGGCTAAGTCAATTAGAAAGGAAATTTGTTCTTTGTTTGTCACTTTCGAATCTGGCAATTTCTTTACGTTTTTATTTAGCATGTTAATTGTTTTCCCAACAGTCTTTTCATTATCTGAGGTTATTACATTTACCTTTACTATTTCATCTTGAATCGTAAAGGATTCAATAAAACCAATTACTAACTCTCCACCCATTGAAATACCTTTAACCCAGTCTCCTGTTTTTAAAATTGTATCAATATTTAAATTCATTTTTTGCACCTTCTTTTTTAGAGTTATAAGTTAAAAAATTTGTAATCAAAAAAGCACTTAAATCAAACTGTAATCTTTTTTATTACATTTCAATTAAACGAAGGCTAAGCCCTCACTGTTTTAATTTCTCACTTCTCATATTTGATATGATCGATAATGTCTTTAATAGTGTATTGCTTTAGATATCCTCCAAGATGTTCTTCTGCGCCTAAGAAAATATTAAAAAGAACATTTTGCATGTTTGCCCCAACAACACACTTTTCATTTGATTCAGGGCAGTTTGGCTGCAATGCACCCTCAGAAGTGATCAAATAAATATCCCAAAGATTCACTTCATTTAAATCAGTGGCAAATATAAATCCACCACCAGTTCCTTCTTTCGATTTTATAAATCCATGCTTTTTTAACAAACTAAGCACTTTTCGAATACGTACAGCATGAACACAGGCACTCTCTGATATTGCATCACTTGTAGACATCCGATCAGGCTGCAGCGCGAGATACGTTAAACTATGAATGGCAAGAGTGAAATCACTATTCATGGCCTGCCTCCTATAATCATTATTTAAAGTTCGATGATATTAAATATTACTGTAATTTTATTTGTTACAGATTATCTTGTCAAGAAAACTGACCTTTTAATACGATTATGAATTAGCTACTTTTTGTAACTTATTGAATGAGACTGTTCGTAGCTTACGAGGAAGAAAACTCCGAATTTCTTCTTCATTATAACCAATCTGTAATCTTTTTTCGTCTT
This sequence comes from Gottfriedia sp. NPDC056225, assembly GCF_042267765.1. Classification (NCBI taxonomy): domain Bacteria; kingdom Bacillati; phylum Bacillota; class Bacilli; order Caryophanales; family Bacillaceae; genus Gottfriedia; species Gottfriedia sp. NPDC056225. The sequence goes on along the minus strand of NZ_JBHJTJ010000078.1, from coordinate 9,687 downwards.
GGATTATTGGCATGCGCAGCATTTTTGGATTGTTTATGATTAATTGATATAATTCATTAAGTGGTAGCGATTCAATATTTATATTTAATTCTTGGAACGTTTTTGATTTATTCGATATAATTTCGTCCGTTCCAGTTTCTGTCATGCGTAGAATAGATTTAATCTCCTCAAGTGTAAGTGATTCATTCATAATATTTTTAACACTATATTCAATATTATGTTCATCTAACCATGCTTTTGCTTTACGACATGATGTACAACTTGGTGTTAAGTATAGATTCACCATTCTTTTACACACTCCTTATATTTGAAAATGTAATAAAAAAAATTACAGTTAAGATAAAAATGATTTTTAACTGTTAAAACGAAATAAGTTATCTCCATGCTCAATTTAAATGAGTATACTGTAATTTTATTCTTTACAGTTAAAAGTGTCAACTATATTTTTTAGACTAACGACTGATTCACTTATTACATGATCAGGCAATAGTGCATTTAATATCATATGATCAATTATATTACGTATACAAAAAGTTGAAATATATCGTCTTTAATCTATATAAAAACTAGATTAAGTACTCTACATTTTTCCGATCAATTTATCAACGATTGTGTTAATTCTTCTATTTTGATCCTCTATTATTTTTTGTTGTGTTTTTAAAGTTTATCTATTTTCGTCAATTTTCTCTAATGCATGATTCAATAGCTCAGTTCTTATATCTAAAATATCAAATATTCGATCCAAGCTTGATTTTATATCAGTGTAATAATTGAATTTCTAATGACTGAGATAAAGCAGTATTTTCATTAATACCTGTGTTTTTTTGAAATTTATAAATAGATGCATGTATTTGAAGTGAAAATTTTTTAAACATACGTTGGTGAAGCTTTAGTTTCATTAGATTCAAATGATGATTCACCTATTTATCATGAGCGAATTAAACAATCTTACTACATCTTGAAAAATACTTTTCATAATGTAGAGATAAATAAGTAAAATTCAAAAAAACCCTTGTTTATTCGGAGGTTTTTTTGTATACATCTGTACTAAGCAATTCCTTACATTTTCTGATTTTCTGCTTAATTTGTAAATTATCAAAGAAATATACTTCCGTTCCTGACCAAATAAATACCCAGCAAACAATAGTCAATATTCCTCCTATATATTCATGTTTACTTGAAAGCGTCAAATAAAACACACCAATTAAAATCCCTATAACAAATAAGATGATGGTCTTTTTAATATTTCTAGTATAAACGAGCTCGTCTTCTTTCATAAGTTTTGAAAAAGAGTTAAATGTTGCCGATTTTAATGAGTCTTCATCAATATTTTTTTGTCCATAATATGTAATCTTTATATTTTTTGTTTTGCATTATGTAACTTGGAAATAATAAAATCTTCTAAATCTGAATTTAAATGTAAATCGTCAGTATTGTAATAGCTTGCAAATACGTTATCACTTTTATTTAAATAAATATTGATCGTAAATTCATCATTCATTTTAACTCTCCTTTCAAGAAGGTACATAAAAAAACGCATTGATCTTACTCAATGCGTTTAATTTCCTCATTTCGTTCTTATGTCTGCTACGGTTTTTTAGGATTTGGGACAACTGGATTTGTCGTGTTATCTCCATTATCTTCACCAGTTCCAGTACCTGTACCCGTTCCAGTACCTGTTCCTGTTCCTGTTCCTGGATTCGTTTCGTTTCCACCTTGATTTGAGCCACCTTCACCTGTTCCGTTTCCGTTTCCGTTGCCTTCTTCATTCCCATTGCCTTGATCTCCTTCATTTGTTGGAGGTGTTGTAGGCTGCTCAGTCGATGTTAAATCTACTGTAACGGTAACAGGAGAACTCTTACCTTCAGCATTTGTAGCTATAATAGTTATTTTTACAACGTTGCCTGGGACGATTCCATTAATACTTGTAGCTGTACCTTGAATTTTCTGAGTTTGGCCACTTACACCATTTACAGTATAATTTACTTCGAAAGTTGTTTTTGGTAGTAAATCTGCAGGGTACGTCCAATTTATTGAAATATTGCTTGTTACAGGATCATAATTTGCTTTTACATCTTTTACAGATTGAATGACAATATCCTTAGGTATATCATCTACTTTTTCCCCACGAATATATAATTCATGACGTATTTCTTCGACTGACGAAGGTTTTATAAAAACAGCATTTCGATTTCCATTAGCTGCTAACATATCCCTGGCGATAAATTTTGCAATAGTGGTTGAACTTTTTCCAAGGAAATTATTTTTCTTATTTTTTTCATATCCTGTCCATACTGCCATTGTAACATCAGAAGAATAACCGATGAACCAACTATCTCGTGTTGCGTTATCTGGGAATCCATATTTTTGTTTTACTTCATCTGTGTAATTCGTTGTTCCTGTTTTACCCGCCATATCAAGTCCAGGCACATTTGCTCTTCTACCAGTACCAAGTGGCGTTTTTACAACATCACGCAGCATATCTGTAACCATATAAGCAGTATAATCACTCATTGCTTGTTTTGGCTGAGTTGCAAATACTTTTTCTGTTTTATCTGGATAAATGATTTTTTTTACGGAATGCGGCTTATTATATGTTCCACCATTACCAAAAGCCGCATATGCTCCTGCCATTTCCATAGCTGAGACGCCAGTGAACCCACCAATCGAATATGATTCATAAAATGTATTCTTCGCAAAATTAAAACCTAACCCATTACCAAATTCTCGTGATTTTTCGCTCCCCACTGCCTGAAAAGTTTTTAATGCAGGGATATTTCTAGAATCAACGAGTGCTAATCGAATTGAAATATTACCTTTATATCCTCTGTCCCAATTTCGAATTGGCGTTCCATTCGAGTATGAATAGGGTTCATCAAGAATTTGATGAAAAGTCGACCATTTTAAATATTGAATAGCAGGACCATAATCAAGTATAGGTTTAATAGAAGACCCTGGCTGTCTTTTAATATCTGTAGCAAAATTTAATCCACCGGAACTTGTGTTTCTACCCGCTCCTACTGCGCGAACTTCACCTGTTTTTGTATCTAATAATACAAAGCCTGTTTGAAATTCATCACTTGGATAAAAACCTTTACCTCGTGCTAGAATCTCATCTGCTTTTTGTTGGGCTTTTGGATCTAAAGTTGTTTCAATTGTTAGCCCATCAGTATAAACATTTGCGTCGCTATTTTTATCAACTTCATTAACTACAACATCAATAAATGACTGAAATTTTGTACCACCTGATTCATGTACTTTTACTAATGATTTCATTGGGATAGCTTTTGCAGTATTGTATTGTGAATCAGTTATATAACCGTATTTTTTCATTTGACTTAAAACAGTGTCTCTTCTATTTTGTGACTCAACTGGATGTTTAGCTGGATTATAACTATTTGGAGCCTTCACCATACCTGCCAAAGTTGCGGCTTCAGGTAAAGTAATTTTAGATAAATCTTTACTAAAATACGTTTCACACGCTTTTGCTACACCATAAACACCGCGCCCTTTAAGCCCGTTTGAAAAATATACTTTATTTAAATACATTTCTAATATTTGATGTTTAGAATAACGTTGTTCTAATTTAAAAGCTAAATACCATTCTTGCACTTTACGCTTAATCGTTTTTTGAGATGATAAAAATGAGTTTTTTACTACTTGCTGTGTGATTGTACTTCCACCTTGTGAACCAAATCCCCCAGTAATATTCGCTAAAACCGCTCCGAATACCCGACGAATATCAACTCCTTTATGCTTATAAAAACGAACATCCTCAGTCGCAATAAATGCGTCTTCAACTACCTTTGGAATTTCATTATAAGATACCTTTGTTCTTTGTTCTCTACCTAACTCTGCCACTACATTACCATCTTTATCTACAATAGTAGAAGAAAGGGGTACTTTTAGCTTCGATTCATCTAATGCGGGAGCTCCGCTTACTAAGTAAGCAAAAATTCCCACTCCTACAAGTATGAAAACAATTACAATTGATAATAATGTTACAGTAATTTTTTTCCATAAGCCTTCAGACTTTGTGGAAGGTTTTTTTGAGGGCTTTTCCAGCCGTTTACGTTCCTCTCGCGAACGGTATTCATTTGCCATCTTAGTTCTCCTGCCTTTTCAGTAAAATAGAGCTGTTTGGAGCAACATATCATACTATTTCTTACTTATTTATAAATAGTAGTATTTTCTACTGACTCTACTTTCATGTACCGAAGAACTCCTTAATCAATTAAAAAACAGATAAACCTTTTTGGTTCATCTGTTTTAAGTAAATCTAATTTATTTTTCATTCGAAGTGAAGGTTTTATCAACAAATTCAATTATTTTACTCGTATACGACTCTGGCTCCTCAACAAAAGTAGTAATATGCCCATGTTCTGTAAGCCATAAGGTCTTTTCATTTTCTTTAGGAATTTGTTCAAAGATCATTTCACTGCTACTAAAAGGTACTTTTGTATCATTCTTTCCATGAATTAACAAATAATTAGTAGATTTTCCTTTTTGAACAGACATAACTGGAGAAACTTCTTTAGGGTCAATCTTTAATAAATGCTTCATTGAACGAAGAATTATTGAAGTAAAAGGTTTTTTAGGTAACTTAGACCATACGTTTAAATTGTCTTCTAAATAAGTTTGCAAGTCATGGAATGGACTATCTGCAATAACCCCTTTAATTTGCGGGTGAACACTTCCAACTAGTAAACATGTTGCTCCTCCCATACTCCATCCAAGTAAAACAATTTCTTCCTGCTTTTTTTCTTGAATAACGTAATCAACAGCAGAGGATAAATCATGTTGTTCATAAAATCCAATTCCTGTACGACGACCACCAGATTTACCGCTATTTCGAAAATCAAACATTAGAACATTATATCCTTTTTCCTGCAATGATGTTACAATTCTAAGTCCATTTATCTTTTTTTGACTTCGCTCATCCGTGTATCCATGTGCAGTAACGACAGTTTTAGATGTTGGTTTTTCAGCTGGTATCCACCATCCTCTAAGGACAACTTGATCTAGCTTACTTTGAAATTCTACTTCCTCAAAATGCAAATTGTAATCAGAAGGTGTTTCATTTGTTTTTCGCCTAAATGGATGAGTCAATATTAACCCGACTAAAATCGGAAGAAGAAAGAAAATAAATGGTGACAAAATTAACATCCAAATAAAATATTTTTTAATTTTTAATCGCTCCATGATCCACACCCCGTTTGTCATACTAGGCAAATAGAAGTTCTTCTATTTAAGTTATGATATAACTTAGACTTTGTTAGTTTTATATGTATAAAATTTGAAAACCTTCTACATAATTAAAAGGGTGTCCAAAAATCATTTAAACTGATTTTTGGACACCCTATAATTATATGTTTTATAAGTTCAATTTACAATTTATTGTTGTGCTAATTTCGATACATCTTCTATGAAACAGTCTTGTGGTCCCTGTTTACATGTTAATACAAATAATACTGTGATCGCCACTAAATAAAATAAAAGCATTGTGCAAAATCCGATTACTAAGAACATATGATAACCACCTTTAATTTTAATGTTTCTCACAATTTAAATTTAACATATAAAATTCATACTCACTTCTCTTATATTTGTATATTTTGTGACGATTTTCACAAAGTTTTTTATAGATAGCGATTTTTAGTTCATGGTACTTTCCATGAAAAAAAAGACTAATCTGAATTTATTTTTGAGATCAGTCTTTCAAATGATTAAGAACGATAATAGCTGAAAAATTGACAACAAATAAGAATAATCGTTATCCCCACGGAACAACATTAGACATGAAAAAAATCTTAAACTAAATAAGGTCTATTACTAAACCTAATATTAAATTTCGTCCCGTTTCCACTAGTTGTAAAATCGATTGTTGCATTATTTCTTTTAGAAATCGCAAAGCAAATTGCTAGACCTAATCCAGTACCATTTTCTTTCGTTGTGACAAATGGAGTTGATATTCGATCAATTATTTCTGTTGGAATACCATTTCCCTCATCTTTAATTGACATAATAATTTTATCGTCTTCTGAATATGTATGTATGCTTACTGTTTTTCTTCTTTCCATTGCATCAAAAAAATCATTTACGAGATTTAAAAGAAGTTGTCTAATCTCATTGATCAATAATTAAATTAGGAATATCATTTAAATTACGACTGATTACTTCGTCTTCCTTGATTGCTCTAGTTTCAAGTAACGGATATAAAGAGTTAATAATATTATTTAAATTATGTTCTTCTAATTTGCTTGGCTTTTTCTTTGCTATATCAAGAAATTCTGTAATGATTGAATTAACTCGATTAATTTCATCAATCATAATTTCAAATATTTGACTATAACCGTCAAAGGCTTTATTTTGTAAACCAAGCTGCAAAAAACCCTTTACAGTAGTAAGTGGATTTTTTATTTCATGCGCTACCCCAGCCACCATTTCGCCAATAATTTTAAGTTCTTCATAATATTTTTGCTCTTCTTCAAGTACTTTCTTTTCAGAAATATCACTAAAAATTGCTAATATACCATTATCATCAGGAATCACTTTAATTTCAGAACGATTGTATAGCAAATGATTATTGAGCATAATGATCATTTTATTAAACTTGAGAAATATCATGCTCTTACTTCTTTTTTTTAAAACTAAAACCATGAAAGAATCCATCTTTTTGTCGTTCAACTACTATTATTAGAAGCAAACTAAATATATAAAACAAAGAATTAGAATTATTATTTATCAATAAATTAATCGTTATTTTAAGAATGCAAAAACCAGCAAATGCGCCGTATATGAAATTTAAAATATCTTTGTACAAAAAAAAACCCCCTCTTATTTACCCTATGTTCCATAGAATATATATAGAAGGACAAAGCTTAAAAGTAAGTGACTTTTATTTATATCTTTGGTTTTATTGAAATAGACTCATTTACATGCAATTTCTCTCGCCTGCTCATATGCTTCTTTTGTATCTATATCAAAAAAATCTAGCTCATTTTCAAATTCAATTAACAAACCTTCCAAATTTGAATGATTACGAATAATTGCTCTTGCTCCTTGATCTCCATTAAGCATGAAAATATCTGGTGCAGTATTAGGAGACAAGATTATTGGTGGCCTTGGAATCCCTTGAAAGCTTGCTGCTAAAAAAGGAATTGTGGGTTTATTTTCTTTGACTTCTTTTAAATATTTTTGATGCAATTTATTAATAGTTGAAATCGATAAAAAAGGTTGATCAGCGAGAAGGATCATAATGCCTAATGGTCTCATTTTAAGTGCTTCGGTTATTCCGCTTTTTAATGAATAAGCTTGACCTTTACTAGCACTACTGCAAGTTACTTGAGTCCAATAATCTTTAAAAGGTAATTGAAAAAGATCCCGTTCAATCCAATCTAATGAATCATGATCTTTTGTTACTACAAAAATATGGTCTATGTTTGAATTAATAAATTTTCGTAGCCCAAAGTTTCCGATTGTTGAATTACCTAAAGGAAGAAAAAGTTTATTTTGACCCATGCGTTTACTACTTCCTGCAGCAAGTAATATGGCAACGATTTTACTATTCTTCATTTCTAGGCTCCCTTTTTATTCGTTGTGTCTGAATTAATTCGGCAATAATACTGATGGCAATCTCTTCTGGTCCTTCAGCACCAATAGGTAGCCCAGCTGGACTATTAATTTTAAATTCTACTTTTTTCCCATTTAATAATAGTTGGATCCTTCTCTTTCCTCCAAGCACACCTAAATACTTTAAGTTAATATTCAATAGTTGATTCAGTATTTCTTTATCTTTTTGAAATTGATGAGTTATGATGATGACTGAGTCAGAAGCTGCCAATTGAAGATTCGGCATGATTTCGTTAGGAAAACCTACTACTATTTGATCGGCATTGGGAAAATATTGTTCAGAACATAAATCATCACGCCAATCTGTAACCGTCACGTAGAATCCTACATTTGAAGCAAGTTTAACTAATGGTATTGCATCTTTACCAGCCCCAAAAACAAATAAGCGCGGTTTTGGGTTATAACTATGAACATAAATCTCGTTTCCAATAGCTTCTATTGAACGAACTCCGCTTTTCTGATTTTCAGAATGAAATTCAGTAAGTACATCTTTTAGCTTACCAAACTCTTGATCATCATAATTTCCGAAATAGGTATTTTCATCAACTTTTAACATGGTTTTAACTTCATAATTATCTCTAGATAAAATTTTCATCATTGTTACACGTTGTCTATTTAAAAGATTTAATTTTAGCTTATATAATAAATTAAATAAGCATTCATCTATTGGTTCTAATAGAACAGTAACAATGCCATTACAGCCAGCCCCGTTCCCCCAAGATAAATCATCTTCTGCACTCATATCATACATAATAATTTGTGGTATTTTATTTTCTCTTGTTTCTGCTACTCTATAGGATAAATCTGTTTCAAGACAACCCGCACTCAATAAACCAATCTGTTGTCCATTTCCTTTAAATAACATAGCAGAACCTTCTTTTCGATACGCAGAGCCCTCTACATGAATAATAGTAGCTAAAACATCACCTTCATAAGGAGTCGACAACTCTTCTAGAATTTCATGAATACATTCCATCGAACCCTCCTAGTTATTTAATTTAGTAAAAATACCTAACTATTCATAATAAATGTAGTTTTCGCAGCAAAATCTATATTTTTAGTTTATATAATTAGGCTTGTCCACTATACCTGTTTAAATTGGACTCGCACTTTAGAAAAATAAAAAACCCACAAAATAAAAAATTTTGTGAGTTTTTTTGTTTTTTTTTTTCAAATTATTCAAGTTCAGATACTTTAGACGGATTATTTAATTTATATTTAACCTCTTTATTCAATTTCTTATCGACTACTTTACCATCAAATTGATATGTTTTACCGACTTCTAATTCCGCTGCTTTTAATGTTTTGCTTAAAGAACACCAGGCATTACCAATTTGTAATTCTGGATCTGCCTTAATGATTATATTTTCCCAAATAACAATTTCTTCTTCGCTGTCATTAAAATGGTTATACTTTGTACTAAATTCTTTTACTGTACCATTGAAATGTGATTTTTCTGTTGGTAAAGTGATTGTAATTTCTTCTTTCTTTTCGGCTTTTTTCTTTGGAGTCGCTTTAGAAGTAGTTTCTTTTACTTTAGTTTCCGTTTTCTTTTCTTCTACTGGTTTTGAATCACTCTCACCGACTGTATAAACTTTCTTAAAGCTAGGCGATTGCATTTCCTTCAAATAGGCTGGATGTATACAAGATAAATTGCCATCTGAAAATTCAATAATAATTGTATGATACTCATCTGTAACTCCGTATGTTTCATAACCTACCAGTTTTACATTCATTTGAAAATCTTGACCTTTAAATAAAAAATCATATTTTGGATTTTTATTAAATAATCCCCAAGATCGTCCTTTTTCTAAGTAGTCCTCATCTGATAAAAATGTTGTATATTCCCCTTTGGGTGGTATGTATTTAACTAATTCACTTTTTTCTTTTTCAATTATATCATCTTTCATTTTAAAAGCTCCTTTTAGTAGTTCTTTTACTTTATTTCCAATTTTTTGTAGTTGCTTTAATCGTTTTATGTAGAAATTATAGAGTAGTTTTGAGCTTTTTGTCTATCTTATTGCTAAAAGTATATTTTTTTTCAGTATATTACGG
>NZ_JBHJTJ010000077.1:0-11128 GCF_042267765.1 Gottfriedia sp. NPDC056225 | reverse complement strand
ATAGTAAAAATTGAATATTATATTTTTATATAACTGAAGACATATTTTAATTTTGAATTCCTAAAATTAACAAGAATTGGAGTGATTAACTGGATATTGTTCTTTCAATTCTTATTCCAACTGTACCTGAAAGAATGGACTATTTGAAGCGTATTGTTAACGAATTGGAAAATCAGTGTAAACCATATCCTGTTGAAATATTAGTTCTTTTAGAAAATAAAAAAAGAACTACTGGAGAAAAAAGAAATGTTTTAATCGAGCAGGCAAAAGGAGAATACGTAGTATTTATCGATGACGATGATCGTATTACATCAAATTATATAGAATTATTATGCCAAGCAATTCGTGAAACACCAAAGGTAGATTGTATAGTTTTTGATGTTTTAGTAAATTTTAACAACCAATATTCAAAGATTTGTAAATATGGGAAAGAGTTTGAACATGGGGAAGATGACAATTATTATTACCGGAAACCTAATCATTTAATGTGCTATTCTAAACAGATTGCCTCTTCACATAAATTTCTCAATATCAGCTTTGGAGAAGACGATGAATGGGGAAGAAGAGTTTCAAATGATATTAAAAATCAAAAAAGAATAGATTCTATACTGTATTATTATGATTATATTCCAAAAGACCCTTCTTGGTATGTTTAGCTATAAAAAAAATGGCCTCATGTAGAGACCATCTTTTTTGTTTAAACTTATCTTTTAGGAAATAGTTATTATGCCAAGAGTCTGCAACTAACTGATCAGTTCTTCAAGCGAATAAGTTGCTTTCTTCTCGGTAAAGTACGCATGTAATAATTCATTTTCATCTAGCATTTTTTGGTTCTTTCTATCTAATGTAAAAACCACATTGTATTTATAGCCTTTTTGAAAATTAGAAAAGACTTGAAATAATTTTGTTTCTTTATTTAAAGAAATTGATTTAATTTTTTGGATATATGGTTTGTTTCCATAAAATCGTTCCATTAAAAAACGAATAACAACAAAATGCCTATTTTTCCATTCCCCCCATAAAGAAACAATTAAAAATAATAGACAAACCCATATTGTAATATTCATTGGTTGTATTAAAATCGTAATGATTGAACTTAAAACTAAAAAGACAAATGAAGAGTATAAACTATATAGATGAGCTTTTACGAATGGAAAAATTAAAGAAAATAACTGATTGATTAATTTTCCACCGTCCAAAGGCCAAATTGGTAATAAATTAAAACAAAGAATACTAACGTTAAAATTAATAAAAAGATTATATAAATTTTCAGGCAGAAAGTTCATTTGAAACAGTATGTTAGCAATAATATATAACGTTAAATGTTGAATAGGTCCAGCTATTGTAACAATAAATTCCTCGTAGGTTGGTCTGTTTCCGTGTTCATCTAGATCGACAACACCTCCAAAGGGAAGAAGTGTAATTTTGTTAATTCGCCAATTAAATGAAGTAGCTGCTATTGCGTGTCCTAATTCGTGACAGAAAATAATAATCGAAACAAACAATACGGACCAAAAGTTTGCGGTCAAAATTCCAATACATGCTATTAATAAATAGAGTGGATGAACTGAAATTTTAGATGGAAGAGCAAGCCATTTATTCAAATGGAATCACCTGTTTCGGATCAATAAATTTTTCCCCCATTTTAATTGCAAAGTAATAAGTTCCTAGATTCCCATCATCATTAGTAGATACCGTTCCGATCACTTTTTTACTATCTACTTCATCATAAACTTTTACATTTGTGCTACCTAACTTTCCGTACCATGATTCTGAGCCATCAGCATGTTGAATGATCACTGTATTTCCTAAATTATCTTTCTTTCCTACAAATATAACCCGACCTTTTTTAATTGAATCTACCTTTTGATTTGCTTCTGTTTGTATTAATATTCCTTGACCATCCGTTTTAAAACTTTGAAGTACTTTCCCACTAGCGGGAACAGCGTAATTATCGTTACCAACATTTCCTTTTTTATCATTTAATTGGGGTAAAAAAGCTAGTGGCGTTCCAAAACGATCTTCGTACCACTTTTGTAGGGAAGCAAATTGAAATTCACTATTATAAACTTGTGAAAGACCTTGCCGAACCTGAGAGGCAATAGGTGAGCTACTTTTTAAAATGATTGCTAAAGCAAGTACAATAATCGCAGATAACAAACTCCTAAACATAAAGTTAGAGTTAGTTATTATCTTTTTCCCCTGCTCTTCTACCAAATCATCATAAGTGTAAGTGTATCCGCCCTCAGCATTTTGTACTTCCTTTACCGGAAATTTGTTCATCATTTGATTCTGATTTCCCCATTTTTCCTCTTGTTCTCGCCGTTTAGCGATCCGCTTTCTTATATCGTCTACGCGCTTACTCAAAGTGTGTGTCACCTCTCCTCGTAATCTTATTAATTCATTTATATGAGTCGATAGGACAACTTATGAGTAGATAATTTGAAAAGTCATCCAAGGCGTAAAAGCATAATTTCTTAGTCGGTAAAGGCTAAAAAAAGAAAAACACTTCGCATGTTTACGAAGTGTTATCGAATACCAAATAATTTTTTCACTTTAAAGAAAATACTCTTATCTGTTTCTAATGATTGCAATGGTACCGATTCCCCTAGCACTCTTCTTGCAATATTTCTATATGCAATTGAAGCTTTTGAATTTGGATTCAATGCAACAGGTTCACCACTATTAGTTGCCTTAAGAACGTTTTCGTCATCTTGGACAATACCGATTAAATCGACAGCTAACATTGATGTAATATCATCAACATCTAAACTATCTTTATTTTCCATCATGTGGCTTCTAATGCGGTTGATTACTAGTTTTGGAGGTTCAATATCCTCTTGATCTAATAATCCTATAATACGATCTGCATCACGAATTGAAGAAACTTCTGGCGTTGTGACAACAATCGCTTTATCCGCACCTGCTACTGCATTTTTATATCCTTGTTCAATACCAGCAGGGCAGTCTATTAATATATAATCATAGTCTTTTTTCAATTCATCAACTAGCTCTTTCATTTGTTCAGGAGAAACAGCAGTTTTATCACTTGTTTGAGCAGCAGGTAATAAGTATAAGCATTCAAAGCGCTTATCTTTTATTAGTGCCTGGTGCGTTTTACAGCGGCCTTCAACAACGTCTACTAAATCATAGACAATACGATTTTCTAAACCCATTACAACATCTAAGTTACGTAGGCCTATATCAGTGTCAATTAAACACACTTTTTTACCAAACATCGCTAAAGCTGTTCCCAAATTTGCTGATGTTGTTGTTTTACCAACTCCACCTTTACCAGATGTAATTACTATAGCCTCTCCCACAGTTACATCATGCCCCTTTCTAACCTTGTCAAACTAGGTCTAAGATGAGTCAGAAATTGAATGCGATCGACAATGATTTGGCCGTCTTCATTTATATAAGCACATTCCATTTCATTGCCTTCATCACCATAATGATCCGGTGCTCTGTTCATTATGCTGCAAATTCTCAACTGCATTGGTCTCATTATTGATGCCGCAATAACTGCCTCCTTATTACCATTAAAACCGGCATGAGCAGTACCTCTTAGAGCACCCATAATAAAGATATTTCCACCCGCAATAACAGTTCCACCTGGGTTAACATCACCGATTAACAGTAAATCACCTTTCACTTGGAGAATCTGACCGGATCTTACCATTCTACAAATAGGTACAATTTCCTCCCTTTTCATCCATTCAATAGCGTCTTGCTTCGAAATAACATTACTTTCGATTGTCTCGACAACAAGATTATTCTTTTTACGAACAATTGAACGAATTATTTCATCTTGTTCGGGAGATAAAAAACGATTTCCTATTTTTAAACGAACTGCAAGTAAGGGACGATCATTGCTCTCAAACAAGTGGGTAGACAGTCTTTCTTCAATTTCATCTACTAAAATCTGAAAAGAACATGTATCATCGAGGTGCAGTGTTAGACCATCTTTCGTTCCTTTAATTGTAACATATTGTTGCCTCTGTTCCATGATAAGTGTTCACCCCGATTGTATAATTCGACATGCACCCGAAAAATCCTTTATTTTTCCTCATTATTTTCACGAATCGTTCTTAATAATGATGAGAAAGGATATGCAAAAATTAATATAAATAGTGCATTCAGTAATAATGTCGGAAATAATCGATGATTCATAAAGTATGTATTATTCATATTTGTAAATCCGAATAAAGCATTTAATCCGTATACTAAATATTCTAATGCTGCAGTCCATATTAAAACAAGGATACTTCGAACGAATAAATTCGCGTATAGTATTTTCATCGCTTGACTTATTAAGAAAATAAATAAAGGAAAAGCAGCCAAATAAATACCAATAACCTCAGTATAAACAATATCATAAACAAATCCAAAGATAACACCATAAATCAGTGCTTTTCTCGGATTATAATATAGCGTCATAAATAATAATCCAAAAAATAAAAAATGTGGAACAACTGTCACATCGTGCCCAAGAATATTTGGCGATACAGTTGAAACATAAATATTTTCTAATATAAAAAGAAGTGATAAAAGCAGAGGTAAACCATACTTACTCATTTACTCCCTACTCTCCTTTCTTTGGCTGGTCGATTAAACGTTTAACAGCAAGCACGTGATCAATATCATTAAAATCCGCTTGTGGCTTGATATACGCTGTTTGTGTTAGCCCATGTTCATCAGGAACAACCTCTTCAACTTTTCCTATTACTAAATTAGCAGGAAAAACACCACCTAGACCCGAAGTCACGACTGTTTGTCCTTTTTTTACTTTTGCAGTTGAAGGAATTCGTTTGAATAATAAAGCCTGTTTCTCAACATCATAACCTTCTATCAAACCAAAAACCGTGTGTTTGTCTTGGATTTTAGCAGAAATTCGATTTGTTCGATCTGAAGAACTTAATAATTGTACAGTTGATGAAAATTTAGAAACATTCTTTACTTTTCCTATTAAGCCTTTAGCAGTAATAACAGCCATTTCTTTTTCTATTCCGCTTAACGATCCTTTATCAATTGTTATAATTTGTTGCCATTTATCAGGATCTCTAATCGTTACAGTAGCTTGAAATGTATCATAATCACTTAGACTTTTGTCAATTCCCATCATGTCTTTTAATTCTTTATTTTCTTTTTCTAAAGCCTTCTCATGTACAGATAATTCAACATACTTATCAAGTTTACTTTTCAACACTTTATTTTCATCGTATGTATCTTTTAAATCCGCAATATTATTAAAGAAACCCGCAATAAGTTGTGCGGGTTTATTAAATACTTTTTCAGTCAAACTTACTGTATCTTTAATAAACTGCTCGGGAATTGAAAGGTTTCTGTTACTTCTTAAAGAATAGCCTAAAAGTGCCACTAGTAAGATAATAGCAGCTAGGACAATCATTAAACGTTTATTTTGAAAAAATTGTGGCATTCTTACACCCTCTTATAACATTTCAACTTTTATTCCAATGTATTCATGCGTGTAATCCTCACTAATACTAGTGAGGATTACACATTTTTTGCTAATCTTCTTATTAAAGAACTTTCTTTAGGAGCTATTTCTTTTAGAAAACTAGCGAGTTTTTTAACACTGCCACTAAAATTTTATCGATATGAATTTGAAGTATAATTCTTTTTGAATATATCGATATTGTCTAATGCTTTACCTGTACCCATTGCTACACAATCAAGAGGGTCTTCCGCAACAATTACAGGCATATTTGTTTCTTGTGCAATTACTTTATCAAGATTACGAAGAAGTGCTCCGCCACCTGTTAAAACAATTCCACGATCAATAATATCAGCTGCTAGTTCAGGTGGAGTTTTCTCTAAAGTATTTTTCACAGATTCAACAATTGCATCAACTGTATCACTTAATGCAGCCGCAACTTCTTCTCCATGAATCGTAATTGTTTTAGGTAAACCTGAAATTAAGTCTCGACCACGAATATCCATTTTTTCATCTGTATCAGTATTGAAAGCTGAACCAATTTCAAGCTTTAATTGCTCGGCAGTTCGTTCACCGATTGATAAGTTATAGTTCTTTTTAATATATTGAATGATCGCTTCGTCCATATCATCACCGGCAGTACGGATTGACTGACTTGTAACAATTCCACCAAGTGAAATAATTGCAACTTCAGTTGTTCCTCCACCAATATCAACAACCATACTTCCAGTCGGTTCCATAACTGGTAAATTAGCTCCAATTGCAGCAGCAAAAGGTTCTTCGATTAAGAATGCATCACGTGCACCAGCTTGTCTAGTCGCATCAATAACAGCTCTTTTTTCAACAGCAGTAATACCTGAAGGTACACAAACCATTACATAAGGTTTACGTGAGAAAAATCCGTTACTCTTTTGAGCTTGATCAATATAGTGTTTCATCATCGTTGCTGTTGTTTCAAAATCAGCAATTACCCCATCTTTCATTGGTCTAGTTGCAACAACATTTCCTGGAGTACGACCAATCATAAGTTTTGCTGAATTACCTACAGCAACAATTTGCTTTGTATCTGTCTTTAAAGCAACAACAGATGGTTCTCTAACCACAATTCCTTTTCCTTTTACAAAGACTAAAGTATTTGCCGTACCTAAGTCTATTCCTAAATCTCGAGTAAATCCGCCTAATCCAAACATATGTATCTTCCTTTCTAAAACGTACAACTTAAATTCATATTTAAAGTATCTATACTATATTTTCTTATCGTTAGTAAATAACAGGTTTTTATCCATAACTTACATTATAAAACAATTAGCCACTAATGAACACCCTTAAAAGCAACCTTTTTCTTTTAAACTGACATACTTATGTTCACCAATTATGATGTGGTCTAGTAATTCAATTCCAATTATTTTTCCACATTCGACTAATCGTTTGGTCACTTCAATATCTTCTCTACTTGGAGTTGGATCCCCACTTGGATGATTGTGTAGACAAATAATCGAGCTTGCTGATCTTCGGAATGCTTCTTTAAATATTTCGCGTGGATGAACAATTGAAGCATTTAAACTCCCCTTAAAAATTGTTTCGCGGGCAATAACTTGATTTTTCGTATTTAAGTATAAACATACAAAATGCTCTTGTTCAAGAAATCTCATTTCATCCATCATAAATTTAGCACAATCATCTGGACTTTTTATCATAAATCTTTCGTCGTATTGAAGTCTATTTATTCTTTTTCCTAACTCAAAGGCAGCAATTAATTGAACAGCTTTCGCTTCACCAATTCCTTTAATGTTTGAAATTTCTTCTACAGACGCGTTCATTAATAATCTTAGTCCATCAAATTTTAATAAAAGTTCGTTCGAAACATTTAAAACCGATTCATTTTTTGTTCCAGTTCTTAACAAAATTGCTAATAAATCTTGGTTTGTCAAACTACCTGGACCAAATTTCAACACTCTCTCTCTAGGCCGCTCATCTTTCGGAAAATCTCTAATGAGAAGCGAATTTGACATGGTACCACCTCAAATCAATAGTTAAAAATTTAATTCCTTAAGTTTTTTCTTAACCTTATTGATCGGAAGTCCTACAACAGAGTAATAGTCGCCGTCTATTTTCTCTACGAATGTACCACCATATCCTTGAATGCCGTAAGCGCCAGCTTTATCCATCGGTTCATTTGTATTGATATAATCAATTATTTCTTGATCACTAAGCTCACTGAAGGTAATTTTTGTACATTGATAAAAACTACTACTTATACCTTCATTTATAATTGAAACACCAGTATAAACCTCATGTGTATTACCTGATAGCATTTTTAACATCGCAAAAGCATCTTCTTTTGACGTAGGCTTACCTAGTTTTTTATCTTTATAAGTAACGATTGTATCAGCACCGATTATAACAGCATTTGGAAATTTAGTTGATACATCTGTTGCCTTTTCTTCCGCCAATTTTAATACAATCTCTGAAGACGACAAGTTCTGCTCCATTACTTCTTCAACATCACTAGTTTCAATGATAAAAGGGATATTTAACATACTAAGAAGTTCTTTTCGTCGAGGAGATGCAGAGGCCAATATAAGTTTTTTCATTTCATTCACCTATTATTTAATTTTAAAAGGAAGGATACAAGACTATCCTACCCAGATAATCACTATAACACAAATTAGCAAAAAACACTTTCCGTTGCCTATTCGTTACTAAAATGTAATATTAATGAAAGTTTTGTTATGTATTAAAATACCCTAATATTAAAATTTCATTTTTAAAAATTTCATTGCATAATTCCTATGTTTTCTATGTAAAATTAGCATTAAATTTAATTAAAATTATATTGCAGTAAGAAGTTTTTAACTAAAATAGTATTTCTTTTAATTCAGCTTGTAATAAAAAATACACTAACAAAAATTAATTTGTCAGTGTACTCAGGCTCTTGAAAAAAAGAACTTATCAATTACAAAACAATATTTTTCAATGCAATGTAAAGGAAGTTGTATGATGTTGATTTCCACTACAGGATTCTCGCTTTCCATGGGGCGAGACCTGAGCCTCCTCGACTTCGCCTGTGGGGTCTCAGGCTTCCCGCACTTCCCATAGGAGTCGAGCCTCCTTTCGTTCCAATCAACTTCTTCAAAATAAAAATGCATTCATAAAAACTCTTATTAATTCTCTTTGAGAAAAATTGAAATTAAATACTCAATTATTTTGCAATATCGATTAATCGCCTACTTATAAATTAATTATTTAATTCTTCTTCAAACAATTTACAACTCAATTTTTCAACCTGAAAAAGAGTATTACTATAGTTTGTTAGTATTCCACAAACAAATTATCTATTAAAATAAATAAATAAATAATAACACCCTCAAAAGAAACAATTTGATCGCTTAATAACATTTTAACGATTGGCTGTTATATTTCAACAATCTAAATACACTAACAAAAATTAATTTGTCAGTGTATTTTTTTGTTCTTTTAATATTTTAAATAATGATAATAGATTATCTTGAACTGCTTCAGTCGTCTTATTTAAACTTTGCTTGTTATTTGAGGACAAGACTTTTTCGATATTTTGTAGATATTTAAGCCCCTTTAATAATGGCTTATTTTTGATATAGTCTTTTTGCTTGCTCAAAATTAGCATCGTTGAAGTTATTTGTTCTAGTTGCTTCGCATTATTAAAATTCTGATCTGTTAAATATGATAGCATAAAATTAAATGTTTCAACTTCTGCCTTATACATATCAACGGATTGTTTAGGACCTTTATAAGTTTGCCCAGCAATTGTTTCTTCTTTTAAATACGCGTTATTAAGTTTTGTCTTTACCTCATCAGCTAAAAATGTGCTTTCTTTCCCACTCAATGCAATAACAACAAATAAAGCATTATTCTTTTCATAAATTACAGGTTTATAGCCTAATTTTGAAACTTCTTTTACATTTTTCTTTGCAGCTGCCATCGTTTTATACATCCCTACTTGTGCCAAATCAAATTTCACAGTTGGGATACTTGTTTCCACCTGAGTAGTTGTACCGGCAACTTTTTCAATAATGCTTGTTGGAGTAGTTGCATCTGGTTTTGCTTGTTTAAAAATACCTAAAAAAACAAATCCAAAGCATAATCCTATTAAACTTGCACCAATAATTGAAATAATAATACTTTTTGAAGGTGATTTTTTCACGAAAAAAGAAGCCTTCTTTTTCGACTTTTTCGTCTTGACCTTCTCCACTGGTTTCATCTTCTTCTTCTTTTTAACATCATCCAAAACAATTACTTTTTTACCTAATCCATCTGGAGTTGGTAAAACCCAACCGAATTCTCCATCTTTTTCCACCTGATTTTCGTTAGGGGTCACAGCGCCTTCCGCAAACTTTTTTTCCTCACCATTGATTTTAATCGATATCTTTGAGGACTTGTCCATATGAATCCTCCTAATACTTTATTTTAAAACGTAAAAAAATACTAACATATAATTCCAAAAAAACTCGCCGACATTTGTCGAGGACAACCATGTATCGTGCAACAAAAAATTACAAAAAGCCTGCAATTCCTTCCTTTTCTATAAAAATAAATAAACCACCGAAGTCTACTTCTCGGTGGTCATTTACGATAGATTGCTACTTTATTTCTTCCAGCATTTTTTGCTTTTGAATACATAGCTCTGTCTGCGCAACGAATTAAGTCAGCTGGTTCTTCTGCTACAAATGGTGCAACTGCTGCTCCAATACTCGCCGTGACAGTTAATTTAATTTGTTGATGATCATTGGTCAGATAGTTTGTCATACTAAATGGAATATTTTGAAGTGATTTTCTTATATTCTCGGCTAAATCATATGTTTCATATTCGTTATTATTAACCGTCAATACTGAAAATTCTTCACCACCAAAACGCGCAACTAATCCATTATGGCCTACTATCTTTTTAATTCTTTGTGCAACTTCGAATAGCACTTCATTTCCCGCTTGATGACCGTATTGGTCATTTATTCTTTTAAAATAATCTAGATCTATTAAAAGTAATGAAATGGACTTAATTTTGGAAGAATTCAAACGGACAAATTCATCTTTTATTTTAGATTCGAGATATTCAAAATTATAAATGCCAGTTAAAGAGTCTGTTTCGCTTCTAGTTTTTGTTTCTAAGTAATACCTCGCATTCTCGATCGCAATTGCAAGATATAGAGCTAAAATTTCGATCATTACGACTTGGTATTTTTTATAAGCATTTTTTTGTTCTGATGCAATTGTTAGTACACCAACTACTTCTTGATTCTTTATAATTGGAATTGATAATAAGCTTTCAGCATCAGTACATTTTAAATGATCATTTGTTATCCATTGTGTTCGCCTATTAAAATTATATCTTCTTTTTTCATAATACACTTTCTCAGTTATCGAGCCTTCAAGTGTATCAAAGTAAGGACAACTAAATCTTTTTTCATCAAACTTATTTTGAAAATACCTTTTTAATTTGAGTGAAGAATCTTCAACTAAAAATAAATTCCCATTAGAAATAGGAATTATTTTGCTTAATTGTTCAAAAAACTCGTCTATTACATCTTCTTCTTCCATTTTTTGAGATAGTTTTTGACTTATTCTCATCGTCTTCTTTAAATATTTATTCATATTTAAGGTTGATGACAAAGTATTTAATATAATCATTAAGAT
>NZ_JBHJTJ010000076.1:0-11315 GCF_042267765.1 Gottfriedia sp. NPDC056225 | reverse complement strand
TATAAAGAAAAATATAAAATTAAAGAATTAGCAATTAAAGATTTCTTAGAATTAAAAGAGGATCCATATGTAGATTTCCCTAATATAATCAAGTGTTATCAGATCGATGATGAAACTGTTTTAAATAATTTATATAGTGAGGAAGAAAAGGAATCACAACAAGAGTTTTATGAATTTTTATTAAATACCTATCCAGATGAAGAATTTAAATTAAAGGATCAAAAAATAATTAATATTATTTTAGAAAGTAAAGACGGTAAACGAATTAGTGGTTATACGAGACAAGGTTGTAGGTGTGATTATATAGAAAAAGAATTAGTAGTTTTTATAGGAATAGAGGCGGAGAACCAGAAATTAGATAACATCAAATTCATAAACTATTTAAATGCCTTAGATGAAATTGGATATTTATAATATTTATTCTTGTACAACTAATGCACTGCATTAGATGTACAAGTGTTCCTAGGGTTGTCAATTTAGATAACCTTTTTTAGTTCAAAAATCAAAATTAAAATTTAACAAAAACCGATTATTTTAATTCGAAAGTAACAAGATGAGATGATTTGCATGTACATAGGCACACAGTCAAGCACGCGATACATATAATTTAATACGGTATGTGCGAAAGCACTTAACCGCCCTAATAACACCGGAAGAATTATACAAAAGGGAAGGGCGGGGTAGCATGGAAAACAATGATTCAAAGAATAACAGTGCTACATCAGCTCCTAATAAACCCGTTGGCACAGTAATTCTACGAAATAAACCAAATATTAATTTAATAGCGAAAAGTGTAATGATTGCCTTTAAAAACGGTACTACAGTAAAAAAGTAGTCCGTTTTTTTATTGTTAAAGTACATTATTTAAAAAATGCAGTACCTACTTTTGTAGTAGATGCACCAGGTGGTGGAGGGAAAATTTCACTTCAGCCAAACTATATCGTCTCTCAAAGTAGTAAAAAAACCGTACTTCGAAATTTTGAAGGTGTTATAACTTCTTATCCAGAGCCTGAGAATTATCAAGAAGATACTGCAGAGGATTATTTTTCACTTGTTTATCCTGATTATTTAAATAAGGCTGCTAAAGTTGGTATTGCTAGTATTATGAATGATCAAGTACAAAGCTTAATTCCAGCAGATTTAGAAAGAATTAAAAAAAGGGAGCAGTATCAAACAGATCCAACACATAATTCATTAAAAGATAAAAGAGAAAAAAGAGATGAACTAAAGGAGAAAAAATATCAAGCTCAAATTCAAAAAATGGATGGAAGTGAAAAGAAAGATGAGTAATCCATTAAAGTGTGATTGGTGTGGAGAGGAAAATGCAATAGAAACAAAAGCTGTTGTACATTGGGAATTACCTGATGGCTCACGCGCAATCACAATTACAAATGTACCATCATTTCATTGTAATCAATGTAATTTCACTTATCAGAAGGAAGAGATGGTTAAGGAAATAGAAGATCAGTTATTTCTTATTTCAACAAAACTACTTCCAGTTTCGGTGTCATTTGATGAATTAATGAAGCAGCCGAGGTTGTTAAAAAGAAATTATTTTGACTTCTCGTCATAGAACTTGTATTTTTAAATTATAAAATAGTTCGCTTATCTAGTTTTTTGTAAGCGGGTATATAATATGAAAATATAAATAAAGCTGAGGGAGAATCATGAGAAAGTCATTTTACCATTATATGATGAAACATAGAAACTATAAAATTCCTACTGATATTGGAATATTAGCAGATCATCTTTTTAATGATCACTCGTTTCCAAAACAATCTTCAAGCTATGACGAAATTAGCTCATATTTAGAATTGGATGGTACTTTTTTACAATCTATGAGCGTTTTCGACGAAGCATGGAACTTATATGAAGAAGATCAATAGATGTAACTTAGTTTAAACTAAGTTGCATCTTTTTTATTTATAAAAAAACTGTGTTAGTTCTTCTATTTATAATTTGTACAGATCGCTCTTTGAACTTGCTTTAAACTTCTGCCCTATAAAATAGGCTAATCCCTTTTTTTATTTACTCTGAAAATGACAGACAATTATCTATCGGCTGCATAGTATACAGTAAAAACGTATTAGTCACGACGAATGGAGAAGGAGGTAAGAAGTATGACAAAGAAAAAACAACCGAAGTATAACGTAGATGATATTGTCGTGATAACGTTATATGGAACTGTAGGTAAGATAACAAATATTAAATTGATGGATGGCGTTTTTGTATATGAGGTCAATAATCATGACGGACTTTATGTTGAGAATACTCTTCAACTTCTCAACGAATATGATGGGAAAAAACTTGAAAAAGAATGGATCGAAGTTAATTATTCATTTTCTTTCGGGGATCTCGTTCAAGTCAACGGATATGAAAAAGAAATTTTTCGTATTGTTGGATACCGTACTGAAGTTTGGCGATATAAAAATGACGCGTGGGAAGATACAATTTATGAATTAGCGCGCATTACTGATGGAGAATGGTTAGAAGCCGATGAAACAGATTTAACTTTAATTGCATCAGCACAAACTGCAAATGCAATCTTGAAGAAATTAAGAAATGATAAAAATGGCATTACTAAATTAGACTTAGAAAAACTGCGCTCAATGAATGATTTTAATAAAAATAGAAATAAAACAACAAAGCAAGAAATAATCGATGGATTATTAGATATATATAATGATTATGCTGTTTTATATTCAATCTTCCAAGATGAAGAATATAAAATTGTGATGGATCTTGTGCTTAAAAATTTAAATAAATTCTCAGAGAAGAAAACGAATTGAGAGAGAGGATATTCTACAATAATTGTAGAATTATATGAATCATAAAAGGTATGCCTATCCCTAATAAAATAAAAAATGCAATTGTCGTCAGTTTTTCAGCAACTTCTTCAAACTTGTCATCATTAACCATAATTTCTTTTAAATTAGCTAGCTTGTCCATTTTTATCATTGGTAATCTCGCTCCCTTAACATGTTTTAATTGAATATATGCTTGTCAATGTTGTATTATGCTAAAGGTTACATATTAATATTTTTTGTGCTTAGTAAGGTTTTTTTCATATTTTCTCATTTTTCACATATTAACTAGTAAGGGGTGATGCTAGTGAAAGAAATTGAGGTAGTTATTGATACGGAAGAAATAGCAGAATTTTTCTATCAACAGCTCATTCAACGAGGATATGTTCCTGAGGAAGAGGAAATTGAAGAATTAGCGGATATTACTTTTGAATACTTACTGGAAAAATGTATGATTGATGAAATTGATGAAGAAGATGAATAGTCATGAAAGTGGCGACGGGTAATCTCGTCGTTTTTCTCTGTGTATCCAAAGTACAAGCAGACTTAGCGGTAAATTAGATTTGGAGGAATTTATGAAAAAAAATAATTGGATACTAATTATTACGTCTATCTTTCTATTTATTATTTTAGGACTTATTTATGATTCGAAAATGATTCATAACCTGGACCAATCAGCATTTAAGTTCTTTGAATTCATTCGGACTGATGCATTGGATTCATTTTGCTATTTCTTAAGGGATTTTGGTTCTTCAAAGATGTATTTGACATTCGCGGTCATCATCTTAATCTATTCAATTATTCTTAAGCGTATATGGACAGGCATTTCTTTAATTATTACACTCTTAACTGCTAGAGTAGTTGTTACATTTTTAAAAGATATATATGAGAGACCACGTCCAACTTCAATGTATTATGTTGAAAGTGGATTTAGTTTCCCAAGTGGACATGCGGTTATGGCAACAACTTTTTTTCTAAGTTTAGGATTCATTTTAATTGTGCTTCAACCTTCTTTAATGAAGCATAAAAGAGTAATTCAATTTATCGCACTTTTAATTATTTTTTTAATTTCGATGAGCAGAATTTACTTACATGTACATCATTTCTCTGATATTATTGCTGGTTGGTTAGTTGGATACGCTTGGTATAGTATTTGTAAAAATATATTTATTTTTTTACATGAAAGAAGACAGGTTTAAATAAAAAACACACCTATAAAATATAGATTTGATCTATGTTATAGGTGTATTTTTTTATATTTTATTCTTTATGAGACAATCAAGTAGGCCAATATAACTGATTTAAGAATAATGTATATTTAATTGTAGCATCCATACGTTTATCGAATTCCCGAGAACGAAAGCCATAAGTAATATTTACGACTACTTCATAAGGAGAAATAATATGAGCACTAGTATCAATCGTTGTTCTAAAGAACATACCTTCTTGGTCTGAAAAACCATAATCAATTCCGCTTAAAACACTGCTTGCACTTAAAACTCTAAAGGGATATGTTCGAAATAAACGTGAAATCGTTCTTCCACCTGTAAGTGCTTCTGGAAAACGAACAACATCTTCAATGAAGTTAATCACAATTTATCACCTCAAAAGATGTATATGTCATAATCACATAAATTTATGTTGTAATACGAATTGATATGGTAAACGAGGTGCTAATGTAGCCTTAAAAGTTTTAACGGAAATACATAGATAATCAAAGGACAATGGGACTACATATAAATGTCTTATTCAACAGAATGGCTTGATGTAAGAAAAAGATTTATTGAAATTAATCTGAATAAAATAATAAGGTCGTATAACAATACTCGAATTGTTAGGAGTGTTTATAAATATGCCTGTTATTAAAAGAGAAGAGAAAAGCCGTAGGGTAGGTCTTGTGATTTTATACGTTTTTGTGATTGGAATAGGAGCTTTATTTTTTCCTATAATCCAAAATACATATAACAAACTTAGTATTCAAAGAACTAAGACCATTACTAACGCTTCAAAAACACTTACAAAAGACGAAATTTATATACTTGAACGAAATCAAAGAATTTCTGCTACTAAATTTGAGAAAGAAAATGAATGGCTGTCTAAAGAAATTAAAACAGGTGCAACAATGATCGAGTTTAACTATGACTTTATGTATGATCATCCTGAATATGATTCAGTTAAAATTTCATTTACTGTAACCAAATACAAAGTTGCTGGGAAAACAGTAGCGTTTATCTCGGATGAAGGAAAAATAACTAAAATTCATTCGAAAAGTGGCTGGAAAGATTACACTACTAAATAATTAGAGTGAATTAACGCCACTTTTGTTTAACAACATTTAAGCTGCTTCGGTAGCTATATTTTTTAGTAAATGTCTAGAGAGTTGTTTAATAAGATTGTAGAAAAATAGGCAAATTTACTTTGGTAATTTGAAAGGCATATTTGTTAAAATTGACTAAGATATTCATTGATTTTCCTTAAAAAATTTAAATGTTTTCATATAGGAAGAAGAATTTAGATAGCTATACATCATAAAAAAAGCTTACATAAAAAAGCACGCAAAAATATAGTAAAAGGATTTTTGGAGGGGTAAAATGTTTGAAGGCGGAGATTTTTTGTTTACGTTCGGTCCCATTTTTATTGGTATCATGTTTGTAATAGTTCTATCCATAATTGTAATATCAATCATAAAGGGAGTTTCACAATGGAATAAAAATAACAACTCACCAAAATTAAATGTAAAAGCCAAAGCTATAGCTAAAAGAACAGCCGTACAAGGTGGAGTGGAAAATAGGTCATATAGTAGTTATTTTGTAACGTTTGAAGTAGAAAGTGGAGATCGAATAGAATTTCAGGTAAAGGATGCTGAATACGGAATGATTGTTGAAGGTGATAATGGAGAACTTGCATTTCAAGGTTCTAGATTTCTTGGTTTTAGTAGAATCAGATAAACTTGAAACGCTTCATTAATTTTAATCTGTCATCGTAGTTACCATATATTTAAAGCTGATTGAACTAGCGTTTTGTATTAATCGATCATGTGGTCTTTTTAGTTAATTGCAAAAAGGATTATCCAAATATCATGGGGAAAAAGCCAAAGTTCTCTAAAGTTACAAATACACGTTATGATAGTATAGTCATAAAAAGGTATTTCAGTCACACATAGCGTAAAGTATGGAAAGGAATCGATTTATGAGAGATTTTTTTTTACGTTTGATCCCCTTAATTGCCATGATTTTTGTAACTATACTTAATTTCATTTCTAAAGATTATGTATCATTTGTCATTTGTTTTTTTATTGTCATTTGGTTAATATATTACTTTCTCATTGGAGAGAAGAAAGAAAAAGAAGTAAATTGAATTTCTCTACATGCTTACATACTATATATCTATATCCAACTAAGCGCATTCGATAGTTGGATAAGAAAATTAACATTAACAACAAAAGGCATTGCTCAAGCAATGCCTCTTTTGCATTTATTTAATACCAATTTGCGTATTATTTAAATTACTAATTCAATAATTGTTGCAATGTGGTTTTATAATTAATACCTACTTTTATTATTCAAAAGTAGATAAGAATTCTTCTACTGATTCTGGCGTTTTTGCATTTGCACTATGTAAATGACCAATTTTTTCACCGTTTTTATATACTAGTAAACTTGGAATACCCATTACTTGTTGTTCACTAGCGATTTCTGGAAACTCATCGCGATCCATTGTGTACCAAGTAAATGAAGGATGTTCTTCGATAACCTCTCCAATAAATGCATCTAAACGTGTACAATCAGGACACCAAGTTGCAAAGAATTTAACGACTACTGGCTTTTCACTATTTATAACTTCTTCATATTTTTTTACATCAACTAATTTTTCCATAATTGCCTCCTAAGCTTTTATAGCTATATTTTGTATCATATTTAGTAGTATTTCAATTATTTTAGCTTAATAATGCATTTTTTAATTTATTCATTTAAAAAGGATACAAACGTTCGTATGTTGATGTAAAATATAATTAAATAAAAAGCTGTAGTTTCGATACAAGAAAACGGCCAATAAAATAAATGAGGTGTATTAAATGAAGTTTATTCATACTGCAGATTGGCACCTTGGTAAAATTGTACATGGTGTACATATGACAGAAGACCAACGTTCTATTTTAGATGAATTTATATCAATAATTAAAGAAGAAAAGCCTGATGCAGTAGTAATTGCAGGTGACTTATATGATAAAAGTGTTTCTCCGACTGAAGCAATTGAATTATTAAATGATGTGTTCCATAAGATTGTCCTTGAGTGCAATACGCCAATTCTTGCAATTGCTGGAAATCATGATAGTGCTGAACGAGTTGATTTTGGTAGTCGATTTATGGAAAAAGAAGGTATTTATTTAGTAGGGAAATTTCAAACTCCATTTAAGAAAGTGATTTTATATGATGCTGAAGGTGAAGTGCATTTTTATTTAATTCCTTATGCCGAACCAAGTATTGTTCGCTATATACTAAAAAACGATGATATTCATTCGCATGATGATGCAATGAGAGCAATCATAAATAAAATTAGAGATGAAGAATTAGATCCGTCTGTCCGTAATGTTTTTGTTGGACATGCATTCGTAACGAATAATGGTGAGCCTTCAGATGAAGAGACTGAGGGAGAGCGTACACTTTCGATTGGTGGGGCTGAATATGTATCTCATCATAATTTCAAGCATTTTAATTATACTGCTTTAGGACATTTGCATCGCGCGCATTATGTAGGCAATAAATCAATTCGATATTCAGGTTCTCCTCTAAAATATTCTTTATCAGAAGAAAATCATAAAAAAGGTTGTTTAATTGTTGAAATACAAGGTAATGGCGAGTTATCTGTTGAAAAGAGACAGTTTCATCCAATTCGAGATTTGAGATCAATTGAAGGAACAATTGAGGAAATAAGACAACATCCAGTTAATCATGATTATGTGTTTGTAAAATTAACTGATGATCATATGGTTGTACAACCGATGGAGCAAATTAGAACCGTATATCCGAACGCAATGCATGTTAGCCGAAAGCGTTCAGCAGTACAATTAGATAACAAAAATCAATTAAGTTTAGTAGATAAACAATCAAAAAATCAACTTGAACTGTTTCAAGCATTTTATAAAGAAATGAAAAATGAAGATTTAAAAATTGAAGATGAACAATATATGAAAGAAATAATTCATGGGATTTTTGTAAGGGAGGAATAGAATTGAAGCCATTAAAAGTAGTACTTCATGCATTTGGACCTTACAAAGATAAGGTGAATGTTGACTTTAGTAAATTAAATGAAAAAGGCTTATTTGCGATTACTGGTCCAACTGGTGCAGGTAAAACAACAATTTTTGACGGAATCTGTTTTGCTTTATTTGGAGAAGCGAGCGGTGAAAATAGAAATGATCAAGCTTTACTTCGAAGCCATTTTGCAGATGATGATCTATATACAAGTGTCGAGCTGACTTTTGAATTAAAAGGGAATCATTATAATATTTTTAGGCAAAAAGGGCATCAGAAAAAGCAAAATAAAGGAATAACTGGCGACAAAATAGAGTTTTATAAAATTGAAAATGATGAAAAGGTACCATATTGCCAAGAATTTAATAAAACATCTATTGTAAACAAAAAAGTTGAAGAGTTATTAGGAATTAATGCCGATCAATTTAAACAAATCGTATTACTTCCTCAAGGTGAGTTTAGAAAATTATTAGTATCAGATACGAAAGAAAAAGAAGAAATTTTACGTAAGATTTTCAGAACTGAATTATATGAAAAAGTAGCTGAAGATTTGAATTTAGCTAGAAAAAATAAGGAAAGTCACTTTAATAATTTAAAACAAAAAATAATGATCAAATTAGAAGTGATTGAAAAAATCTTAAGTGAAAAAGGCATTCAACTAGCTGACGATTCTCAAATTAACCTACATTTAGTAAGTGATATTTTGACTGAACATATTTCAAGTATGATAGAAGATTTAAAAAGACTTGAAGAAACAGAAAAACTACAAAAATCACAATTAGAGGTTCATCAACAAAAATTATTCTCAGCAGAAACGCATAATAAAAACATTGATCGTTTGCGTGAAATCATTGAATTATTAGCGATGTTGAAAGACCAAGAGATAGATATTGAAGATAAAAAAGTGAAAATAAAATTAGCTACAAATGCTGAGAAAGTATTGCCTGTAAAAACTGAACTTGAAAAGCTTAATAATTCACTTCAAGTTACGAATGATAAATTGTTAGTTGAAATTGAAAGTTTAAAAGGAACACTTTCGAAAATTGAACAAATTTCAGCAGAGGTAGAAACCCTTCCTGAAGAACATAAAAAATTAGTAAGTTTTGAAAGCCAATTAAATAATTTAGTAGCTCTAAAAGATGATATTAATCAATTTCAAAATCTAAAAATCGAGTTCGATCATAAGTCGAAAAATCTAATCAAAGCTGAAAGAGAAGAACAATCATTACAAATTGAATTAAAAAAAGAGACCGAAGAATTAAACAAATTAAAATTGAGTTTAATTGACCTAGAAGGAGTCCATGAAGAGTGGGCTAAAATTTCCTTATTAAGTAAAGAAATTTCACAAAAAGGCGGGGCTGCAAAACGGATCGTGTTTGCAAAAAGAGATTTAGAGCAAAAAGTAATTGACTATCGTAATAAAGAAGTCGAGCATAGTAAATTTAAAAATGAATTAGACCGAATCGAACATGAAATGATTCAACAAAAGGCTGCCTTTCTAGCGAAAGATTTAAAAGATCAAGAGCAATGTCCGGTATGTGGAAGCACTCATCATCCTTCTCTTGCTAAATTTAACGGGACAGTAAACGAAGAAGATGCAGAAAAGCTGAAACAACAAGTGAATGCACTTCAGACTGAACTTGCTACAATCCAAGGTGGCATTCGAAGCATTGAAAACACAGTGAAAAGGGATGAAGAAGCCTTTTTAGAAGAGTATGGTCAATTTGACTTTACAAATGAAGGTTTAAAAGGTCTAGTAAAAGAATTTAATGATAATGAAACAATACTAAAAGAGCTTACAGTGAAAAAGGCTACATTTGAACAAGTTAATAAATTAGTAAAAATAAAAGAACAATTAGTTAGTGAGTTAATGATAAAAGTTACTGAGAAATCAGACGTAATGAATAAGCTGACTAATGAAATAAATGGATTAAAACTAAGTGTTGTCCAAGTAGAATCGAGATTACCTGAACAGCTTAGAACTCTTGAACTATGGCAAACGGAAAAAAATGATTTAGAAAAACAAATTGTTACTTTAAAAGCGAAAATATCCAAGATTGAAGAAGAGCACAAACTCTTAACTGAGCAGAAAACAGTGAAAGAAACAACTTGTTCGCATCTTGAAAATGATGTATTAAAATTAAAGCAAGAAATTGAAAAAGTTTCGATAACATATCACGAAAAATTATCGGAGTATCAGTTTAAAATTGAATCAGAGTTTATAAGCGCAATTGAATATATAAAGTATGTTGATCAGTATCGCAGCGATTTATCGACTTTTGAAGAGAATCTGCAAAGACTAACTACTGAAAAAGGGTTACTTGAGCAACAAGTGCAATCAAACGAAAAAATAGATGAGACTGATTTAAGAAGCAAGGTACAAGAAATTACACAAAATTTAGATGGAATCGTAAATGAAATGATTCGTATTCAAGAATCAACTAAACGATTAAATCTGTTGAAAATTGATTTGAATACTTATCAAGAAGAGTTTGTAAAAACCGAAAAAGAATTAGCTGGCTTAACAGATTTATATAAAGTAACAAAAGGCGATAATGATAAAA
This sequence comes from Gottfriedia sp. NPDC056225, assembly GCF_042267765.1. Lineage (NCBI taxonomy): Bacteria > Bacillati > Bacillota > Bacilli > Caryophanales > Bacillaceae > Gottfriedia > Gottfriedia sp. NPDC056225. The sequence goes on along the minus strand of NZ_JBHJTJ010000076.1, from coordinate 692 downwards.
TGATTTCGTTTGAACGTTATGTCTTATTAGATTATTTCGAACAAATCATTGAATCAGCAAATATTCGACTCGATCATCTATCGAATGGCCAATTTCAATTACAACGAAAAGATTCAGTTGAAAAAGGACGAAAACAAAGTGGATTAGGATTAGAAGTTTATGATTCGTATACAGGTTTAGCCAGAGATGTAAAAACATTATCTGGTGGAGAGCAGTTTAACGCATCACTTTGTTTAGCTTTAGGAATGGCAGATATCATTCAAGCACATAAAGGTGGTGTATCGATTGATACGCTGTTTATAGATGAAGGGTTTGGTTCGCTAGATGATGAATTATTGTCAAAAGCAATAGATACACTAATTCAGCTTCAAAAATCAGGTCGTTTAATAGGCGTTATTTCCCATGTTCAAGATGTGAAGGATGCAATGCCTGCAGTAATTGAAGTTCATAAGACGAATAAAGGTTATTCGGAGATCTCAATTTTAATTAAATAATATGAAATGAATGCCGGAAACAAGATGTTTGTTTCCGGTTTATTAATTTTACAAATAAGTTTTATAAAATGAAATATATATGTAATAGGAGACAGGTATTAAAATTGATAGTTAAACTTTGTAAACAAACTGGGTATTGGAGGGGTTTAACAATATTTGACATAGTATTGCATATTTAAACAAGAATAGATATAATTA
>NZ_JBHJTJ010000075.1:0-11389 GCF_042267765.1 Gottfriedia sp. NPDC056225 | reverse complement strand
GTTAAGGCTCTTATAGCCGGCTGTGATAATCCCTTTGGTAGGGAATTGTCATTCATACATATACCTCCATTTATTTAAAAACTTTTATCTAGCTATTTCATTAAATCAGTTTTCATACGATTTGTTATCGTATGATTTACATCCTTATATTTAAAAAATTGTATGCTATGATCATTTGAAGCTACAAAATCAATTTGACCATCAATTGATATTATACTGTCCTTTTCGCCATGCAAGAAAAGAATTGGCTTATTAGTAAAATTTTCTTTAAATTTCGGATCATATGTTGTAATCGTTGCCAAGTCCTTCTCATCAATAGTATTTCTTCCATCTTTTTTACAAAAATCCTTCTCAGAAAAAATGAAAGAGCTTGATCCATTAATATTTATTAGTCCAGCATAACTCGTATTTGAAAAAAATATGCCGCTAGCAATAAATCCACCCTTGAACTTCCAAAGAGAATTGTTTCTTCTTTCTTTAAATTAAGGGTATTCATTAGTTCATTTTCTTCATCAATTGTATAGAAAATCGTTTTCCAGAAATATGATTGTAAAACCTTCTGGTCAAAATGGTTGTTTAGCGCTTCTCTCATAACATGATATTTAATTTCAGGTATAACTACTTTAAATCCAAGTTCTGATAATTCAATCCCTAAGTTCATTTGAGATTCAATTGTTGAACCCCAGCTGTGAAACATAACAATCGTTTTATTTCTACTAAAGTTATTTGGGCAAATTTCATAAAAATTAATCATTTTTCCACCTAATTTTAATTTTTTTCAATTACTATTAAATCCTTTTAATAATAACAAAATTATTTGAATTTTGAATTGCCTAATTTATGAAAATGCTATAAAATACTTTTGTTTGTACAAAATGATATTATCTTACTCAAATTAATTAGCCTAACTACTTCACGCGGAAAAAAACGAGGATGTGTATTAAATCAATGGTTCATCATTTAAACGTATTAATAAATCACTATGGTTATTTAGGCATCATTTTAGCATTAATAGGAGGAATTATTGGTTTACCCTTACCAGATGAAATTCTTTTAATTTATATAGGTTATAATGTGTTTCAAGGTAGATTATCCTATATACCATCAATAGCATGTGCCATTATTGGGATCATTTGTGGTATTTCTTTAAGTTACTTACTTGGATATATGTTTGGTTTACCATTATTAAATAAATATGGTCCGAAAGTACATATTACTGAGAAAAAAATTGAATTCACTAAAAGTTTATTTTCAAAATTTGGACCCTATATACTGATAATAGGTTTTTTTATTCCAGGGGTAAGGCATTTGACTGCATATTTTGCAGCCATTAATAAATATTCTTATAAAAAGTTTTCTATGTATGCATTTGTTGGTGCAATCTTATGGGGATTCACTTTTATTACATTAGGTAAAATTTTTGGAGAAGAATGGGATAAAGTAGCTTCTATTTTTGCAAAGTATAGTTTAGTGATTTTTCCATCTGCTTTATTAATCGCAACTATTTTCTATTTTGTATGGAGGAAGCGATTAAGTACAAATTAAAGATTTAATAGGATTAAAGCTTTAAAAATAGATTGTTGTATTAAAAAAGACGAAACACAAAGTGTTTCGTCTTTCTCATTTTTATATATTATTTTGCAACTTCTTCAACAATTGCAATAACCATTTCAGCTGTTTTTACTAGCTCTTTAATTGGCATTCTTTCGTTAGTTGTGTGGATTTCTTCATAACCGATTGCTAAGTTTACGATTGGGAAACCGTGACCTGCGAATACGTTGGCATCAGATCCACCACCACTTTGTTGTAATGCAGGAGTACGTCCGATTTTTTCTGCTGCGCGTTTTGCAACTTCAACTACGTGGTCTCCTTCACCAAATTTAAATCCAGGGTACATAATTTGTACTTCTACTTCAGCGCGTCCACCCATTTCAGTAGCTGCTTCTTCAAATGCTGCTTTCATTTTAGCTACTTGAGCTTCCATTTTTTCGCCGATTAATGAACGAGCTTCAGCTAAAATATTCACTTGATCACATACGATATTCGTTGCACTTCCACCTTCAAAACGGCCGATATTTGCAGTAGTTTCTTCATCGATACGACCTAGTGGCATTCTAGCAATTGCTTTAGAAGCAATCGTAATCGCTGATACACCTTTTTCAGGTGCTACACCAGCGTGAGCAGTTTTACCATAAATAGTAGCAATAACTTTTGCTTGAGTTGGAGCTGCTACGATGATATTACCTACTTCTTCATCGCTATCTAATGCATATCCGAATTTAGTCGTGATTAATTTTGGATCCATTGCTTTTGCACCATGTAATCCAGATTCTTCACCAACTGAGATAATGAATTGAATTTCACCATGTTCAATATTTTGTTCTTTAATTTGTTTAGCCGCTTCTAAAAATGCTGCGATACCAGCTTTATCATCTGCGCCAAGAATAGTTGTACCATCTGTAACGATGTAGCCATCTTTAATTGATGGTTTAATTCCTTTACCTGGAGTTACTGTGTCCATGTGACAAGAGAAGAAAATACCATCTACTCCTTCTTTAGTAGCAGGAATTGTAGCAACAATATTTCCAGCACCGTGACCTGTAACACCCATTGTGTCGTCTTCAAAAACATTCATTCCAAGGGCTTCCAATTTTTGTTTTAAAACCTTTGCAATTTCAGCTTCATACTTAGTTTCAGAGTCTACTTGTACTAATTCTAAAAATTCATCGACTATACGTTGTTCATTAATCATTTTGAGTCATGCCTCCATATTGTATATGTAAAAAAATGTCTACAAAGGTATATTACCATGTTTTTTAGCTGGACGCTTTTCATTTTTGTTTTTTAGTATTTCTAAAGATTGAATTAGCTTTTTTCTAGTCATCTTTGGATCAATAATCTCATCGACTAGTCCATATTTTGCAGCTATATATGGATTTGAAAATTTCTCTTTATAAAGATCCATCCACTCAGATCTAATCTCCTCAGGATGATTACTTTGAGCAATTTCTTTTCCATATAGTATATTTACAGCTCCTGCAGCACCCATTACAGCGATTTCAGCGTTTGGCCAGGCAAATACTAAATCTGCTCCAATTGATTTACTATTTAAAGCAACGTATGCACCACCAAAAGCTTTTCTTGTAATGACTGTAACTTTTGGAACTGTTGCCTCAGAATATGCGTATAAAAGCTTAGCGCCATGCCTTATTATACCTCCATGCTCCTGTTTTACACCAGGGAAAAACCCTGTCACATCTACAAAAGTTACAATCGGTATATTAAAACTATCACAAAAACGAATAAATCTTGCTCCTTTATCGGCAGAATGTAAATCCAGTCCGCCTGCCATAAACTTAGGTTGATTACAAACAAGTCCTAATACTTCTCCATTTAACCTAGCAAACCCAACGACTAAATTTTTTGCAAAGCCTTGATGTACCTCCAAAAAAGAGTCTTCATCTACAATCATTTCGACTATTTTTTTCACATCATATGGCCGACTACTCTCATCAGGTATTAATTCCATTAAATCATCAATCTCTTTGTCATTCTTCATTTTAATAGGAGCTTTTTCTTCCCAATGTGAGGGTAAATAATCCAATAAGTTTCTAACTACATTTAGTGCCTCTTCTTCCGTTTTTGCATGAAAATGTGCATTACCACTAATTTCATTATGTACTTTCGCTCCACCTAAATCTTCTGCAGAAATTTTTTCACCAGTTACACTTTCAATTACCTTTGGTCCAGTTATAAACATTTGGCTACTTCCATTAACCATTATGACAAAATCAGTTATTGCAGGAGAATAAACCGCTCCCCCTGCACATGGGCCCATAATCACTGAGATTTGCGGTACTACACCGGAATAGATGGTATTGCGATAAAAGACATGTCCATAACCATCCAAGGAAAGTACACCTTCTTGAATTCTTGCGCCACCTGAATCGTTTAAACCAATTATAGGAGCCTTGCACTTTACTGCCATGTCCATTATTTGACTAATTTTTTTTGCATGCATTTCTCCTAAAGCCCCACCAAATACTGTGAAGTCTTGAGAAAATACAAAAACCGTTCGATCATTTATCGTTCCATAGCCCGTTACGACCCCATCACATGCTCCCGATTGCTCATCCATTCCAAAATCTGTACAACGATGCTCTACAAAACTATATAACTCAACAAAGCTACCTTCATCTAATAACAGATCTATTCTTTCTCGAGCTGTAAATTTTCCACGTTCATGCTGTTTTTCGATCCGTTCAAATCCACCGCCTTGCTCTATTTCAGATTTTTTTTCATACAGTCTATATAAATCATCATATTTACTCATTATACTTCCCCCTTGTTTTGAACAATTTCGATTAACATGCCAAATTGTTTAGGGTGTATAAAAACAGCTTTTGAACCATTAGTTCCATTACGAGGTGAGTGGTTAATTAAACTAAATTGACGTTTTTTAAGTTCATTTAGTGATTTTTCAATATCATCAACTTGAAAAGCAATATGATGCAAACCTTCACCCTTTTTTTCAATGTATTTATGTACAGGGTTAATTGTAGTAAGTGGCTGGATTAATTCAATATTGATTTTCTTTGATTCAAAAAATGCAATTTCTACTCCTTGATCGTTTACTATTTCACGATAAGAATAAGATAATCCTAATTCATTTTCATATTTTTTTATGCTCTCGTTTAAATCTTTCACACAAATCGCCATATGATCTATATTTGTGAACATTTCTTGACCTCTCCTTTTAACCGATGCTTTTATTACATACATATGCTAAAATAGGACAAGACTTGTATTAATCTTATAAATAATTATTAATCAAATGTAATTCTTAATTTAAGGTGGTAATCACATGAGAAAAAAAACACAAAAAATAGTCGTGATGATTATGTTAATTTCAATGCTTGCTACTACTTTACTTGCAGGTATCGCTTCTTTACTATAAAGAACTGGATAGAGACTTTAACTATTTGACAAATACAATGGAAAAGAGGATACATCAACAAGATTTTGAAATCTAACTGATGAATCCTCTTTATTATTTGATTGCTCCATGTTCACGAGCTAATTGTTCAAACGAATTTGATGATGTTGTTATGTAAACCTTTGTTCCATAAGGAATTTTATCATAAAGCTTATTTACATCATTTGTGTACATCCTTACACATCCATTTGATATATACTTTCCAATAGTTGAGGGATCATTATTTCCATGTATTCCATAAATTGATCCATCCGTTCCTAATGCATCAAAACCAATCCACCTAGAGCCAAGCGGATTTTTTGGATCCCCTCCTGGAATATTCTTTTTGCGCCAATAAGGATTTTTCGCTTTATATGTAATATTAAATATACCTTCTGGCGTTAAATCTGCCGTTTTCCCAGTAGCAATTTTATAGATTCCTTGTATTTTACCGTCTTCTACGTATGCTAAATTATTTACTTCCTTATTAATAATAATAAATGGCTCACCCACTTGTGGATTTTGGCCAAGTGGCCAAACCGGACCGACTACTAAAAACAGTGCCAGAACTAATTTAAGCAAACCAATCTACTCCCTTCAAGCTAACGTTGAATATTTCCCTTTAAACTTTGACTTCATAATTAAAAAACTTTCCATTTCATTAATGATTGTTAAAACCGCTGCTCTTGTTTCAAAATCATCAGCAGTTTGTGGTAGAGGCATAGCCCGAAACATATGATAGATTTCTTCTAACTGATGCAAACAAATAACTCCACTTATAATCGGGTTTATCGAAAAGCTTAGATCATTAAAAAACTTTGACAAAATGATCGACTGCTCATTACTTACTTTAATGCTGCAAACTGTTTCAATTATGCGATGAATAGCAGCAAGCTGTCTTTCTCTTAATAAAAAGTATTCGTAATCCTCGTCATTCGAAGATTTAAAATAATGGTTGTCTATTTCTAATTTAGAAATTTTTTTCGCTTCTTGTAGTAATTTTACTGTTTCATCATATTCTTCTAAAAAACACTTATTAGACGGCTCTTTTAAAAAAATAGAAATCTTCTCGAAAATAAAACAAAATTTAGAGTCTATTTTAACTTTAAAGCTTTTAATCTGATCGTCTAAACTAGGCATATATAAATTACAAAGTAAGGCCACTCCAATTCCTATTACAATAACAGTTAACTCATCTAATATGATTGGAATAGTTATTTTTTTTAATCCATACAAATGAAGCATAATGACTGTACTAGTAAGAACACCTTCTTGAATTCTAAGCGCTACTAGAAATGGAATGAAAAATAATAGTAATAATCCTATTGCTAGCGGTGTGTATCCAAAAATATGAAAGAAAAAAATACAAAAAAGTATGATGAGCACGCATGCAGTAAACCTTCTCCAAGCTGTATCTAATGAACGTTTTTTAGTTGGTTGAATACATAATATTGTTATTGTTCCGGCAGACCCATAAAAATGAATCCCGACTGTTTGTGCTATAAAAATTGCTGCAGCACTGCCCAATGCAGTTTTCACAATCCTTGAACCAATTCTGTACATAACATCACCGTTACTATTGTTTTACTTAATATCGTAATTGATTCATTAATGGCATGTCGGGCAGAAAGTTATTATCTTAACTATTTTATTTTTGGAAAAGGATTAGGAATGTAAAAGTTAGGAATTCTAAGAAAATGAAAAATGAACACTATTATAAAAAGTAGTAGTGCTTTTGAAAACTAGGGGATTTTCTAATCCTTTTCTTTAATACTAATTCTAAAAAAGGTGTGAATTTATGAGTTCTAAATATTGTCATGAATCACGTTCAACTTTAACTGTTCGGGTTTTCCCTACTGATTTAAACAATCACCAAACGCTTTTTGGTGGAAAAATTCTTGCTGACATGGATATGATTGCTTCTATTACAGCTGCTAAACATTCGAGGTTAAAATGTGTCACTGCTTCAATTGATCATGTAGACTTTTTGCATCCAGTAACTGAAGAGGACTGTATTTCTTATGAGGCATTTGTTGTCGTTACTGGTACATCATCAATTGTCATTTTTGTAAAAGCAATTGCAGAAAACTTAATTACTAGTAATCGTCGAGTTGCTGCTACTTCATTTTTAACATTTGTTGGCATGAAGGATAATAAGACCGTACCAGTTCCAACAATCATTCTTGAAACCGACGAAGAACGAGAACTAGCTGAGATTGCAAAAGCACGAATTGAAAATCGTAAAAATAATAAATTAATCAGTAAAAACATTGAATCAATCATCTCTACAAAGCCTTTAAAATTAAAACAAAATGATGATTAAGGTCTAAATTACATAAAGAAAACTCGCCGATTGGCGAGCCGTCAGGCGAAGACAGAGTCGTAGTTGCACTTATACCTAAAATTGGCATCTCTCGTCTACTTTTCTTCACCGCTGCCAATTTATACTCTCTTAATGTGAAAAAAAAGAAACTGAAAATTTTATCTTCAGTTTCTTTTTTATGAATCAAATTATAATACTTTATCAAGAAATAATTTTGCACGAGCAGTTTTTGGACTTGTGAATAGTTCATTTGGAGTTGAATCTTCCACTAGATTTCCTTCGTCTAAGAATAAAATTCGATCAGCTACTTCCTTTGCAAATCCCATTTCATGTGTAACGATTACCATTGTCATACCTGTGTGAGCTAAAGATTTCATTACTTCAAGTACTTCTTTTACCATCTCTGGGTCTAGTGCTGAAGTTGGCTCGTCAAATAACATTACTTTTGGTTCCATCGCAAGTGCTCTTGCAATTGCAACACGTTGCTTTTGTCCACCTGATAGTTGAGGCGGATAAACATTTGCTTTCTCAAGAAGACCTACTTTATCTAAAAGCTTTTTGGCTTTCTCGTCTGCCTCAGCTTTGCTCATACCTTTTACATTGATCGGAGCATACGTTATATTTTCTAGAACTGTCATATGTGGGAATAAATGAAAATGCTGAAAAACCATCCCGACATCTTCGCGTATTTTCATAATATTACTTTTTGGATTTGTAATTTCAATTTCATCCATCCAAATTTCACCTTTTGATGGTGTTTCTAATAAATTCATACAGCGTAAAAAAGTAGATTTACCAGAACCAGACGGCCCAATTACAGCTACAACAGACCCTTGATCAATGATCGTATTGATACCTTTTAATACATGAACATTACCAAAGCTTTTATTTAAATTCGTAATTTTAATCATTTGTACGCATCTTCCTTTCAATATATTTACCTAGAAGTGACAATAACATAATTATAATATAGTAGATTCCAGCTACAAAAATAAGTGGCTCCATAAATGAGTAAGTCTCTCCACCAACTAAAAATGCTCTTCGCATTAAATCTGATGCACCAATTACAGTAACCATAGCTGATTCTTTCGTTAAGGTAATAAACTCATTCATCAATGCTGGTAAAATATTTTTAAATGCTTGCGGTAAAATAATTTTTGACATCATTTTACGATAAGGAATTCCTAGTGCAGAAGCAGCTTCTTGTTGTCCTTTATCAACTGCTAAAATACCTGCACGAATAATTTCTGAAACATAGGCTCCGGAATTTAATCCAAAAGCTAAAACCGCTGCTGGAAACTTCTCAATATCGAAACCAATTAATTGTGGCAATCCATAATAAATGATCATTAATTGCAAAACCATCGGCGTCCCACGAAAAATTGATGTATAAAAATCAGCTATGACAACTAACCATTTTGCACGGCTAATTTTCATTAATGCTAGTAATATTGCTAAAATTAGACCTAATAAAATTGAACAGCTAACTACAAGTAGTGTTAATTTTAGTCCGGCTAATATATATGGCATAGAAGGAACAATTTGTGAAAAATCTAAATTCATATTGTAGTACTCCTTTACGATTGACTTAAAATTTCAAAATATTTTCGACAATATCTGTTTAGATAAAGAGCACTGGTTTAGAAACCAATGCCCTTTGTTTCGTATATTTCATATCCAATGGATTGCTCATATTCTGTTAATGCTTCATCTAAGATTGCTAACCCATCATCTATTTGATTCTTTGTAACTGTTAAAGGTGGGATCATACGAATAACTTCACTGTTGTTACCACAGAAATAGAATAAAACACCTTTTTCCAAAGCAAGATCAAGAATTTTAAATAATCCATCACCATCTGGTTCGTTTGTCGCAGGGTTAATGATTTCAATACCGATCATTAAACCGATTGAACGAATACTTCCAATCATAGGGTGTTTTTCTTTTAATTCATTCAGCTTTTCAACCGCGTATGCTCCAACTTCTTTCGTATTATCTAATAACTTTTCTTCTTTAATAATTTCTAAAACAGCAAGTGCAGCTGTACAAGCTATTGGATTTCCACCAAATGTTGTACCATGACTACCAAGTGGCCAAAGTTTCATTAGTTCATTTGATGCTACAGTTGCACTTAATGGAATACCATTAGCAATACCTTTTGCAATCGCCATAATATCTGGTGTCACATCAAATGTATGTGCAGCAAACCAATCACCTGTACGTCCAAATCCAGTTTGAACCTCATCAAATATTAATAAAATATTATTTTGATCACAGATCTCACGAATTTTCTTTAACCAGGCTTTAGGAGGTACAATATATCCACCTTCTCCAAGAACAGGCTCTACAATTACTGCAGCAACTTCTTCTGGAGTTACTTGGTGATTAAATAAACGTTTAAAATCTTTTTCTAATTGTTCAACTACATATTGTTCTTCATCATAACCTTCAGGGCATTCTGAAACATTTGCATAAGGTATTTGATAGGAACCTGATGGTTGTAAAAATTTTCGATACTTACTTTTTGAAGTAGTTACACTTAATGCCCCCATAGAACGGCCATGGAAACAACCGATAAATGAAACAATATATGGACGTTTAGTAGCATGTTTCGCTAGTTTAATAGCTCCTTCAATTGCTTCTGTTCCACTATTTCCAAAAAAGAAAGTATCTAAGTTACCAGGAAGAATTTCAGCCAACTCATCTGCTAGTTTTAAAATAGATTCGTATATAATTACTCCAGAAGGACCATGAGCTAAAGAATCCGCTCCGTCTTTAATTGCTTGTACTACTTTAGGATGGCGATGTCCAACATTTGTAGTAGCAATACCCGATGTAAAGTCTAAGTACTGTTTACCATCAACACCATAATAGTAACAACCCTCTTCTTTAACTACCGGTAAGTTAGGATGATCCTTTGCCATGCTCGGTGCAAGACGTAAAGGCATTTTTTCCAATAAGTGACTCCAATCTTTCTCCATCAATAATTCCTCCCCTTTTTACAACAAAAACTTCTATCTCTTTTGCTATACCCTAAAGCTCTTAATCTTTTATATTTCTTCAAAAACTCTTTTCTTATTTCATTTCTCCGAACCATTTCTTAACTAATTTATCAACAGTTCCATCCTTTTTTAATTCAGTTAATGCTTTATCAAACTTTGGAGTTAATTTACTACCTTTTGGAAGAGCTACTGCTGAACCCGATTGTTCATAGAAATCTTGCATCATTACCCCTTGCATTTCCTTTAATTTATTCAAATAGCCACTCGCCACTGATTGTTCAATAATTACAGCATCAAATCTTCCAGCTTTTAATTCTTCTACTAATTCAGGAATTCGATTACGGTTTTCAACTTTAAATCCAGCCGTTTTAGCAACTTCAATTGCTTTTGTTTCTTGAATCGAACCAGCTTGTACACCAACTGTTTTCCCTTTTAAATCACTAACACTTTTAATATTTGAATCTTTATTTATAACTACTTCATTTTGGTCCGTAAAGTATGGTGCAGTGAAATCTGCGTTTTTAGCACGCTCGGGCGTCTTTTTCATACCTGCCATAATGAAATCTACTTTATCTGCATTCATAGCTGTAATTAATGAGTTAAAATCAATATCTTTTACTTTAACTGTATAACCAGTTTTCTTACCGATCGCTTTCGCTAAATCAACATCAAAACCTACAATTTTATCATTTTGTGTGTCAATAAATTCATAAGGCTTATAATCCGCACTTGTACCTAATACTAAAGTTTTATCATCTGACTTATTACATCCAGATAACATTCCAATTGATAATGCTGATGCAGCTAAAACTCCGACTAATTTTTTCATACTATTTTCCCCCTGATTTTTTAAAATTCAAATTTATTTTTTCTTCTATCATTTTTAGCATTCTATTAAACAGCTATTTTTGTCGAATGAATAATTATTTTATAAAATGAATTTTAACACATACTAATAATTATGCAAATACATTTTTAAGTATTTTTATAAAAATTCTTTAAAAACCTTATTTAATAAGGATATTCCCAAAAAATATTTTAATCAAAATTCATTTATTTTATATATTTATACATTCATATGAATAATAG
>NZ_JBHJTJ010000074.1:0-11530 GCF_042267765.1 Gottfriedia sp. NPDC056225 | reverse complement strand
GCGTTAAGATATATCTTATGTTTATTTTAGTATTTGAAATTATTTTTGTTACGAATGATTGATCGTCATCATTCAAACTTGGTAATTTAATTTAATATAACTAGCATGAATATGAAACTAAGATACTAGTTTTAAGGAGATTTTATTATGCAATTTGTTACAATACTCATATTATTCTTATGTACCTTTTTTCCTCTCTTACATATGATTAATGCTCTTCCAATTTTTTTAAAACGTAAGAAAATAATACATAATCAAGTACGAAAAAATAAAAGGATTAGCATTCTCATTCCATGTTATAACGAAGAAAGTATAATCGAAACAGCTATAAAAGGTATGAAGATATTAGATTACTCCGCAAAAGAAGTTATTTATATTAACGATGGATCCCAAGATAATACAATGAATATCTTACATGAACTACTACGTCTTGTACCGGAAGATCGAAAAATATCCAATCAGTTAAAAAGTAATGAAATCAAAAACTTCTATAAGTCTACTGTTTTCCCTAACGTTTACGTAATTGACAAAATAAATGGTGGTAAACATGACGCATTAAACGCTGGAATAATGTATTCAAAAAATGAATTAGTAGTAACTTTAGATGCAGATAGTATTCTTGATGAAAATGCATTACAAGTGTTAAATGAAGTATTTCAAGATGATAATGTAATCGCAGCAGGCGGAATGGTGCACCCACTTCAAGGAGTTCGATTTAAGCGCAAGAAAGTCGAACGCACTTTATCCGTAAATCATGTCATTCGATTTCAAGTTTTTGAATTCATAAAAGGATTCTATATTAATAGAGTTTCACTTGCAAAATTCGATGCACTCTCAGTTATTTCTGGTGCATTCGGGGTTTTTAATAGAGAAATTTTGCTCAAAGTTGGTGGATACAGAAAGACTTTAGGCGAAGATATCGACATTACATTAAAATTTCAACAATACATTTTAAAAAATCCTGGCATGAAAATGGTATTTGTTCCAAATGCGGTATGTTATACCGAATGTCCGGAAACCTGGAAGGATTTATTTAAACAAAGGATTCGTTGGCAAAAGGCATTTATTGACTGTATCGTTTATTATTTTCCGATGCTCATAAAGACATTTTTGTTCCGTACAGTTTCTTTCTTTATGCTAATTGATTCGTTTATTTTAGGTACAGTAGCAATTTATTTTACGATTTTCAATTTAGGTTATATGTTCATTACAAATTTAAAACATGCTCAAAGTCTCCTACTAATCTATTTGCTTGGAGTCGTATCTCTAAATATAATTTACAGTCTATTTGCTTTGTATTTAGCTCGCTATTACGGAGTTGAATTTAAAGGGAAAGAAATGATACGTTTAGCGATCACGATTATTTTAGACTTATTTGTCTACCGTTTTGTAACGCTTTTTTTCGTACTCATTGGTACAGTCTCATATTTTATAAACCGGAACGATTGGAACAAAGTTTCAAGATCCGGAAGAGTTTATGATTTAGAAAAGGATAAAGGAATGGTGAAGGTTGGATAAAAAACTTGTTATTGTATATGCAATTCTTATTTCATCATTCATGATCGCATACCCATTTATGAAGAGTAGTGCATCTTATTTGTCAGAACCAATACAACAAAATAACTTACTTCAAACTTATAAGTGTAAACCTTTGAAACAAACACCACAAAATATTCAAAAACAACAAAATAAAGCTAATATTATTTTTACAATGGATGATGGGTGGGAAACTCAATTTACTAAAGGGTTTCAAATTTTAAAAGGTAAAGGGATAAAAGGAAGTATTGCTGTCATACCAACAAAAGTTGGTACTGAAGGATATATGTCATTAAGTCAATTAAATACCTTATATTCATCAGGTTGGGACTTGATGAACCATACAAATTCACATCGACATTTAGCAAATTTAAATAAGCAAGAACAAAAAAAAGAATTAAATGAAGCACGTAATTGGTTAAATGGACATTGTTTTAAAAGAGCGAGTAATATTGCAGTTTATCCATACGGTTCTTTTAATCAAGAAACTTTGAAACTCCTACAGGAAGAGCATTATCGAAGTGCTCGAACCATTAAGGATGGAATTCAAACAAACAATATCAAAAAATATGAAGTGCGTACGATCAATTTACTTCCTAGTACAAATATATCTTGGGTTAAAGAACAGATTGATTTAGCAATACAAACGAAACAAACAATTGTATTTACGAATCATCGGTTTGAAAAAAAAGCTGATAAAGCACAAATGAATTTTGATCCAAGTAAGTATAAATCGATTGTTAATTATGTAGTAAGCAAAAAAGAAGAGCTAAACATTTTAACATATTCTGAATGGTTGGATTTAAAAGAGATAAAATGAGTTGCTTTGGCAGCTCTTTTTTATTTCTACTATTTATTTTTTATCTACTCCAAAAATAAAATAAGAGATGGGAAGTCACTTTCTTACGTTCTTCCCATCTCTTATTTTAAAAAACTGGTGTAATTCGTACTAATTTACTTGAATATTAGTTTTATGTACTTTCGATTTATTCGTAATAATCTGGATGATAATACAGACTAAAAGAATAGCCAATAATATAGCAGAGGCAATTTGTGTACCATTTGCTAAGCCTAATCCACCTTTTTCTTGAGGTTTAATTAAGAAATCTCCGAAAGTTGCTCCGAACGGTCTTGTCAAAACAAATGCTAGCCAAAATAAAAACACTCTATTTAAGTTTGTAAACCAATACGCTAAAAGGATTATTAATATTAATCCACCAGTAAGCATAGCCCCTTGAGCAATAGTTAGTCCTAATCCATGTTCTAGGTAACTTCCACCACCTGCTAGTGTACCTACTCCTTCAGATTTGTGTGATAAAAAATCGCCTGCGGCTGTGCCTAAAGTATTAGACACAAGAATAGCAATCCAATATAAAACCTCTACCCTCTTCGTTGCAATATTTTTAACATTTAATGTTGGTTCAGTAAAATACCAAAATATAAAAATGATAGCTAATAAGCTTATAAGTATAAGTGAACCCTTCATATAACCTAATCCTAATGAACGATCCATATAATCAGAAAATGCTGTGCCCGCAAGACTAGTAGATAGAATTACAGTCCAATAGACTGATGGAACATATCTCTTAATAAACAATTGAATAATTAAAAAGACAGCAAATATGCTCACGAAAAACAGAAAAGGGGTTAAATAATTATCTTCCGCTCCAGGTACAGTAACCAAATCACTACCTGTTTCTCCTAGTGTTGTTGCAGCAATCTTCATAATCCAAAACAATAGTGTCAATTGAGGAATTTTGCTAACAGACGATTTTACAATTTCTTTTGCAGTTGTCATTCTAAATATCATTCCCTTTCATTTTTAATTTAAATGCAATTAATAATCCCATAGAATTATGAAAGGAAAATGAAAAATAGTAAGTTTTAATAATTATTCTCTCACTTTTTTGAACACCGTTACTTACAAGCCAAACTTTTATATGAAAATGCTATTATTATAGAATTAAACTCTTCATGGATTATTAGTTATATCAAATGATTTAAACCATTTTAATAATTCAGTACCATAAAAACATAAAATACCGATTATTAAAGTAATAATTGGAACCCAAACTAAAGCTGCTTTATATTGTAAAAAACGATTAACTCCAATAAAACTGGAGTAAGAAATTGCCTTACACAAATTATCTACAATAGGGATTAAAAAAACATGAATAAGGCCATATGAATATAAATTGCTCCAATTGTTTTCTTCATTTACATTTATTTAAGTTTTTTAGTCTTTTACCATAACAAACTAAATATCACAATATTCTGATATTAACCTTTGCATTCCGTTCAATAAATTTGTCCGCTCGAATACAATTCATAAAAAAAGCTTAAGTTATTTCTTTCGAGACTTAGATATTAATCTATTAATTATTCCAACACTACAGCCAAAAATAAAAAAGTACTAGACAAATTAATACATTGCTAATTTTCCCATTCAACTTTAGAATCCTATTATAAAATTCGACACGATTTGCTATTAAATTAGACCAAATTTTTCTATGTAATAACAAAGGAGCCGAAATTGTGACTCCTTCGTTATTGCATAGATATTTTACTATGCAATCGTTCTATTTAGGAATTTAGTCAATGCCTCAACGATCAGATTATGATCATCTTCCTGAGCTAAGCCCGAAACAGTAATCACACCAATTACTCCTGAACCTTCAATTTTAATTGGAAATGCTCCACCATGCGTTGCAAATTCAAATGGACTAGCTGAGTAAAAATCATAATATGAGCGATTTTTCATTTCATTGTAAAGCCTCATATAATAAGAGCTACAATGATGACGAAGAACAACATTTGATTTTCGTTTAATCCATATATCTTGGTCTGGAGCAGTATGATCCATTGCATAATGGAATACCGTTTGACCGTTTTTCACTATATTTATAGCAATTGGTTTTTCAAGTCCTTTAGCTGCTTCAATAATTGATAAACCAATTTCTAATGCATCTTTATTAGAAAAACTTTTAAAGATTAGATTTTCTTCCTGTTTCCTAACTTCTTCAAGTTTTGTTTGGATATTTTTGTCCATACTTCCCCCTATTATAGATAAATAACTTTCTTTTCTTCACTACTTTTAAGTGCTGCTTCAATAATTTTAATAACATTTAAGCCTTCTTCACCTGTAACAGGGGCTTTTTTACCTTCCAAAATGCTTTTGGCGACTTTCTTATAATAAGTTGTATAAGAGCCTGGTAATGTGACTATCGTTTCTTCCATTTCCTTATCCCCATCTACAGTAAAGAGCTTACCGAAAAATTGTGGTTCATCTGCCCCCCATGATTCTTCTGTAGGTTTTTTACCTTCTTTTAAAGCTGCTTCTTGACCATCCATTCCATACTTTATAAAGCTACCTTTAGTTCCATGCACTTGAAAGCGAGGCCCATTACTTGGGACAATCGAACCAGAATGTAAAATAACACGAAGCTTGTCATAGCCTAAAATAATATGAAAATAATCATCTGTTTTGGCATTTCCTCTTTGTGCAAAAACATCTGCTGAAATGAATTGAGGCAGTCCAAAAAGGTTTAAAGCCTGATCAATTAAATGCGAACCTAAATCATATAGCATACCAGATCCAGGACCTTGTTGTTCTCTCCAACGATTCCTAACTTCTGGTCTATATCGATCAAAATGAACTTGATATGTATTGATTTCTCCTAATGCACCATCGTTTATTAACTTTTTAACGGTTAAAAAGTCATTATCCCATCTTCTATTATGATACACGCTTAAAAGTAGTTTCTTTTCTTCAGCAATCTTATTTAGTTCTTCCGCTTCCCATGTCTGTACTACCATTGGCTTTTCTAAAATTACGTGCTTTCCTGCTAATAAGCTTTGTTTAGCCATTTCATAATGCATTCCACTTGGAGTGGTTATGACAACTAAATCAATCAATTCATCTGCAAGTACATCCTCTAAAGCACTTACTACTTTGACAGCACCTAATTCTTTTTGAACTTCTTCTTTTTTTGAGCTAACAACTTTTGACAATTCAAATTCTTCTAATACTTTAATAAATGGTGCATGAAATGTAGCACCTGAAAATCCATATCCAACTAGACCAACCTTAATTTTTTTCATCTAAAAACAGCTCCTTTTCTTCCTCTACCACGATTAAATGTATATTATTTTCAATTATGTTTCTTTTAAATTCTTCATCTGGATCTTTGTCGGTAATGATTACATCAATATCCTTAATATTACAAACTTTATGCAAAAAGATTTTTTCAAACTTTGAATGATCCGCTAGTAAAACTACCTGTCTTGCACAGCTTATCATTTTTTTCTTTAAAAACGCTTCTTCCTCATCAGGAGATGTTAATCCTTCAGCGTTGATGCCGCATGCACCAAGGAAAAGTTGATCAACTCTATAGTCATTTAATGTTTCCAATGTCCTAGGGCCTACTAAATTCCTATTTTTTCGATTGAATTTACCAGGTAGCATGAACGTGTTAATTTTTTCATATTCACCTAATAAATCAACTACATCAATTGAGTTCGTAATCACATTCACTTGCTTATCAAACATAAATTTTGACATGAGTGCACAAGTTGATGAAGTATCCATCAGTAAATCACTATTTTCGCGAATTAGTAATGAGGCCCTCTTTGCAATTTTCTCTTTTCCTTCAGTTAGATCTCTTTCTTTATAATCAATTAATTCTCGATTACTAGTTGGAAGGGTCGCTCCCCCTTTTATCCTCATAATCTCTCCACGCTCTTCAAGCTTAACGAGATCTCTTCTCGCTGTATCTTTTGAAACACTAAGCATTTCACATATTTCTTCTAACATAATTTCTTTATTTGAGTCCAAATATTTCAATATTAAAGTTAGTCTTTGTTCTTGATACATTACCGAAACTCCTTTATCAATTCCCTATGTAAATGAGAAGTCTATAAATAGTATATAAGATTAATTTAAAGATATCTACATTAAAACTTAAAAAACTTAAAATAATTAAGTTTTTTAAGTTTTTGATAAAAACAACCAAAAATAAAAACGATAAGAGAGTACTCCCTCCTATCGTCTTTAAAATTAGATTTATTTTATAAAAATTTAATTTGGTGGAATAAATGGTTTTTCCCATTCCATTCAATTATATATTCCTCAACACCTAAAACCGCAGTATCTGGTTTTGATGACTGCTTCTCAATCCATTTTTTTAGTTCCGGTAATACATCATTATGAAATTGTGATTTAGCTTTTTCAGGATAAATGTTTTGAGAAATTGGATAAAAATAGATTGATATATCCTTATCTCTGTTACAAGTAACCGAAGCTACAACGGTGCCGCTAATTTGAGGTGGTCGTGAACACTGAGTATCAAATTCAAACTTTCTTCTTAGCCCAAATAAAACATTAGCATCTTCTTTATTCGGCAGATTCAATTTTACTTGTTTTTTATTTGTAGCATAAGTTTCTACTTTGTTAAGATTTCTAAAAAAAGCAATCTTCAACTTCGCACCTCCCGATATTAAACACTTCAATATTAATTTCGTTTTATCTAATTTATGCCCCTACTAATAATCTTATTGACCTACTTTCAATTATCACAATAAAAAAAATCGACAAATATGTCGACCGTTTCCCCAGCTATAAAAGTATTAATGTTAAGTATTGTTTTAAAAATTATAAAATTGATAAATATTTATCAAAAAATTATTAGCTATCGTAAATAAATCAACCGATATTATTATTGAATGACTTTTATTACAAACTACTTTAAGGAGAATAACCGATTAATAAATTAAAAAAGTTTTAGTATTAGGAAAAGATTTTGAAGTAAACGGTAAATTTTCTACAAATAGCATTATTGAAGAAGTGGTAAACAATAGACTTGATGGTGGTAGTAACCCTACTTTCACTGTGGCACTTAACCCTATAAGTCGTGTTTGGAGAGGTGCTAATGTTTGGCTTTTCAGTAACTTTAGATCCAATTAATAGTTTTAAATATTAGAAGTAGATTTTCATCTACTTCTTTTTTTAATAGTTTTCACTCTATAGACTATATAATTGTGAATCTTGAGCGATCTAATTACGACTTATTTAGTTGAAACATTATTTGTCTGCTTTTAAATTGTAAATCGGCTTCATAAAAAATTCGATATCAATCTGTTCAGTAATATTTTCAAGTATTAATTTCGGTTTTTTATACACCATTGGAGATTCGTCAATTGTATGTTTGTTGATCGATGTTGTAAAGACACCTTTCATCGCTTTTTGATAAATATCTAAGTCTACTTTATATGCTGCATCTGTTCTGCTCATAATACGCCCTGCTCCATGTGGTGCTGAGAAATTATAGTCACCTGAACTTTTACCTTTTCCAACGGCACAACCAAATGCCATATTAAAAGGAATAATCACTTCTTCGCCTTCAGTAGCTGAAATTGCACCTTTTCTTAAGATATTGTTTTTAAGATCGATATAATTATGTATTGATTCGATTTTCCTAATTCCGTCAAAATCTAATTTAAAATATTTTCCGATAATAATTTTCGCAATTTGTTCACGATTTAATGAAGCAAAGTGTTGCGCAATCGAAAGATCTTTTAAATAAGCATCTTTATCTTCTTTTTTAGATAAGTATTCAAAACCTTTATAGTTTTCTCCGAATAATTGTTTCATATTTTCTTTTGCGACATTCATATGATGTTTTGCAATTTCAAATCCAAAATGTCTTGAACCAGTATGGATTACGAGCCAAAAATGATTATTTTCATCTTTATCAATTTCAATAAAATGATTTCCACCACCAAGGGTTGCAATACTGCTCTTTCGTAATTATAATTTAAACCAAGTCTCTCAATTGCCTCAGCAATCTCTTCCGGTTCAATTACTGGTTCATCGTGGATATTTGATCCTATTGGGATATTTTTTCGGATAAACTTATCAAGTTTTTCAGACTTTACTGTTTTCATCCGCCCTAGATAATATGCACTCACACCACACCCGATATCAACTCCTACGATTGAAGGAATAATATAATCATTCAACGTCATTGTAAAACCAACCATTACACCGCCACTAGATATATGGCAATCTGGCATAACAACGATGTTTGAATTTGAAAAACATTCCGTATCTAATATCGTTTTTAATTGTGTAATAACATTTGTATCCACATAATCAAGTAGTATTTTTCCATTATTGTATTTTCCGTTAAATTCTATCATATATGTTCCTCACTTTTATTTTTCTATATCAAAAAAGATTTTACTTTTAATCGTCTCCGAATATAAAAGCCCATGCTTTACCATATTATATCATCTCTCATTCTACTAACCTGTCGTTTTTTATAATGGAGATAATAAAAAAGAAATTTCAAAGTGAAATTCCTTTTTTATAGATACTATATGTGACTGTTAGAACTTTTTTCTTTAGATTCATTAATTTTTGAAGGAGCTGAAGGCTTTACATCTATCGTTACATTAGAATTCCGTGTTTCTCCTGAAGGTCCAATAACATTCGTTAAAGTTCCTATTCCTAAAACCATTGGAAGTGCAACGATAGCAGATTTGATTACTTTATTGAATGGCTTTTTTATATTAGCAATTGTTAATGAAGCATAGAACAACAATAAATTAAAAGGACCGTCAATAAGTCAGTTTAGCTGACTTTAAGGACGGCCCTTTGATGTTATCATTTCGATTGTTTTTCTAACTAGCTTTACGGCTCATTTTTAATGTCTCTTTTAGAGGAATACCTAAAATTAGACATAATAATATAAAGCTTAATACTACTAATAAAATAAAAATATTCATAATACTTCCTGTAGCATCGAGTATAAGACCAGCTATAATCGGAATAAAGCCACTTATAATATATCCAACTGATTGCATTAAAGCAGTCCATGCTCTAGCTTCTTCAGCGGTATTAGTCGCATTTAAAGGTAAAACTAATGCTAATGGGAATAAACCACCTAAAGCGATCCCAATAAAAATAACAGCAATCCACAAGTTAATTTCAAAAATAATAAATAGCAGGCCTGCAATGACGAAAATTGTACTTCCTATTAAATAAAGTTTTTGGTTTTTAAATCGATCAGCTAGAGTCGGTATGATAAAGCTACACACCATCTGAACCAATGTAAATAAAGTAATCACTGTGCCTGCTTTTGTACTAGAGATTCCAAATTTTCCTGCTAATGGTGCAAGCCATGTACTGATACAATAAAATAAACCTGATTGTAAACCAAAAATTAATGTAAACATCCATGCTTTCTTATTTTTATAAGGTAATCCACTCTTTTTATTTTCTATATTTCTTACACTTTTTTTAATCATTGGGTACCAAGCAATAAAAGCTATAATAGCTAATACACCCCATATTGCAAGTGCCTTATTCCATGACCCTCCGAACGTTTTTTGTAGAGGGATCGTGAGTCCCGAACTTAAAGATGCACCAAGTCCCATACCCACTGAATAGATTCCAATCATCATTCCCAACTTATTAGGGAACATTTTTTTTATAAATCCAGAAAGTAAAGGACCAATAATTGCAATTCCAATACCAACCAACAAAGCGGTAAATAATAAAGTTGCAGAAGTTGTAGCTACCGCTCTTAAACCTGTTGCGACTCCGATTAATATTATACAAGCAGCAATTGTTTTTTCACTACCCCATCTATTACTTAATTGTCCAGTAAATAAAGCAAATATCCCCATACATAAAACTGGAATAGAAGTTAAAAAGCTAACTACAAAGTTGCTCATATTTAAATCATGTCGAATGATTTCTAAAACTGGAGAAATTGAAGTAATTCCAATCCGTAAATTTATTGATACTAAAAATAGTGCTAAAACATAAAAAATAGGTTTTAATTTCATTTTGATCATTCCTTTATACTAATAATTCATCATATCATCAGATGTTTAAATCATAACAATAGGAGCTTATAGTGGCTCCATATTTTTCATCGCATATTTTATTGCATCTTCTTCATTTTGGTTTAAAATTGCTAAGTACAACTTCTCATGTATATCCGAATTGTCTTGATAATTGGAAGTGTTCATGATTAATTTACTTAAATCTTGACGTAGAACAGGAATAAATGACTGATATAAATCAATCAATATTGGGTTTTTACTTGCTTTTGCAATTGACAAATGAAAGGAAATATCTGCTTCTAAATATTCAGCATACTGCCCTTCTTTCAGTGCATTTTTTCGTTTATCTAGATACGTTTTCATTTGTAAAAGGTCATCATCATTACGGCGCTTAACAGCTAATGATGTCACTTCTTTATCGATCATCGCTCTAGCTTCAAGAAGATGTGCTTTATTTGCATCCTTCAAGTTTTTTTCCAACGAATTTTGAACAGGACTATTAGAAATGATATGTGTGCCATGACCTTGTCTAACTTCTAAAATACCTGCGTGAGCTAAAATTTTAATTACTTCTCTTAGTGTTGAACGACCAACACCTAATTCTTCCATTAACTGTGGTTCTGAAGGTAATTTGTCACCCACTTTATATTCACCAGAAAAAATTTTTCTTTGTAATTGTTCCAATACCTCGTCTGCTAATTTACGACGCGGCACCTTTGAAAAATTCGTCATATCGTCTGCTCATCTCCTGTTTAATAATTTCATTATAAACATCCCATCTATATAAAACAAGAAAATAAATTCCCCTAAAATTTCAATGTATTATTAGAATCTCACTTCACAAAAATTAAATGTAAATTGATCCTTCTTCCAATTACGTAAAATAGAGTATGATCCAATTATGGTCATACTCTATTTTCCACATTGAAAAAATCAAAACCTTGTCTAATCACTCTATAAATTGGATTACATTTTCGAGCATTAATAAATGTTGTCTAAATTCTTTTAATTCATTTCGATTAATTTCGCCTTTTTCGTAATTATGTTGTATCACCTCTCGTTCAATTTGAGAAGCAAAATCAAGCCATTCCTGAAAGAATTCATTCGTAATGCTAAGTCGTTCACTAGTCTTTTCTATTTGTTG
>NZ_JBHJTJ010000073.1:0-11641 GCF_042267765.1 Gottfriedia sp. NPDC056225 | reverse complement strand
AAAATCAATAAACAACACCCCCATCCCTCAACTTATTAACCAAAGTAAAACCGAAACATAAACACCAAGAGTCCACACCTAAAGATTTTCGACACTTTTTCCATGAAAAAATCTAACTTAGAGATTTCAAAAAAGAGCCTTCTTTGGCTCCTTTTTTCATTTTGGAAGGAATTCATCTATTACAATTTGAATGATATTCGCATTCTATTCGTTTGTATAGGTACCGATTTCAGATGTGAAAAACAACCGATGAATAACTTTTGAATGGAAGCTCTATATTAAATCTGTTAATTTAATAAGCGATTCATCCTTGTTGTAAATTCTAAATAAAAAAGGGGTAACCTAGAAGTAATATCTACTCGATTTTATTTATACCCATTAAATTTTTAATTATATTCTTTGCGACTGGATAAACTTATTTAAAATATAAAATTAATGTTCATTTCAGTATAAATGTGTGAGATACTAGAATTGCTAATGGAAATGATTGAGAGGACGCGAATCAATGCAATATCACTTTCCCGTTATATTAATACCAGCTCTTAGTCCAGATGATCGATTGATCCATTTGGTTAAGGAATTGAAGTCTAAATTTAATCCACATATCATAGTCGTTAACGATGGTAGTGATGCCAAGTACAATGGAATTTTTCAGAATTTACGTCAAGTAGACAAATGTACAGTTCTTGAGCACCCACACAACCTAGGAAAAGGGATGGCGCTTAAGACTGGGATTTCATATTTTTTAAAAAATTTCTCAAATTCGGCTGGTCTTGTGACAGCAGACTGTGACGGACAGCATACACCGAAGGATATCGATCAAGTGGCAAATGCTTTAATGGCATCGCCAGATAATTTAATCTTAGGAGTGCGAAATTTTTCTGAAGAAAACATACCGTTCCGTAGTCGATTTGGTAACACACTAACACGCTCAATTTTTAAATATCTAACAGGTTTGTCAATCACGGATACACAAACGGGCTTACGTGGAATTCCCGTTTCATATATGAAATTTTTACTTGATATGTCTGGTGCGCGATTTGAATATGAATTGAATATGCTCCTGGGCTGTAAACAGCAGGGGATTGACATTAAGGAGACACAGATTGAAACAATCTATTTAGATAAAAACAGCAGTTCACACTTTAATCCACTTGTGGATTCTATCAAAATTTATTTTGTGTTCTTTAAATTTTTATCATCATCTCTTATTTCTTTTGTCGTTGACTATGGGTTATTTGTGCTATTTATTTTTTTGTTAGAACATAGGATTGGCACAAGCGCGGCTGTGTTATGGGCTGGGATTATCTCTCGGGTCATTTCATCAATCGTTAATTACATATTGAATGCTAAAACCGTTTTTAAACATTCTTCTGCAAGGTCTGTCATACGCTATTATATTTTATCAGGGATTCAAATGATCGTTTCAGCGTATGGTGTTACTTTCTTACAAAATGCCTTCCACGGCGGAGCAAGTATATTAAAAATTGTTGTGGACTTATTGCTTTCATTCAGTAGTTTCAAAATTCAAAACGAGTGGGTATTTGAAAAAACTAAGAAACGTCAAAAAGTTAGCAAAGCGTAAATTTACTCAAAATACTATGAATAGAATTTTTGGAATTAGGCGAATCTAGCTAGACGATTCGCTTATTTCTTTGGAAAAGTGCACTGAATTAATTTTTCAAAGTCGAAAGAAAGGTAACAGATAATATGGTAAATAAATTCATTGGGCGGATTTTGATTGTGTTGTTCACTATTTTAATAATATTGACTATCGGACTCGGGTTCGTACATAACTTAATTTTAGAAAAAAAAGCAGTTGTAACAAATTCTCTGATTCCGAAAGATTCACCAAAACGAATAATGCTTATCTTTCCGCATCCAGATGACGAGATTACCGTTTCTGGAGAAGTGTTTCGTGAGATTCACGAAGAAAACGCCAAGGTAACGATGGTTGTATTGACGGAAGGAGAAGCGGGAAAAACAGGTGGTGTAGTTTCGAAAGATGTGCTTGGAAAAGCACGCGAGAAAGAAGGAGAGCTTGCAGCAAAAACGCTCGGCGTAACACCTGTTCAAGCAACTTTCCCAGATGGCAAGCTTTCTGAGGTCAATCAAATCGAGTTGAAAAACTACATATATCAACAAATAAAAAAATATAAACCTACGACAATTCTCACTTACGATGATGTTGTGGGATATTATGGGCACCCGGATCATGTTTTTGCGGCAAAAATGGTTCGAGAAGTGTTTCGTGAGCATAAGGACGATTCTTCTTTTTCTCCTAAAAGATTATACATGGTAACACTGCCCTCGAAAGTCTGGGATGGTCTTTCGAAGTTTGGAAAAAAACTTCGGGAAAAATATCCGCTTAAGGAGAATCAAAGACCTCCGACACCAACTAATGCTGTGATAGTTAAAGACTATGGTAAGCAGATAGATGAGTTAGCAAAGGGATACAAAACACAGCAGCAGGCTGTAGATGCATTGCTTCCAGGGCATAGGCAGATTCCTTATTGGATTTATTTTAAGGTACTAGATCGGGAGTATTTTTATTTGGCTGAAGAGAAGTAATGCTTTGAATTGTTTTTTTGTAAAGTTGACGTTAAAAATTTTTGTTGTTTAGTAAAGCTCTCGAAGTTGATTTCGGGAGCTTTTTTCATGGTTAGACTTATTTGATATGAGGCAATTTGAAAAGACAATAATGAGACTAATCGAAGAGATTACGACACAAATGCGTTTACTCGAGAAAAGTGCGACACAAATATGTTACTTAAGGAAATATTTCCTATAATTTAGGGATTCATGGATGGCTAACGCATGCTTTAGTTGAATAAGAGTTTCTAATGATTGTCTCTTGAGACAGTCTCTTTTTATAGTTCAAATATAAACAAAGTCAATAAAAAAAGAGCCCTATTTGATAATGTCAAGTCAATAGGGCTTAAAGATTTTTAAAGGGAAAAGACTTTGAGCGAGTTCTTTTCATTTATAATAGTAACATTATTTTTAATTGTTAGTTTGTGAAAAATGTTACAAATTAAGGGCAATTAATAGGTTAAATACTTTGTGCTTTAAGAACATCATAAATATATTCTTTTTTTTGGCTCTATAAAGTAGATTGTTGATTTTCTAATTCAACTAACTGACAGATTGTTGAATTAACTTTTTGTGGTAATTTTATTCTAAATTAGCATTAATTGGTTATTGAGAAAAAAATATGGAAGACTAAACATAACTTTTGAGTAGGGGTTCTTTATGAAAACGGAATCACTTCTAGAAGTAAACGAAAAAAAATCAGAGAGATGTTATGTCATACCTCCGATTTAAAACAAGTGATGTTCGAGTTGGAGAACACTAGTGCCGTCTTTACTACTTTGATACGATGGTTGAGTTAGCTATCGTGCAAGAACACATTATCCGCCCGTTGCTTCATAACGAGTACACTAGTGTTCGTGAAGCGGTCACCATTCTAAAATATCAAGAAACTTAATGCTTATCAGATGTATCAAAAGCACTGATCTCAGGAAAAACAGTGGTTCAAAGAAATGGAGAAGCGAAAGTGTCGCAAAAGATATGACAAGAATAAAAAATCCAAAGGGGTAATTGAAGATGATTCACTTGAAAAAGATATCAATTAACCAACTGATATGCCTTGTGATTACAACACAAATTGGCGCACATGTCTTGTCTATACCGTACACGGAATCTCGCCATTCTGGACACGATGCATGGATGTCTGTTTTGATTGGAGGCGTGTTCGCTCAACTAGTGATTGTTCTGATTTACCAACTTGGGAAGCGTTACCCAACATTAACATCTCAACAGTATGTCTATCAGATTGTTGGAAGACCAATTGGCGTCATCGTAAACCTTTTGTTTGCTATCTATTGCGCAGAATCTAGTATCATGGTTGCGATTTCCTATTCAGATATCCTTCATCGGTGGGTATTGTATGAAACTCCTTGGATTGTACTTGTCGGCTTTTCGTTTTTGATGGCAGCCTATACCGCATCTCCTTCTTTACGAAGTATGTCGACTGTCTCGCAATCCGTCCTCACATTGTTAGTTATTAGTGCAGCGATCATCATCATAAGCGGAATAGGAAAAGGGAATTGCTCCATATTTTACCGATTGGTTCACATGGAATCATAGCGGTCTTGAAAGATTCAATCCCATCATTTTGGGCATATGCTGGTTACGAGTTGCTTTTGTACGTTTTTCCATTTGTCCAATGCAAAAAAAGATTGAAATTTTATTTGCGATGAGTTTTGCAAATGGAATTACAACATTCTTTTATGTGTTGATAACCATCATCGTCACCTATAATTTTAGCGAAACCCAATTGAATACCATTACAGAACCAATGGTGTTCATTTTACGTAAATTCAGATGGCCTGTCGTACAAAGTTTAGATATCGTCTTCATGACAATTTGGTTATCCGTCACAACGGCAACCATCTATCTATACTTATTTTGTCTGCACGGTATGTCGCAAATATACGAAAAAAAGAAATCAACCGTCATACTTTATTAGTTTGGTTGATAGCAATTTTCTGTTTTGTTGTTGGAAGTTTAGAAGCAGACAGACAACGAATTATTCGTTTTTCCGATGTTCACAATATCATATCTGTCATCATGATTGTCGCCCTCCCAACAACACTTTTGTTTGGTTCAATCCTACGTGAAAGGGTTGCGAAAGGATGAGGAAAGTTGCCATTTTACTATTGTTGTTGCCGCTTTTAACAGGCTGTTGGGATCGCTTACCGTTAAGAAAATTACAATTCGTCGATATAGCTGGACTAGATTGGAATAATATGAATCGCGAAGTCGAATTAGATTATGTCATCACGAACATAAAAAGTACGGGCCCAGGTTCAAGTGAATCAGTTTCTGAGACGATTGTCTTAAAAGGACCGAATGTTGTTGAAGTCATTAGTCAAGGAGAGTATATCGATCAAGCGCCTTTTTTAGGGATCAGTACAGGGATTTATTTAATGAGTGAATCGTTTGTGAAAAACGATCCAATTTCGCAACTTAATTTTTTACTACATGCACCGTATTCGTCGATTAACACACCGGTTGTGCTATTCAAGGGGGACCTAGCAACATTTTTAAAGAAAACTCCTGAACAGAATAAAAATTTCGCTGATAATTTTTATCACTTTAACATGGCGTTAGATAAGAACAGTATCGTTCCTGGTGTGACGATGATGCAATTGTTACAATCAAAAGAAGACGAATTAGCAAACCTTGCAATTCCTGTTATGAAGCAAAAAGAGCAAGGTACAGAATTAGATGGTGCCCTATTATTTAGCCATGGGAAAAATACAGGTGTAGAACTCAATAAAGACCAATTGCGAATGTGGATGTTACTAAGTGGCAATGAAAAAGGAAGACAATGGTATAGTGGCAAATTAGAGAAACTTAGCGAGAAACAGAACGCTTATCGAAGTTACAGCTTTTCAGTAAAAAAAGGAACTAAAACGATTCGTGTGATTCCGCAATCAAAAAAACCACCCAAGGTGAATATCGATGTTGACTTAGAGATTAATGCCATCGACCTTGGAAATGATTATCATCAAATGAATGCCACTTACGTCAATAAAATTGAAAAAATATTGGGTAAACAGTTAGAAAAAAAGGCTTTAGAGACCATTCAAATCATGCAAAAAGCGAATTGTGATTTGGTTGGAATCGGTGCAAGGATTAAGGCGTTTCACCCGGAAATTTGGCGAAATTTAAATTGGGAAAAGGACTATCCTAAAATGAACATCAAGCCACATTTCAAGGTTCACATCTTAAATGTTGATCGAATGTAAATTCCGCTTATCTTTTGTTCATCTGGATATCAAACAAAGCGCAGGTGAAGTACAAAACCTCACAAAATTCGTTGTGAGGTTTTTTGGGTATAGTAACAATTAGCAATAGATAAAAGAATTTGCAACTTATTTTAGAAAGTAGTTCTGTGCATTTCTTATTACTACCGTAGCTACAAGAATGAAAAATTAAAGGTTTTTGTCTCTAAAATACAGCTTAGACGAAATTATATGTGAATTAATTTACTTAAACTATAGGAGTGCGATAGTTTGAAGATTAAAAGTAACTATTTGCTGCTTATTTATTAAAACTTTAAGGTATTCATGTAAAAAAGTGCATCTTTAAAGAAGAAATCTTTATTATATTTTTAAAAAGCGTCTAACATTGTAGGTGGTTCGGTTGGCGTTGGAATGACCTATTATTATTTAAGTCGAGAAGAAAAACAACCAGTACGTAATAAAAGTAAACTTAAACGAATTTCCTAACTGTATATGAAGACCTGTCCTTGCAAATTAGAAGACAGTTCTTTCTCGTCGGAAAGTAGTGGTTACCTTCTACTTCAACAAAAGTGAACGAATGATGAATCTACTATAAGACGATGAGATCCTTCGAATAGTTCGAAATGGGGATAAAAAACGGAGAAATTATCCCAACAGTAGATTCTAAAACTTTTACAACTATATTTATATCCACAATTGAAGGATCTCTAATGATGACAAGGCTTTAATATGACACCATTTATATAAACCGCTCTATCGGATTCTTAAGAGATTACCTTACTAAACTCGAAACGACGAATAATATAGATCAGGAGAAAGAAAAAGGGATAGCCAACAAGAAGCTATCCATTTGAAACAATCATATTAACGAAGTAGTTAATTTAAATTCTGATAACTATAAAAATAAACTGCAGCTTTTACCAATCTTCTTGGATGATACGGTTGCAGTTTTTTTAATGAATAGTTTGTTTTATCAATGGTAAATATATACATGTTCATGAAATAAATTACCAGAATGTAAAGGAAGTATTGCTCATGAGGAATGATAAGATTTTCATTAATGCAGCATTAATCCTCGTCTTCGTTTCCAGTATATTTATGCACCATTTTTTGTTGATGTCAGTATTACTTGACAAAGTAGGTCGAGATGCATGGATATCGGTAATTATCGCTTTTCCAGCTTTATTAATCTGGCTTTGTATCTTATATTACATCACGATAAAAACAGAACAAAAATCAATCCCCCTTCTTATAAAACAGCGATATGGAAGCTTAGCTTATTTTATAATAGTAATTCCCATATTAGCTTTTTTATTGATGAATTCATATATTGCTTTAAAAAGCATCTCTGATTGGATCACATTAATGTATTTACCGAAAACACCAAGATTTGTTATTGAATTATGTTTATTATTGATTTGCACTTATTGTGCTCAAGCTGGTATAACATCCATTGCTTTCATTTCAGTATTTCTTTTACCTATTATAATTTTATTCGAGCTATTTCTAGATGGTGCAAATATCCAATTTATGCACATTAATTGGGTAAAACCGATGTTACAAAATGGTTGGAATCCAATTTTTAAAGGGAGTTTTTTTATTGCAGGAGGATATGTCGAGATCTTGTTTTTACTACTAATTCAACAACATATCAAAAAGCGAGTTAAATTTAAGCATTTATTTAGTTTAGGGATAGTGATCTTAATATCATCACTTTTTCCTTTATTTTATTCAATCACCTTATTTGGTCCTCAATTATCAGAAAAAATGCGTTATCCTGTTTATGAGCAATGGAGGCTTCTCGGCATTGGCCAATTTATTCAACATGTAGACTTTATCTCTGTTTATCAATTTATGTCATCCTCTTTTATTAGAATTTCATTATGTATGTTCTTATGTGTAGATATTTTAAATATTAGATCAAATCTTACCCTAAATAAAATGATATGGTCTTTAAGTTTTGTATTATTAGTAGTCATCTGTATACCAGTTACGGATATAGGTTTTCATACTATTGTTAAAAATACTTATATCCCTATTTTTGTACCGGTTATCTTTTGCATTTCAATTTTACTAGTACTCTTTGTTTTAAAATTTAAGGTGAAACTAAAAGGGGGATGAGTCCCATTTTTAAAATAAGTGAAGAAAAAATAAGAAATCTATTTATCAACTGTGCTGATGTGCAAATAAAAGATCATATCTTAAATAATGGTACGAAAAGTGAACGAGTTATTTTTATCTATTCTAGTGGAATGATTGATACCATCCATATGAATCAGTTTGTTTTACCTAATCTCAAAAAAAATACTTTAGAGTTTATACCAATCATTCGAAGTGAAAAAAATACTGAACAATTAATCATAATGAAAGTTTTCTCTGGTGAATTAATATTATTTTTCGAAGAAACTGGTGAGCTTTGTTCATTAAATATATCAAAAATACCACAACGTCAAACTGAGGAATCTACTTACGAGGTTTCAATTAAAGGTGCTCGTGATGGATTTACAGAATCTCTAGAAACAAATGTGGCATTAATTCGAAAGCGAGTACCTAGTATTACTTTATGTAATGAATTATTTACAATTGGTAAACGAAGTAATACTAGTGTTTCCTTACTTTATCTATCAGATGTAATAAATGAAGATATTATTGAGGAAGCAAGAAAAAGACTTAATTCAATAGAAGTAGATATTCTAAATGGGGTTTCTCCTCTTGAGGAATTTCTATCAGAATCTCCATATTCCATTATCCCATCTGTAAATTATAATACTAGGCCAGATATGGTAGTCGAGTCACTGCAAAGAGGACGCTTTTGTGTATTAATTGATGGTGCTCCAGCGGCATTAATTGCACCTATTAATATCCATTTATTACTAAAATCTGCAGAAGATATGTACATGCCCTATTATTTTGTGACACTTGAAAGAGTTTTAAGATATATAGGCTTATTAATTTCGACCTTACTTCCTGGTTTTTACATAGCAATGGCAACTTATCATCAAGACCAAATTCCATTTCCAGCACTTGCTACAATTTCACTTAATTGTAAAGGTATACCATTTTCTGCAGGGATGGAGTTAATATTATTAATTATTCTATTTGAAATACTGCGCGAGGCAGGTATGCGTTTGCCGAAATCGACAGGTCAAACTGTTACGGTGGTAGGAGGATTAATAGTAGGAGAAACGATGATTCGATCGGGTCTTTCTTCTCCGAATGGAGTTGTTATTGTTGCAATTACATTAATGTCTCAGTTCTTAATTGTAAACCAGTCTTTTGGAAGTGCTGTTATTTTAATGAGAGCAATCTGTATTACAATGGCTTGTATCTTAGGTTTGCCTGGTTTAGTTCTAGCTCTTTTTCTAATATTAATCTATATCTCAACTTTAAAATCTTTTGGAGTACCATTAATGGCTTCATTTATTAATCCATTAAATAGTGACTACATAAAAGGTTTTTTTCAGCTTCCAAAACCATTTATGAGAAAAACTCCAAAATTTTTAAATTCGAAACTTGGTCGACAACAGGGAGATGAGTCAAATTGAAACGTAGGTTAATAATACTATTTGCTCCAATTTTACTTTTAACAGGATGTTGGGATCAAAAACAATTAAGTCAACTAACATATGTTTCAGCTCTAGGAGTAGATTATGTAGATAATGAATTTGTTTTATATTTTCAAGTGTTGGATTTTACAACTATTGGTAAATCTGAACAAGGAAGTAGTGGAGCAGAAGGCCCTAACATTTGGATTGGAAAAGGAAAGGGTTCAACATTTGCAATGGCTTGGAACGCAATATACAATAGCACCCAACAAAAGACATTATTTGGTCAAATTAGTTCGGTTGTGTTTAGTGAAGCAGCTTTGGGTAAAAAACAAGTAGCGGAATCCATGGATACAATGGAGCGGTTTATAGATGCCAGAATAACTCCTTGGATTTATACTACAAAAGAACCAATTGATAAAATTTTTGCTGTAGAACCTATGCTTCCTAATTCTCCGATTATGACGTTATTACATTTACCTAATGGAAACTATGAACAACAATCACTAATTTCACCAATGAAAGTCGTTGAATTCGCTGCACTTATTAATGAACCTAGTGCATCAATTATCGTTCCAACAATAGGTATACAAGATGAACTTTGGAAAAAAGATGAAGAAAATGTGCCGATGATGAATGTAAATGGAGCATTTTTGTTTTATAAAGGGAAAAAACCACAATGGATATCAAAAGATGATTTAATAGGATTGCGGTGGGTTGATCAAAATACTGAGTTTACACCACTTTCGCTTAACGAAAAAAACGGAAAATTAAAAGCAGTACTTCCAATTAAAAACCCAAATATAAAAATTCAAACTAAGATTAGTAAAGCTGGTGTTCCAAAATTTAGTATGAATATACAAGTAAAGGCATCTGCAGATCAGTTAAATTCCCAATTTAGCAATAAAGTATTAAAAAATGAAGTAAAAAAACAGATAAAAAAAGAAATTTATAAGACATTTTCGATAGGTATAAGTAAAAAGGTGGATATATTACATTTAGAAGAAGAATTGTATAGAAATAATTATAAATCTTGGAAATCAATTACTAAAAAAAATAATTTTCCACTAACATCCCATTCTCTTAGTACTATAAAAGTAAAGGTTACCCTCAAAGATAGGGGAGAATTAGAATAAAGTTTAGATTAAAGTGATGAACTCAATAATATACTATCCCTTTGCAGTAACTATATTGACTAATAAAATGATATCTAAAGTCAAATGGACTAGTACCAATTCGGAATTAGCGGAAATGACCACTGATCATAATATCCTAACGAAGTCTGAAGGAACTGCTGTTATCATTGCGGAATATGATGGATTTAAATTAATTATATCTGTTATTGTAAAACCATAAAGATTACTTTGAATAATTGTTGAGTTTTCCCCCGTAAGTTAGTTTCAATCTAACATTACGGGGTATTTTCTTTACAACCCTATGCCGAAAATCCAGATATTGTTACAGTGAGTAAACCAGGTGTAAGTCCCTATGCAATTTCAGTTGCTTCATATGAAAATTCGAAAATACATATGAATACCCTTGAAGAAGAAAATAGAATTCAACTTCCATATCAAGATCAAACCCAGTTTAACTTTAAGTTTTCTAAAGTTTTATCTCCATTTGAAAGTTATGAGATGATTTATGTAGGTGAAGGTAGAACTGAAGATTTTAAAAATAAAGATGTTACAAATAAAATTGTAATTGCAAAACCAGACCAAATATATGGCTCATATAGTCATATTCAATACGAAGCAAGTAGAAAGGGTGCTAAAGCAGTTATTTTAGTACCATCGAATCCAGATGTTGACTATCCATTTGTCTACTTTAGTCCATATTATAGACCAGCGGCAACAACAGGCAAAGCAATCGGTAATACGTTAATTTCTAAGTAACAAGCGGTTATATCGTTAATATGAAATTATCAAAAGGAATTTATATTGATAATCCAAGTAAAGATACAATGTCATATTTCTCATCTTACGGAACTCCACATTCTTCTTTAGTTTATGTAACACCTTTTACGTATTTCAAATAGAAATCCTAAGACTTCAAATCATATCCTCTATAATGTTGAATATTCTTATAATTTTGTGAGTTAATCTATTAAAATTCGATTTATTGAATAATTGGCAATAATACTATTCTTTAATATACTTCTAATAATTTTAAGAAAAACTTAATTGTTCTAACTTAAATAATTATTAATATATACTTCTGATGAAAAAATGCTCAAATTTTTATTATTTACAAATTTGATACAAGTTGTGTCTAAATTCTAAACAT
>NZ_JBHJTJ010000072.1:0-11691 GCF_042267765.1 Gottfriedia sp. NPDC056225 | reverse complement strand
GATTAAAAGTAGGTAATTCATCGATATTTTTATTTTTTGATTTAAAATCATAAATACTTAAAAATTCAAGATTTTTTAAATATTCTAAATTAATAATTTGTTTATTAAGAATAAGACTCAATCTTTTAATATTACTATTAATTTTAGAAAAATCTATTAGTTCTATTGGAGCTTTTGTTATTTCTAATTCTTTAATATTACTTAATCCATATAAACCTGAATAATCACTAATAAATTGACTTCCAATATTTAACACTTCTAAATTAGGACACTTTTCTAGAAAACTTATGTTATTGAGGTTATAGTACATACCACTAATATATAATGATTTCACATTATTTTTGTTTATATAGTCAATATATTCATCTATTTTATTGCTCTCAATAGCTAATCCATCTTCTCTATATTTTATTAACACTTTTCAATTCACCTTCTTTAATTTTTAAAACTTGGGCTCTATATATTTTGCACCTGGACTAGCTATTCTATTATAATTTCCACTTGAAGCATGTCCTCCATCAGCTTCCATTCGCTTATGTTCCTGAATAAAAGCTTCCCTGTTATTTTTTGCTGAAGACCACTCAATTTTTTTAACCTTGGTATCCTTATGATCTGCCTTTTCTTTTGCAGATTTATACGCCCTTTTCAATGGACCTTTACCATGATATTTTTTTCCATTTTTAAAATGAATCGTATATGACCCATATTTAGAATTAACTTTCGTGCTATTTTTATAAATTTTTTTAACATATTTCTTAATTCCGCCAGCTTTTTTTATTGCTTTGATTAAGTCATAAACATTTTGACCAAGTTCGTAAGCTTCTTCTCCATCAGTAGAGTGACTTTTTTCTCCAATTACATCATAAAAATAAATTGGATTGTTACTTGCATAATTATAACCATTTTGTGAATTTAAGTCATCATATTTCCCAGTTTGTGGGTCAAGTGATAAAAACACGCCGTTTTCAGGCTGGTAGTATCTCGCTATCAAATAATACATTTTAATTTCTTTATCATACATATAACCTGCATAACCAAAGGAATTATCAGCAGCTATACCGGAAGAGGTAGAAGAAATAACATTTCCCCATGCATCATATGTGTATATAGCCACTGTTTGCTTAGCATCATCTGTTAAAGCAATGACATCTCCATGAGCGTTGTAGTGATAGTAAATAGTTTGACCTTGTGTTTTCATCGCAAGACGTTGCCCATCTGCAGAATAGACATAAGAACGTAAGACTACTCCGTTACTGTCTGTCTCGTATAAAACATTGATACTATCTCCATCGTAGAAATACTTAGTGGTTACTCCATTAACTGTTTTTTCAACCCGACGACCCTGCTCATCATACTTATAGGTCGCAAATGGCGTACTTTCTCCGTTTTTCGTTACAGAAATTAGTTGACCAACTGGATTCCATTCGTAAGAATAATCTCCATCCTTCTTACGATTTCCATCAATATCATATTCAATATTGTTATTTCCAAGCTTAGTTAATTGATTTTCTATATTAAATTCAGCTTTTATTTCTGTCGTTGAACCATTTTTCGTTAATTGAACTCTTGCACGATTACCAAAGCCATCGTAGCTATACTCTTTTTTTGTACCATCAGGATATTCTTCTGACTTTAATTGGTTTAATTTATCGTATGTGTAAACAACCGCTTGATTGTTTGGGAGATTAATTTTTGAACGATTTCCATTTGCATCATACTCATATGATTCATTTAAAATTATTGTTCCATTATCTAACTGAATTCGTTCAGATGCGATTAGATTCCTGTTCGTGTATTGATACGTTGCATTAGTATTATTCCATGAATTATATGACCGTACATTTCCATTTTCATCATAAATATATGTGAAGTTTTTCTCCGAATTTGATACAACGGTATTTTGGTCCAAACTATTGTAAGAATAGCTTGTTGATTCAGTAGTTGCCCCCTGGGTAAACGTTGTACTTTTTAGCTTATCGGAATCAGTTGGATAGGACCATGTTTGAACAGAATCTGGAAATCCATTTTGTACTATCGTTTTTTTTGTCTCACGATTTTGATCATCAATTTTATTATTTGTAGTTGTCCTGTTTAACGTTGAATCTTCAACCGTTATTAAATTTCTATTTCTATCAAAAGAATATTCATAATATTTCACACCATTATAAGAAATAGAACTAATGTTGTCAGCATTATCATACGTATTGGAGATACTTACTCCGCTTGGCTTTGTAGTTTCAATTACTCTTCCGTTTTCATCGTATTTATTTGTTATTGTTTCATCAGAAGGACCAGTAGTTTTTAATAAGTTTCCATTTTCATCATAATCGAAATGATAATTTTGACTCCGGTTGTCTATTGTACTGTTTATCGTCTTATTCGTTTGTAATCCAGCTTTATAGTAATAATCAATAGTCGTTCCATATTCAAATGTTACTTTATTTAACTGATTCGCATTATTATAATGGAATTCTTTAATGTATTTATTGGCATCTGTT
Organism: Gottfriedia sp. NPDC056225; assembly: GCF_042267765.1. Classification (NCBI taxonomy): domain Bacteria; kingdom Bacillati; phylum Bacillota; class Bacilli; order Caryophanales; family Bacillaceae; genus Gottfriedia; species Gottfriedia sp. NPDC056225. The sequence continues at coordinate 9,193 of NZ_JBHJTJ010000072.1, read as the reverse complement.
TCTTTAATCTTGTTTCCGTAGTTATCATAATCAAAATGGACAACATTATTTTCTTCATCGATTACGTCACTTACATAATTATCATTAGAATCATAGACTGATTCTACTTTATTTTTACCATTAATGATTCGTAGTCCATCAAACCATGCAGTTCCTGTAAAATTCCCACCAAAAACTGCTGAAATATCAATTGTATTGACTGGTTTGTCAGGATCAGCTAAAAATTCTTTATATACACGATTCCATTCATTTGTTCCCTCTAAGATGTCTACATTAAATGTTGAATTTGTACCATCTACATAATTTACAACTGCCTTTAGGGCATAATTGCTTGAATCCGATCCGTTAGCTTTCACATCAGTTGACTTAGACATCCCTGTTAATGTGAAATTAATTGGTTTATCACCCGTTTTTTGCCCAATTATCACAGTTTGCTTGTATTCGTTAGTCGGAGCCGTCGAGCTTGAACGGACAATTTTCAATGCACTTTTCCCATCAAAACGTTCAGTTGTATCAACAGTTCCTCCAGTTCCAGTCCATGACGATAATGCGTTCTCAAATCCTCCATTTTCAACGGGATTAAAACTCGATTGAAATTCCGCTTTTTCTAATTGAACAGAGTCAAACCAAACATCTCCTTTACCACTAGCTGATGAGTGATCGACTTCTAATTTCACTTGAAACTTCGTTGCACCTTCTGGAGCTGTAAATGTAAATTGCTTATTAATCCAATCTTGCTTTCCGTTTATATTAATCTTACTGTTAGAATTACCAATGTTTGTTCCACTAGCATTATAGTAAAATATTTTAAATACAGCAGTTGCGTCAGTTAAATCAGACTTAATATCCGAACTAAATGTATAAGTTGCATTTTCACTTACATTTTGAACAATTTGATAAGCATAAAGATAACCAGAAGAACTCGATGTTGATTGCGATGATACTTTTAGTGAACCATTTCCACTTAGTCCACCCTTACCATTCGAATCGATTGAAACAGTTCCCGAATCATTTAAAGGTGTAGCAACTTTTGCCCATCCATCCATTCCACTTTGAAAACTGCCGTTTATTAATAAGTTAGTAGCTGCACTTAAATTACTTGTAGTTTCAACTTCACTTCCATAAGTATTGTATTTTGTATACGAAGCAACAGCATTTTGTACAGCATAATCAGATACAGCGTTCAAACCATCGTAAGTAGTCCATGTCTCGTTTGATTCAGTATCTTCATAGAATTTAAGATTATTTTTATTATCGTAATCATAATCTTCCGAACCATAAGGTGACGTTTCAGAATCAATGTTACCTTCCTCATCGTAGGCATATGTTTCTGTCGGCGAATCACCATAATCGTTCGGCTCCGTTGATTCAATTAATTCGTTTCCTTCATATAAAGATGTTGTTGTAATTTTTTCTCCATCTAAATCCTCAATAACCTTAGTTGGATTTGATGCTTCATTAAACCAGTATTGATTTTTCTTTCTATTTGGAAATGTCACTGTTACATTTTTGTCCGTTGATGCAGTATCATAATCCAAGGTATATGTGTGCCCTAACGGATTTTTAACGGTTTCAACTTTATCATCGCCATTATACGAAATAATAGTTGTATGTGCTTCTGTTAAAATAGGCGGTGTTATTAAATGAGTCATTTGATTATTATCGTCATATCTGTATTCTGTAACTTCTTCATTAGCATTAGTTACTTTTGACAGTAAATCATTAGTATACGTATACTTGATTAACCGTTCATCCGATAATAACTTTAATTGACTAATATACCCTTCTTCATTATAGGTAATATCGACCTTACGATTTGGAGTAGAAGAATCCGTTATTGATGTAAGTTGATTATCCGTGTAGTTAAATGTTGTTTTTACATGGTATCCATCTTCAATACTTAACAGTTTACCTGTAGTTTTATCAAATGTTTTTATTGATTGATCTGTATCTTTTAATTTTAATTTATCATCATTTTCAGTTAACTCTAAATAGATTCCAGTTCCAGTTGGAGGACGATAAACTCCATTTGTATCTTTTACAAATGTTAATAAAGTTCCATCTTCATCAATATAGTTAGCTTCATTTCCAACTAGATTAATAGATGAATCCAGATTACTATGCCAATTATATCCAAATAAACCTTTTAAAGATGATTGACTATTATATGTTCGATCAATAGATATTCCAGGCCCTTTTCCACCTAAAGAAAAGTCATTTTCAGTAGCAATAAAGTTCCCTGTAGCTGTATTAATACTGCCACCAGGTACATCTACAAATGACCAATATTCCTCCATACCTAAGAAAGGAACATTTTCACCAATTGGTGTCTTTAAATAAGGTGTGTAAACTGTTTCTTGACCACCGGTATCATATGCACTAATTTTAAAGAAATAGTTAGGGTTTTTATTATGAGTTGTCCCATTATTTCCATACAAGTTTGTCGGGTCAACTGGTAATTCTGCTCCACCATAACTTGTACTTGTTTCATCAGCTGGATGATGTAGATAAGTCATACTTCCATTTATTTCAGAATCTTTTGGCCAAATCCCCTTATTCTGCGTCGTCCAATGATCAACATCACCGACATCATATGACTCATAATGTTTTCCATTAAAAATCCAAATTTTATATCCTTTTGCTCCAGTTACTTTTTCCCAATCTAAAGTCACATAGCCAGTTTTAGTTCCAACCATATTTGTATACGATCTAATCGTAAAATTAGCTGGATTTTTTAAGTTAGGAATTGTTGGATTTAATTGACCATTTGTTGGGCTAGTCCCAACTCCATCTTTAACAGCCGAAACCCTGAACCAAAAATAATTTACAGTTGGATAGGCTCCTCCAGAAGCTTTATATAAATAAGATGGATTAATTGGCAACTCTTGACGATCATCTTTATCCTGGTCAATATCCGTATGGTAGAGTAGCCTACGTCCATTATCAATAGCACTTTGCTTTGGCCAGATTTTTTTACCTTTTGTGCTAAATGATGTTGTTCCCTTTTCGACAGGGAAACCTTCATATGCTGTACCATTATATATCCAAACGATATAACTATCTGCACCAGTTACCGATTTCCAATTAATATCGACATATCCTGTTCCATCACCAGTACCGTAACTATATGCTTTTGCAGACAGTAATTCAGGTGAAGGTACGGAAGAATTTACTGGAATCGTATAGTCAACTGAGATATAGGCATTTTTAGATGAACTATTTGTTGAAATAATCTTCTTCCAAGCAGCTTGTCCATTCATATGAAACTTAAAGCCGTAATTTGAATAGGTACCTGCTTGCCAACTTTTCACTACATCAGTGACATCAAAGTTTATCCATTTCCCTTTCCCAACTGATAGATTCGCAATCTTTGTTGAGTTAGGCTTATTATTCCATGTTACCGTCGAACTAGACCATGATGTTGTTAGTCGATCTAGATAGAGATTAGCTGTAGAAGACGCATCTGCCACGTAAGCATGGAACTCTGCACCATTGATTGTGACATTGCTTAACCCTGTAGGTGAGGGTTGTGTTAGAAAAGCGAATGCTGTTCCTGTCGCTGAATCAAATTGACCTGCTTTCAGTACATAATCTTCTAAAGAAGAATCCCACTTAGAAGTAGCAGTAGAATAATTTACTGTAGAGTTATTGCTTGAAACAAATGCATCAGATGAGTTAGTAACGGATGTCGTTGGATCGATATAAATAGGAAATACTCGACCGGGACTTGCTAACCAATCTTTATCAGCATTTATTGTTAACTTATAACCATCTTCAATCTTTTTGAGTTCAAACTTTACTTTATCAGAGATGACTGTATCACCAGTTTCCTCATCAATCTTAGAATCTGACATATAAGGCTTTGGTAATTCAAATACCTTCTTACCTTGTTCGTCTTTCATTTGGATATTACCATCTTCATCTATTGAAGCAGTTAAATCTGTTAAGAGTTTAAATGTAAAAATATGATAACCATCATATTGATTTAAAACGATATCTTCTTTAATATTTTCATTAAAAGTGTGGTTTTGAAGATCGATGTGAGGAAAAATGTCTTTGTGAACAATTTTATTTGTATTTTCAACAAACTCGGCATCAACATCATTTGCTTCTAATGGTGTTTTATTTTCTCCTGTAGCTTGCAATATTGATAATGACATCGAATGTCCTTCATATGAAAATTCAGCATATTTGCCGTTGGACATATTTTTGAGGAATTCTGTATCAATAGCGGTATTTTCGGTTTTTACAATGTTTGTTTGAGACTGTGCTTCTGTTAATTCAGGAGAGATTTCTACATATTTTTCTTCTCCTTCTTCTTTTATATGGACAGGTTCAGAATAAATTTTTTCCGTGTATTGTCCATTACCGTTATAAAACGTTTTAGTATTTTCTGTTCGTTTATCAATTAGTTCTCCGATTTCGGATTTCGATTCCATAGTAGACAATGCTTGTCTATTTGTTGTTGTCTTTTTTACAGGAATCAAATCTGCATTAGCATCTTCTGCGGGAATAATTTCAGTTGCTAATGCTTTCAAGGGTACTGAACTTATTAAAAGAACAGATACTAGTAATCTAGTAAAAATTCGCCTTAGTTTTTGCGTGCTCATGCTGTAGTTTACTCCAAAATATTTATTTGTGCTTTAAAAGCTAACGGACACTCTTTCAAATTCACCTCCATTAAAAATTCGTTAATTTTAAAGCCTTTTATATTATATTTTTTTAATAAACTTATTGCAATTATAATATTTTCCATTTTTTATTCCTTTTTTCTTTTGTATATTCTGGGGTCCTACCAACAAAACGCAGAAAACTTACACTAAGAGAAATTCCAAAGTAAAAAGGCCGATTTTTCCTACGCTAAGGAATCATCGGCCTTTTATATTATTGAAGAAGAGGGCGTAGGGATGTAGACTTGTTACCTTTCTTGCATCAAAGTTAATATTGGGAAATCATTTGGCGTTTGGATCGTGAATAGCTTAGAGTCAGCTAAATCGCGAAGCCTTGGTGCGCAAAACGAAATCCTAGTAAATGACAAAATTCAAATACTTAGTTGGCGTAGTCAGCTGTGTCTGTAAACTGCTCTTCAATATTTAAATATGTCCATAATGAAGTATCCATCAATGACGGATTTCTTCCATATGTTCATGTATAGTTGGCTCTCGCTGGGCATATAAAGAAAATGAATTAGGATTAACATTTATTTGTCTAACTATATATTCGATTATGTAATCTGGAATAGGTCAAACAACTGAAAGGTATCATCCAGGATAGCATAGAACACATAATTGAACAGCAAAGCTCAGTCGATTATAATCTCTTCTGTGCCGTTTAATAATTTCAAGGTCATATTGTGAAAAAGAATAATAAGAAGTGAGTTAGATTAAAAATTTTGAGTTTAATTGTAAATAAATCTGCGCTTTTAACTGCTTCATTACTATTCAAGCTTACCAAAAGTTAGGAAGAACTGAGAAGTATTATTATTCTTGTTCTTCATCACTCTAAAATGTTTTTGGATAAAAACGTACTAGACGCTTGTGATTCACCATCCGTATCAATATATTGTATAAGAGGATTATTACTTACATATGTGAATCCATTTTGAGTAAGAGCATTATCTTCATCACCAGGTTCCGGATCAAGAGATAAGAATACGCCAGTTTCAGGTTGATAATATCTAGCAACCAATTAATACATTTTTATTGAGTGTTTTTCATTATTTAGATTTGTTACTTTTGACTGTAACATACCACTATACTTATAATTAATTTTACGATTCTAAAATAAACTCAATTACACCAATTGTAATCATAGTCAAACTAGTAGACCTGAAATGTGTACCTACTTGCTGCAATCTCAACAGGGAGTCAATTTTTCACAAAATCCTTAGGAAAATTTGTATTCTTTTCATTCATTTAACATAAAATTAAGAATAAGATTTATAAAAATTAGGAGATTTATTTGTTTAATTCAAAATCGTATCCCTTTAAATACCTAATTTACCAATATATTATCGCCCTTAACAAATTCATTTTCTGTCAAAGATCATTGATATTTTGATTAAGGTACTCTTTATTTATTAATGAGTTATATATCAATTTAATTATCGAATTATTAATCTCATTTGTTGACTTCTCTAACTCTTCAAAAGTTACTTCACTTATTCCATCTTTTTTTTGACCATGAGAAATTCCATTCCTTGTACTAACTAGATTCTTGATTGAAGTTTCATGCCTTGCAAATGTACTTTCTGGTAATCCTAGGCTATAAAGTAGCTTCTTAAGTACTACTGGCCATAAGTTACTTTCTGTATTAACAATTTTATCGGGAATTTCAATTTTTTGATTTAAGAAGTCATCAAAAGCCTCATATAAATAAACTCTCTTTGAAAATTTAAATAACTTATTATCTTCAGGGGGCTTCTTACCAAAAACCTTTTTAAAACGATTTTCATTGTACTCATCTTGTTCAAATAATGAGAATTCTTGATGCATTGAAGCGGCAGCTAAGTTGCTATTTACGTCTTTACGTAGGAGATTTTCTTCATTAATAGCAATAACATAGGTTTGAAAAGCAAAGTTACAAAAACCTTCATAATGAGCGTATAGCATTACTACTAGTGATTTTCTATAAATATCTCGATCTTCTGGCTTGGGTATTTTTATAAGTTGATTCTTTAAAATCTTCAGCTCATTCGTTCGCCAAGTTAATTCATTTTCAAGTTCTTCACGGATACTTAATATTTTACTTCCTTCCATTTAAAAACTCTCCAACCAAGTTTTCTATGACTTCTATACGATTTGCAAGAAAATTCCGTGTATTTTTACCTCCATTTGAAGCACTCGCTAAAAAGCTCTTATTTGTTTTTGCACCATCCAAAATATTCTTTAAATTTGATACTAGTTCAGTATCATAGGTATCGATTTTATCTAGGTAAGGTTGTAATCCCATTGTAAAAGCATCGAAATGAGTAGATGTAATTGCAGCTACATATTTCCCCTGACGTTTTTTGTCAAAAGATTTTTCACCCAAAGTTAAATTCAAAATCTTAAAAGTCTTTTCAAATTCTACTTTTTCCTTTTCATAGTTGAAATCTATTTTGTCAGAATGATTACTATCAGATACCTTCTCCATAAAACTGGTTAGAAAAGGACCAATATTTTTCTTATAATTAATCCTATCTAATTTATAAGCAAAATATTTAAGTATGTACTCTTGATCCTCTTTTTTTTCAACTCTTTCTTTATTTAAATGACTAATTGTATTTTTAAAGTCAACATTTGAGCTTAAGTCGATTATAAAATCATTAAATTTATCATCTAATAGCCTAATTGTACAATTTCTAATTTCCTGGTCGCTTAATATTTCTCCTCCTGTATTTAAACGCTTAAACATATAGTATCTTAATCTTGGATCACTACCTTTACGAATAACCTCTACTCTCACAAAACTTCTTTTAAGTCGAATTTGTAATGTCTTTGGTAACTCATTATATGTTAATCCATTCAGCTCTTTTACGATATCACAACCTTCTAAACGTAAAAGATTTGACTCCCTTTTTGTTTCTAATGCATCTAATTCATTTAATTTTGTTAATTCATCAACTATTTGTTCATCTATTTCATCTTCTGATCCATCATCTATTTCATCTTCATTTTCTATATTTAATTGTTCTTTTTGTAAAACCCCTCTAAAATGCAAATAAGTAGAAATCCTTTGTAAGCCATCTATAAGTTCATAAACACTCTCTTCTTGTTCAATTACATAAATAGGTGGGATGGGCATTTCTAATATTAACGATTCAATAAACTGTGACTCTTTTTCTTGTGGCCATCTAAACAATCTTTGATAAGCCGGATCAATTTTAAATTCTCCATCCTTGTACATGTCTAAAATTTCATTAAAAGATAAATCTAAACTTTTAGTTCGCACTTGCTCAATTTTATCATCTATAATTTCTAATAATTCTAATTGTGATGTTTGGTTATCTTTTCCCAACTTTTATTCACCCTTTCTAAAAATAATTGCGAATTCTTTAATTTTTGAATCCACTCTATATTTTTTACTTTTGGTATTGATATCAACTAGATTATTATCTGAATTAAATTCATAAATATATACTAATTCCCAGCCAAATCCTTTAAGAATTTCAATGAAGATTTCTTTTAAATCTACTAATATATCCTTATAAAATGAATTTTGTACTACAATTGTACACTTCCCCCCCTTTTTCAGGACCCTATTAATTTCTTTTAATGAAGCATATATGGAATCAAAATATTGTTGATAAGTTTTTAAATAGTAACTCTTTGAAGCTCTAGATACATGTAATTCTATTTTTTTTAAAGTCTCTAAGCACGTTTTTCCCCATTCTTTCAATGGTTGTGATTGCTCTTTATGAATTACAGGTGCACCTATTAAAGAGTGCCTTAATTTGACAAAATCATCTTCTGTCAAATTTAGAATAGCTAATTCTATACTAGTCATTACTGCATAATCTAATCTAGTACAATATGGAGGTGAAGTAATTACTACATCTATAGATTCATCATTAATATTGATGTTTTCAGACTCTCCAATCTTTATCTCTGGGAATAATTGCATACTCCCCTCTTTTTTACTAAGAACATTGTTCATTTCTTTAAGTTCATTTAAGAAAATTTTTTCAATCTCTATTCGGGTTGCTTTTACTTTATTATTTTCTATAGGCTTTTTTAGCCAAGTTGGATTAGATGATTTGAAATTTTTCGAGAGCATTTTTACTGAATTAAAAAGCGCTAAACAATAAAAACTTTGATTTATTGTAAAGTTATCATCTTTTATAATTGACCCTATAAACTGTCCGTCCAAAATCGCTCTTTCAATATTCCTAATCTTTTTAACTGTATCAATAGAAAACCAATTACACAATGCATCGGTTTCCGTTATTGTGGTCCGATATTTTCTAGATTGAGTCAATATTTCTTTAATTTTAGTATCATTTTCTGTAAAATCCTGTAATCTTGCTTTTGCAATTATAGTCATAACAGGATTCATGTCTATTCCAATAGATTTGATATTCTTAATTGATGAAACATATGTAGTTGTGCCACTACCATTCCATGGGTCAAAAATAATATCATCTGTTTTTATCTCAAGTAAACCTAAAATATCTTCAACAAATCCTTCAGAAAAACCTGCATAATATTTATAT
>NZ_JBHJTJ010000071.1:0-11730 GCF_042267765.1 Gottfriedia sp. NPDC056225 | reverse complement strand
ATTATTGGGTGGTTATTAAACTAACTTTATCTATTTTAGTTATATTTCTTGGTATCTTCTTTTTAAATGACTGGTTTTCATACTTAGTTAAGGCCGCAGAACATACCGGGATTGCTGCTCTTAAAGAAAGTAAATTCGAATCAACTTGGCTTTCAATCATTATAACGGGATTATTTAACATTAGCTGTTTAGCATTTATGACATTTATTACTTATTTTAAACCTTTTGGCAAAATTAAAAAAAATAAAATTGTCGCAGAAAGGTAAAAAAACATATATTTTGGGACTTTGTACAAGCATGAAGTAATACTATTCGGGTATTACTTTTTTTTTATAAAAAAAATGTAATATAAAATGAAAAATTAACCATTCTAACTATTATGTTTTGGTAGAAATTATATTGAAAGTAAACGGTTTATTCAATATGACATTTGTCATTAATTCTACATGACGCCTGCTACTACCACCCGCAAGATTAACTTATATAATTAGGATAATATAATAAAGTTTAGTCACCAACATATGGAAGGAACTTCTAAATGTCAAAAGAAAATCAAAAGAGTTTACGTAAACAAATTATGCCTTATGAAAAATCAAATTTAAAAGCTAGTATTTGGCAAATGATCAATACATTTATCCCATTTTTATTTTTATGGTTTATTGCTTTTAAAAGTATCTCTGTTTCAGTAGTACTAACGATCGTTATTGATGTTTTTGCAGCATTATTCTTAGTAAGGGTTTTTATAATATTCCATGATTGTTGTCATCAATCGTTTTTTAAGAATAAAACCGCAAATAAAGTTCTTGGGACGATTACAGGTGTTGTAACGCTATTTCCATTTAGTCAGTGGAAGCATAGTCATTCAATTCACCATGCAACAAGTGGTAATTTAGATAAGCGCGGAATTGGTGATATGTGGGTTTTAACAGTAGATGAATATGTTGCTGCTCCGTTCTGGACAAAGTTGCAATACCGTTTATATCGTAATCCACTAATCATGTTTGGTTTAGGGCCGATTTATATCGTGCTAATTTCAAATCGCTTTAATGCAAAAAATGCAAAATTAAAAGAAAGATTAAATACGTATTTAACGAATATTTTAATTGTTGGTATTTCTGCATTGTTTTGCTGGCAAATTGGTTGGGAAAATTATTTGTTAGTGGAAGGGCCGATCTTTTTCGTATCAGCAGTATTAGGAATTTGGCTTTTCTACGTGCAGCATCAATTTGAAGACTCTTATTTTGAAGAAGACAATAATTGGGAATATGTAAAAGCTGCAGTTGAGGGAAGCTCTTTTTATAAACTCCCAAAAATATTGCAATGGCTGACTGGTAATATTGGATACCACCATGTTCATCATTTGAGTCCTAGAGTACCGAATTACAATTTAGAGGAAGTTCACAATAATACACTTCCATTACAAAATGTGCCAACAATTACACTAAAAACAAGTTTTACTTCTTTAAAATTCCGACTTTGGGATGAAAATACAAAGCAGTTTGTAAGATTTAAAGATCTTAAAACAATTTATAAAGTAAACCGCGAAAGTTCAGACACTGTCTGAACTTTCGATGTATTCAATTTACAATTTAAAGATTAACTTTGTCTAAATGTGATAAGATTGTTAAAGAATGACATAATACGTCTGAATAAAGAGGTTAATCTATGTTTAAAAGATATTTAGTTTTCTTAAAAAGTACTGGAATTTCGCCATACATTTGGACAGTTCTAGGAATTTCACCATTTTATTTTATTTTTCTTTCGGCACATTCTACCTTAAGAATTGTAGTAGGAATTTTATTAACGATCTCATTTTTAATTATTTACCGATTGGCATACATATCACAAGGTTGGTCGATCTATCTTTGGTCATCCATATTAATTGTCATTTCCTTTTCAATGAATATACTTTTTAGTTATGTATATTTTGCTTTTTTTATAGCTTACATGATTGGAAAGAAGAAAAGTCGAGTTACTTTTTTAACTTTATATATCCTTCATTTAGTCATAACGACTATTTCGATTAACATTACAATAATTCTTCAAGAAGAATTATTAATTAGGCAGTTGCCATTTATAATCGTAACTTGGATCAGTGTAATCTTATTACCTTTTAGTCTATATAGCCGGAATGAAAGAGGGCAATTAGAAGAAAAGCTTGTAGATGCTAATAAACGTATTTCAGATCTTGTGAAATTAGAAGAGAGACAAAGAATTGCACGAGATTTACATGATACACTAGGTCAAAAACTTTCCCTGATAGGCTTAAAAAGTGACTTAGCAAGAAAGTTAGTTACGAAAGATCCAGAACTGGCTCAAAATGAATTAAAAGATGTACAGCAAACTGCCAGAACGGCCTTAAATGAAGTTCGAAAAATTGTTTCTCAAATGCGTGGAATTCGAATTAAGGATGAGCTAATAAGAATTAAACAATTTTTGCTCGCAGCGGAAATTACATTCGAGTGTAATGATACACTTCAACTAACAAATGTTTCTTTATTAACAGAGAATATAGTCAGTATGTGCTTAAAGGAAGCTGTAACAAATGTTGTAAAGCATAGTAGTGCTACACTATGTAGAATTTCGATTAAACAAATGAAAAATGAAATTATCTTCTCTGTTATGGATAATGGGGTTGGATGTACTTCTATTGAAAAATTTACGACAGGCTATGGATTAATCGGTATGAAAGAACGACTCGAATTTGTGAATGGAACACTAGATGTTAACTGTGAAAATGGGATGACATTAATTATGAGAGTTCCAATAGATGTAAAACAAATTGAAGTGGAGGACTAAAATGATTAGGATTGTTATCGCCGAAGACCAACGAATGCTTTTAGGAGCGCTTGGTTCTTTACTTAACTTAGAAGATGATATGGAAGTAATAGGTCAAGCCTCAAACGGAGAAGAAGCAGTAAAACTTGTTAAGCAATTACAACCGGATATTTGCATTATGGATATCGAAATGCCAAGTAAAACGGGCCTTGAAGCAGCAGAAGAATTAAAAGCATTCGATTGTAAAGTCATGATCCTCACAACTTTCGCAAGGTCTGGTTATTTCCAAAGAGCATTAAAAGCAGGCGTAAAGGGATATTTACTAAAGGATAGCCCAAGTGAAGAGTTAGCAAGCTCAATTAGAAGCATCATTTCAGGAAAGAGAATTTATGCTCCTGAATTAATGGATGATGTTTATGCAGAAGAGAATCCGTTGACTGATCGTGAAAAAGAAGTTTTAGAACTTGTAGCCGATGGTAAAAATACACAAGAAATTGCAGATGAATTAAGCTTGAAAACTGGTACCGTAAGAAATTATATTTCTATGATTTTAGACAAATTAGAAGTGAAAAATAGAATTGAAGCTATTAAACAATCGAAAGAAAAAGGCTGGTTTAAATGAGGATAGAAGAGCAGGTATAGTAGGGGATTTTTATAACCTACTAAATCCTGCCCTCCCTGTACTGATTTAGTTTCCAGCTTTTTTTGTTGCTTTTTTTCTAGAATTTGATTTCTTTTTTCCTGTTTTTCTTAGCTCTTTAAAGAATTCGTCTAGTTCTTGATTGAACTTATCTGTTTCTTCTAAGAATAAGAGATGACTACTATTATAAAATGGAACGAATTTAGAACCTTTAATTCTTGATTGGATAAATTCACCAGCCTCTAATGGGAAGAATCCATGACTGCCGAAGCAAATTAACGTAGGTATATCTACGTTACAAAGTGTATCACGATAATCTACTGCAGTTTGATTAAAGACTATTGTGCTTGCAATTGCTGCAGGTAACTTATTCATTTCCTTTAAAATCCATTTATGCTCCTTTGGATTAGGTTGATCCATAAACATACCATATATAAAATCGCTATTAAATTGGTTTTGATCTTCTTGAATCGATTGCATGACATTTTTTAATATCGTAAAATCAAATGCTCCAAACTCCCAATCAGGCCAAATATAATCAGATGCAGATTGATCAACTACTGTTAAAGCTTTAATATTTTTAGTTCCGAATTGATTCACATAATCCCACAACACAAAAGCACCCATTGACCAGCCTACTAATATTACATCTTTTAAATCTAATTTTTCGATAAAGCATTTTAAATCTTTAGCATACTGTGCAACTGTATGACCATATTGTACTTTTGAAGATTTTCCATGTGCTCTTAAATCTAATGTAATAACTCGATAATTTTTACTAAAATACGGTACTTGTTTATGAAAGAACTTACTACTCATCATAACTCCGTGAACAAATAGGACAGTTTGACCTTCTCCATGATCTTCATAATAGAGCTTTGTGTGTGAATCAAGTTCAACATATGCCAATTAAATCGCCCCCATTGGCTTATAGATTAGTTTCTTTCTTATATTATTTCTTTCAAGAAAAATTCATGACAAAGCCGACTTCTTTATATATAGCTGTTTTGAAAAAATATACAGATTCATTAAAAAAAGAGTAGTAGATATTAAAAAAATCTATTGCAAAGTTTGACGATTTAAATTTGGAAAAAATAGAAAATATGATAAAATTCAGATAAATAATAAATGGAAATACATAAAACTGTCTAGGATGTGAAATAGAGATCAATGTATTTTTTATTCTGTTGATCTGTTCTTTTCTTTTCATGTTAGTTAGGCGTCTATGAAAAAACATCGAAATCTATTATTAATACTTAAAAAGGGGAGAAATAGATGACTGTAAAAGAAGGATTTATTGAAGTAATTGGTGGGAAAGTATGGTATCAGATTCATAACATTGATTCTAAAAATACACCTGTAATTGTTTTACATGGTGGGCCTGGTTCATCGCATTATTCAATGCAAGGTCTAGATATATTAGCAGAAGATCGCCCAGTTATTTTTTATGACCAGTTAGGCTGTGGAAAATCTGAGCGTCCAACAGACACTTCATTATGGAATATAGATAGATTTGTGGAAGAATTAGGGCAAATCCGGGAAGGACTTTCACTTGATGAGTTTCATATTCTCGGCCATTCATGGGGAACGACTTTAGCTGCAGCTTATTATTTATCGACACCAGTAGGAGTCAAGAGCATAGTCTTTTCAAGTCCTTGCTTAAGTGCGCCATTATGGGCGGAAGATCAGGATCGTAATCGAAAGCTACTTCCACTTGAGGTACAAGAAACTTTAAAAAGCTGTGAAGAGAATGGAACAACAGAATCAGAAGAATACAAGGAAGCAACTTCCATTTTTAATAAGCATTTTGTTTGCAGATTAGACCCATATCCAGAATTTCTAAAAGAGGGAAGACATTACAGAAATTCAGAAGTTTACAATATAATGTGGGGGCCATCAGAGTTTCATGTAACTGGAAACTTAAAGAGTTTTGACTGTACTTCACAATTACAAGACATACATGTACCAACAATGTATACTTGTGGACGATTTGATGAAGCAACTCCTGAATCTACAAAATACTTCAGTACACTAACTCCAAATGCTAAGTTTCACGTATTTGAGAAGAGTGCACATATGCCATATGTTGAAGAACAAGATGAATATGTTAAAGTGAATAGTAGTTTTTTCAATGAAGTAGACTTAGAAAACTAATGAAATATAGATAAAACGCATGGATATTTCACCATGCGTTTTTATTATAGGTTCATTTTTTAGAAATCGTTAAGTAATCTTGAAAATTTATTATTATTAGAATTGTCAGAAATATCCAGTCGTAATTTTCCATATATTCATCATAGATTAAGAATGATAGTGAATTAACGAACGCGTTGTCGTCTGATCCATTGTGTAGCAACCCATTTTTCTCCGCTAATAACAGGGTTACCCGCATGTAGTGTTAGTTCATTAATCGTTTCATCCTGATAAAAATATTCAAAGTATAAAGCTGTGCCTTTTTTTGCTGTAACCGAATAGTTAAGAGAAGGAAAAATTGTTTCGCCGCCTTCTTCTACATCATTTAAATAGAGAATAAGCGTACTAATTCTATTATTATTCGTTCGGTGATTGGAAAAGTAATCGAAATGCGGCTTATACTGTTGCCCAGGTTCATAATGAAGAATTTGTAAAGGTTCTGCATGTTCGATTGGAATATTCATTATAGTTTCGATTCGTTTTTCAACTCGTTTGATCAGTTCAGTTTCACTTTCATCGAAAAACATGCCACTGCTCGTTCGCATGTTATTTTCTTCGTGAGATAATCCAATTTTTGACCGTTTCATGCGAAATTTCGCATGGCTAATTAGCTCATCACATTCATCATCACTTAAAACATTTCCAAGTAAAACGATGAGCGGTTCATCCTGTCGACTAATAATCTCGATATTTCGATCAATCGTTTGGATGATTGGACCTGAATGAGTAAAAATGGTTTGTTCGGATTCCTTTAAATTTCCTACCTCTAACATTTGTCACATCTCCCTGATTTCATTTGATTCAAATACGATTCATAATTAAAGTGGATCATTGCCTAGAGCGAACTCTTCATAATCGGAAGAAAATGATATCCCCATAGCAGTCTTTCGATAAGTAACTGGAATCAATGTTTTTTGTAGAAAAAATTTAAGATTTCGACAAAATAATTGTTTTTTTAAATAAATTCCCTACTGTATTAGGTTTTTCCTGCTAACTATTGAGTCATTTTAAATAAGATTTTATTAATGGGTTTAATTGATTTTTAATTATTGAAATCTTTATTAGCGGAAAATAACAGATTTTACTAATTATGAAGGATCATAGTTTAATGAATAATCTCAGAGTTTGTGTATGTAGAAATTTGAAAGGCACAATAAAAAAGGTCAGATAAGAAAAATCTATCTTATCTAACCTGATTCAGTATTATTTCATGGGTTGTAAGGTTTTATAGCGATCTGCTGCTTTTTCATCTTCTGTTTTTGACGGTTTGTATTGATAAATTGCATCTTCCCAATCACCATACATTGGATTTGGAAGTTGTATATATTTAATTCCTAAATCTTTAGCGATTTTATCAACATTTTCTTTTCTAGTTTTTAAATCCGCTTTATAAAAAATATCAGATAAATCATTTGAATTATCTCCGATTAACATAACAATATCATGAGTTTTTGCAATTTCTGCCTGTCTTGGACCTTTTTGGGCAGTATCAGTTTTAAAGTACAAATGTTTATTATCGACGTTAGGTAAGTCATGAAATTTCATATTTCTTATTGTGTCATTGCGTGTTTTTTCAGGCCGATTTGTAAGATAAAAAATATCAACATTCATTTTTTTTGCAGTTAATAAAAAGTCTTTGGCACCTGGTATTAACTCAGCTTTTGCTAGGTGGATCCATTCATCCCATCCTTGGGGGTAAGACGTATTATTTTTAATTGACCAGGCAGTATCAGGGGAGTTATCGAGTACAGTCTCATCAATGTCTAAAACGACAGCAGCAGGTTTAGCATTATTATTTAATTTATCACTTGCTTTCCTTTTAACCATTGTCTCGGCAAGTTCTTCTTTTGCTTGATTATAAATTTGAATTTGCAATGCCTTATTTTCAGCAGAGGTCTGAAACCAATTTGTGGACATAACATTATGCTCTTGTGTGCTTCGTTCAAATTCAGCTTTACTAAAACTAATACCTGCCAAAGAGCCAATTACAAATGCAGATAGGATCGAAGTGGTAATTAAACTTTTTTTCATTTTATATTATCCTTTCATATTTACGTAATAAATAAGGGTGACTTATTAAATTAGAAAAATTACTTATCAAGGTTGGTATTACCAAAAGAAAGAATAATATGCGTTCTTCTTTTGGAAATTTCAATTACCGTAATAATTTATTTTTCTGAATATAATGAAAAAAATGATATGATATAAGGTGATGAGTTTTTACTAAAGAATCGAATTATTGTAGATATTCAAGGAGGCAAATAATGAATATACGTTTAGAAATCGTAACAAGAGAAAATTGGGAAAAAGCAATTAAACTTGGGGTTTCCAGAAACCAATTAAATTATGTCCCTTCAGTTGCTGTATCACTCGCAAAGATTTATATAAAACCTGATGGTGAAGATGTAGAATATATCCCATTTGCAATCTATGATGATCAAAAAATGGTTGGATTTATTATGCATGCCTTTGAAGAGAATACGACGAATAGTTTTTGGATCAATGGTTTTTTAATAGATAAAAAACATCAACGTAAAGGCTATGGAAAATTTGCGTTTGCTGAAATGGTAAACTGGATTAAAAATAAACATCCTCAATGCAATGAAATTCGATTAACAGTTCATAAAGATAATAAATCAGCGATGAATTTATATAAACAGTACGGATTTAATCCAAACGGAGTCTTTTTTGGAGAAGAAGAAGTTTGGTATTACTCCGTCAAAAGATAACTGCATGATTGTAAATCAAAAAGTAGAGGTATTTTATATGGAGAAATGGGAACGAAAGCTTATTAACACTAAAAGAGGGGTTTTTGAAGTATTTAGCAAAGGTGAAGGCGAACCATTATGTGTAACTCACCATTATTCTGAGTTTAATGATTCAGGAGATTATTTTGCAAATTCTTTTACTAAATTATTTAAAGTATACTTAATAAATTTACGAGAAACAGGTAATTCAGAAAAAGCACATTTTCCACATGAATTAAGTATGTTGGAAACAATTTTTGATTTAGAAGAAATTAGGGAATCACTAGGCTATACTTCCTGGAGTTTTGCTGGACATTCTACTGGTGGGATGCTTGGAATTATTTATGGAATTTATTTCTCAAACTCATTAACATCTAATATGATTGTTGGTGCTGCAGCGAGAGACTATGCAACGTTTTCAAAAGACTGTATTTATAACAAAGCTCATCCTAGGTATAGTAAAATGCAAGAGCTCATTGAAAAACTAAAAGGCAGTGAACTATCTAATGAAGAAAGAGTAAATCTTTCGATTGAGCGGACAAAATTATCTTTACATAAACCAGAACGATACAATGAATTTTTCAATCTACCAATCTCTAAAAAAATGTGTTCAATTCGCTTAAATTACTTTAATACGGAATATCAAATATATGATGTCACAAAAAAACTTTCACTAATCAGCTGTCCGACTTTAATCATTTGTGGAAAGTATGATGTACAATGTCCAATTGAATACTCGGAAGAAATAGCTGAAGGAATTAAAAATTCTAGATTCGTTCTATTTAATGAAAGTAATCATTATCCATTTTTAGAAGAGAAGGAAAAGTTTTTAAATGAAGTAAAACTTTTTACTAAAAAAGTCTCAACATTAAGTTAATTTGTAGTGCTGAAAATAGAAATCACAGATCAATGATATTTATCTTAAATAATTGATCTACTAAATAGATTGATTTTATTAACTAAATGACAGGATCGGATAAGAAAGAATTCATCTAACTTGAATACCTTTTAAATTAGAGAAATCTTCAGGGGGAAAAAAGATGGAGTATTTATTCATCGGTTTGTTATTCATAATTTTTATGCTTAGTATTACCAATAGGTTAAACGCACTAGAAAAGCGATTGAAGTATATAAGCAGAAAGTTTGACCAGGTCGCTACTCAAGTTAAAGTGCCTAAAACACCCAATAAATGATGAATTGCGTAAACTTAAACAAGATGGTGAGATAATTAAAGCAGTTAGAGAAGCTAGAAATGTATTTGGAATATTATTAGAAGCTAAACAGTATGTTGACAGTTTATAAATAAGATTTTTCAATTATTTTTTGCTTATGTAAAAAACTTATTCTATTAATAGATTAATTTGAATTTCTATAAAGAGATTATATAGTGCATAAACCTATAATTACTAAAGTTTTACTTAACTTAATTGCTGGTATATTAGTAAGCGATGAGAAGAAAAACATACAAATAAATAATTACTAAAATACAGTTAGGAGTTTTAATTTGTTAACAATCTATTTAACAAGACATGGTGAAACAGAGTGGAATATTGAAAATCGACTCCAAGGTTCAAAGGACTCCAATCTTACTTCCAATGGGATTAGAGATGCAAAATTATTAGGTAAAGAGCTATCAGAAGTAAAGTTTAGTAAAATTTACACAAGTTCGAGCAAACGTGCAGTAACAACAGCAAATATTTTAACGAGTGACCGATCTATCCAACTTATTCAAGAGGATGATTTGAAAGAAATTAATTTCGGTGATTGGGAAGGGAAAACGAAAATAGAAATAAATGAGCAATTTAAAAATGAGTTTGAATCGCTATGGAGTTCTCCTCATTTGTATGACCATGCTCCACATCGAGGTGAAAGTTTAGAAGACTTAAGAAACAGAGTGGGGGATGTTATTCAAAAGATAGTCAACTCAAATGAGGAAGGAAACGTTTTAATCGTTACTCACGCTGTTGTATTAGCGACGATTGTAGCTTATTTAAAACAATCACCAACTGAAAAATTATGGGATATACCTTATGTACATGGAACAAGTTTAACGATTATACATGTTAATCAAGATAAGAATATAGAGTTCAAATTACTTTGTGATACAAGCCATTTAGAGAAAATTTAATATGAAAAATGTGAAGCCTACCTATTATTGAAGGTAGGTTTTTAAAGTTTTAAAATATAAAATTGTCAATAGTTAAAATGTAACTAAATGATTTGTTTGAAGGCAAATTTCTGTTAATGATGTTTTTAATTTGTTTAAGAATTCCAACAAACTTTTGTAATGACTCTTTTTCAGAATATACTTACCTAAGATGCTAATTGTTTAAAGAATTCATTTATTAGTTTATAAACAGGAAATTTAAGTATATTAGCAAAATAGCGGAACATTTAATTTCTATTTTTTCTAACTAAAGGGGGTTAAAAAGGTTTTTACTACACACTTTTTAAAATTGAAGTAGTTGATTGGAACGGAGGGGTTCTCGACTCCTATGGGAGATGCGGGAAGGCTGAGACCCCGCAGGCGCACGGCCGAGGAGGCTCAAGAATCTCGCCCCATGGAAAGCGAGAATCCTGTAGTGGAAAACAACCACATACTGCTTCCTTTACATTGAAAATATAGTTGATTAAGTGACAAGTTCTATTTACAACAGCGCAGAAGCCTACCTTTTTATTAAAGGTAGGCTTTGTTGTTTAAATAGATTGAGCAGATTTTTCGTTTTCATTAAATTTACTTATTTCTTGATCAATCACTTTAATAAGTAAAATCGTGATTAAAACAAAAACAACATCTATAAAATAGATTAATATATTTAAATATGTTTCCTGAAGCATAATTCCAAGCATTGCTCCCATCATTCCACCCATTATACCTGCTGTTATACCTTCTAATACAGCCATTAAAGATAATGGTTTTCCCGTTAAATACCCTATTAAAATTCCAACACATATTGAAATAATTGTAGGAATCGTTAAATCTGTATCACGGTATAAAATCCCACAAATCGTTCCAATTGTTACACTTGTCATCATTGAATTAGTCATACTAATCATCTTCCCGGCAGTACAAGAAAGTCTATTCTTTTTTCTATTTGCAATTATGATAACATATGATGAAAGTAGAGCAGTTAAAGCAATACTAGACCATTCTAACAACATGTAGTTTACTCCTCTCTAGGATGGTTTCTAAGATGATTTAGCTTTAATAAATAGTTAAACGTTCAATTATATGTTGTAAAAGGCTATTTGTATGAGTGAGTTTAATAGAAAATTATTTATTAAAGTTTCATCAAATCATTTAGTAATGGAAGCTAATGGAAATTTTTAAATAATAAGGAGTGCTTTTAATGAAGAGAATTTATTACATAT
>NZ_JBHJTJ010000070.1:0-14566 GCF_042267765.1 Gottfriedia sp. NPDC056225 | reverse complement strand
AGGATCAAACTCTCCATAAAAGTTAAGTTTAAATCTTGTATTGCTCAAAAAACTAATAATTGACGTTTACTTCATGTTTTGTTTAGTTTTCAAAGATCATTCCGTTGTTTTTTTAACAACTTAATTAGTTTAACATTATCGACAAAATCTGTCAAATGTTTTTTTGTTTTTTTTGTTATCGCCATCAGCGACGTATATAAATATAACATCCCCTTCAAAAATGGTCAACACTTTTTACAAAACTTTTTTCTATATTTTTTAAACTAAATAAATACCAATAACACTCAAAGCTACAATACCAGGTACACCCACAATACTTAAGAACGCACAAGTAACTGTATTAATTGGAATATGAAAATTATTAGAAGCTAATGCGTAGTTTAAAATAAAGACGATCATGACGCACACGATGCCTCTTAATACATATTTGCTTATCTTTTTTAACGCTTTAACTGGTAGTCCTACTAAGAATAAAAATAAAATAACAAATAAACCAACTGATATCATAATAATACTGTTCACAAAAAACTCCTCCTCATATAACTTGTACACCTTGTACTAAAATTGTATGAGCATAATCTAAAATCAATGACAAAAAAAGAGACCATTGTTTAACAATAGCCTCTCTTAACTACTTCATTCTTGTTATTAATACATTTCTTGCCTTCGCTTCTTTTAGTAAGAAGAAATATTTAGCCTGATAAATCTTAATATGGATTAATAGATCGTCTGGAGGATCTACACTTCTTTCCATTAATTCTACTTGACTTAAATAAGTGTCTTTGTAGTTGTGCAATTTATCTACTAACTTTTCATCAAATTCTTTTCGAAGCTTTCCGTTTTTTTTACGAAAAAAACCCATGGTCTCTCTCCATTATTCAATTTCTAAATTTCTCGTCTACCTTCTAAAGCTTTTGAGAGTGTAACTTCATCTGCATATTCTAAGTCTCCACCTACTGGTAAACCATGTGCGATTCGAGTAATTTTGATACCCGTAGATTTTAATAGCCTAGAAATATACATAGCAGTCGCTTCTCCCTCAATATTCGGGTTGGTAGCTAAAATAATTTCCTGAACTACATCATCTTTTAATCTGCTTAATAGTTCCATGATCTTAATATCTTCTGGTCCTACTCCCTCCATAGGAGAAATCGCTCCATGAAGTACATGGTATAAACCTTGGTATTCTCTCATCTTTTCCATGGCAATAACATCTTTAGTATCCTGAACTACACAGATTGTCGAGCGATCTCTATGCTGATCACCACAAATATAACAAGGATCTTGGTCAGTAATATGGCCACATTCGGTACAATATAATAACTTTCTTTTTGCATCAATCATAGATTTCGCAAAATCTAATACGTCATCTTGTTTCATATCTAACATAAAAAAGGCCAGACGAACGGCCGTTTTGGGACCAACCCCTGGCAATTTCATAAAACTATCTATTAATTTGGATATCGGTTCAGGATAATGCATCTGTCTTATCCTCTAAAATAATCCTGGAATATTCATTCCTTTAGTAAATTGCCCCATCGTTTTAGCTGTTGCATCTTCAATTTGTTTAAGAGCATCATTAGTTGCAGCTAAAACTAAATCTTGAAGCATTTCGATATCTTCTGGATCTACTACTTCTTCTTTAATATTCACTTCTACAATTTGTTTTAATCCATTAGCTGTAACAGTTACCATTCCGCCACCAGCAGTCCCAACAAATGTACGCTCATTTAATTCATTTTGAGCTTGTTCCATTTGTTTTTGCATTTTCTGCATTTGTTTCATCATATTATTCATATTACCCATTCCGCCACGCATCATTTTCATTTCCTCCAATATATAGTTATTCTTTAATAATTACCAAATCTTCACCAACAAGATTTATTGCTTCTTGTACAATTGGCGAAACTTCTGATTTAGAAGTTTCTTGCTGTTTTGTTGTATTTAAAAATGAATCCCTAGTCGATCTCCAATCTTCCTCGGGAATTGCTAACATACTCATTTCTGCACCTAATATACTAGATAAGGTTTGGTTGATTGTAGTTAAGTGTTCTTGCTCTCCATTATTATTAATTAAATCACATATTGTTTCTGATTTAAAAGCAACAATACATTGTTCAGAAGAAGCAGCTACAACTTCACCATACGATACTAAGGTCGCAGTGGAAACTTTATTTTGTTGTCTTAATTGATCTTGCAGCGAAGACCAAATAGCCAAAACTTTATTTTTTTCTGGCTTAGAAGCCGCTCTTAATACACCTTGTACTAAGCTACTAGGTATTTTTGAACGACTAGCAGTTGATTTTGGTCTTGCATTAGCTGAAGGCTCACCTGCCCCACTAACTGTAATCCCATTTTCTTTTAAGTATTTTACTTCTTTTTCAAGGGCATTGATTTTATTAATTAAAGGCGTCAGCTCATCTTGTTTTTTTCCAATACTGCTAACAGAAGCCTTTTGACAAAGCTGCACAATAGCCACTTCAAGTAAAACTCTCGGATGATTAGTCCACTTCATTTCTTGCTGACTTTTACTAAGTGAAGCAATAATTTGATAGATCAACTCATCATTATATGCATCACAAATCTCTTTAAATTGCTCACTCACTGTTGCTCTCTCAAGTAACTCTACAGTATTTGGTGAGTGCCTATATAATAGAATATCTCGATAATAAACTGTTAAATCTTCAATAAACCGAACCGGGTCTTTCCCTTGATTTAATAACTCTTCGATATTGGTCAAACAAACTGAAACATTACCATCTATTATTGCTGAAACAACGGATAATAAACGTTCCTGAGCCACTGTGCCAGTTACAGCTAAAACATCATTTAACGATATCGATTCATCGCTATACGATATAGCTTGGTCAAGAATGCTAAGTGCATCCCTCATTCCGCCTTCCGCTGCACGTGATAACATCATTAATGCTTCCGGATCAATCATTGTTTGCTGATGATTCAGTACAACAGTTAGTCTCTCCGAAATCGTTTGAGCGCTTATCTTATGAAAATCAAAACGTTGACATCTCGATAGAATTGTCAAAGGTATTTTATGTGGTTCAGTAGTAGCCAATATAAAAATAACGTGACTCGGAGGCTCTTCTAATGTTTTTAATAATGCATTGAAAGCTCCTATTGATAACATATGGACCTCATCTATTATGTACACTTTAAATTTCCCTACAGAAGGAGCATATTTTACTTTCTCTCGAATATCACGTATTTCATCTACACCATTATTTGATGCAGCATCTATTTCAATTACATCTGAAATAGATCCATCAGTAATTCCTTTACAAATAGCACACTCATTACAAGGTTCATTAGTAGGTGCGTGTTCACAATTTAAAGCTTTTGCAAAAATTTTAGCCGTACTTGTTTTACCGGTTCCACGAGGACCAGTTAACAGATAAGCATGAGACACTTTTTGCTGAAGAAGGGAGTTTTGTAACGTTCGTATAATATGGTCTTGCCCCACAACATCTTTGAATTGTTGCGGTCTCCACAAACGATATAATGCTTGATAAGTCAATTGATTTCCTCCTTCTTACAAAGTCATCATTATTATACCCTATGTAATGATTTGATGGAAAATATTTTAAAGAAAACAAAAAAACTCACTCAAATATTGAGTGAGTTTTTATAAAGTTACTGCCGTGCACCACTCTTCGATGCACTACCCCAGGCGTTACTTAAACAGTTAGCTCGGCCCAGGCACCCCTACGGCACACGAGATGGCTCACTTATTGCTGCTTCCTTCCGGACCTGACAAGGTTCATGAGTTCTCGTTGCGTAGGACCCAGACGTCAACACCACTTATTTAAGGCAGACCCTAAAATAGATACACCTCGGAGTGGAATTCAGTCTCGCTAGAGCGGATTGCGAGTACAGGGCACCGCTACCTCCCCACCTAGCACGGCAAAGTTACAACCTAATTTAAACCGCTGTTTGAAGCGGTAGTTAAAGTATATACGAACCTAAATAAAAAATCAATCCTTGTCCTCAGGAAGGCAAATTTTTCTTTCTCAAACGCAGTTCCCTAAAGAAATCCGTTAATAATTTTCCACATTCTTCTTCTAATATTCCTGAAACAACTTCACAACGATGATTAAATCGATCCTCTTGTAAAAGATTATAAATTGATCCTCCACACCCTGCCTTTGGATCTCTCGCACCATAAACTACTCTTGGAATTCTAGATTGAATAATAGCTCCTGCGCACATTGGACATGGCTCCAACGTTACATAAAGGGTCGTTTCCTCTAATCTCCAAGATTCAATTACTTTACACGCTTCCTCAATTGCGCTTATTTCTGCATGACCTAAAGCGGTTTGTTTCGTTTCACGTAAATTATATCCTCTTGCAATAACCTGATCATTATGAACCAATACTGCTCCAATAGGTACTTCACCTAATTGCTCTGCTTTTGACGCCTCATCTATAGCTAACTTCATATAAAACTCATCTTTATTCAAACTTTACACCTCTTTATTTCTCTATGTAACAAATATTCTTTATGCGAGTAGATAAACTAATTATAGATTGGAGTGAAGTCGATTGAATTCTTCAAATCAAAAAAACAAACAACTACCTGCACTATTAATTGTCGATTTAATCAACTCATTTACTTTTAAACATGGAAGTATCCTTTTAGAAAAATCGTTACATATGATCCCAAAAATCAATTACTTAAGAGAACTTTTTAAAAATAAAAAACTTCCTATTGTATATGTTAATGACTATTACAAAGTCGAAAATCCTACTCCTGAAAAGCTTATTGAGTATTGTATAAATCCTTTAAGTTACGACCTAATAAGTCATATAACACCAAGTGACGAAGATTACTTCATCTTCAAACCAAACTATTCAGGCTTTTATTTAACAAAACTTGAAGATTTACTAAATGAATTAAAAGTCACTCATTTAGTTATTGTAGGGGTTGCTGGTAATCGTTGTGTACTTTTTACGGCAAACGACGCATTTATGCGGAATTATAACTTAATTATACCTCAAGATGCAATTTCCTCAGTTACTGATTACGATGAATCTGTTACTATTTACATGATGAAAGATATTTTAAATGCCACAATTATTCTTTCGCAGGAAATAGAAGGAGTCCTGGACCATCTAAAGGACAATAAATTGTAGCTAATTGGAAATTTTTTAAAATGGTATTCGCTCTGACTTCAGTATGTTAAAATAGTTTCTGTATGTTTTTTGAGTATGATACGGAATTTGACTAGTAAGGAGGACAAGAGATGATACATGTACCTTTTATAACTGTAGAAGGGCCTATAGGTGTCGGAAAAACATCTCTATCCAAAGCGATCTCTGAGCATTTTCATTATGAACTATTAAAAGAAATTGTAGATGAAAATCCTTTTTTGGGTAAGTTTTATACGGACATTGAAGAGTGGAGTTTCCAAACAGAAATGTTTTTCCTTTGTAATCGATTTAAGCAATTAGAAGATATAGACCGAATTTTTCTTAAAAAATCGATTCCAGTTGTTGCAGACTACCACATCCTTAAAAATTTAATTTTTGCTAGCAGAACATTAAAAGACCAGCAGCATGAAAAATATTTAAAAATTTATCAAATATTAACTGAAGATATGCCAAAACCAAATGTCGTTATTTACTTAACTGCCAGTCTTGAGACACTGCAAAAGCGCATTGAACTTCGAGGTAGAGAATTTGAGCAATTAATCGAAGACAAATACTTAATTCAGTTAATAGAGGATTATGAAATACACATAAAAGAATTTCAAGCTAATCATCCTGAGATTCCCGTACTAAAATTTGATGGTGATCAAATAGACTTCGTTAATAATCCAAGAGATTTGACGATGATACTTGAATCGTTAGAAAACACCTTACAAAAGGAGCTAAGAAGTATATGAATTTGCGTGAAAAATACGGAATACGAAATGATGCAGTTATTACAATTGCCGGAACAGTAGGTGTAGGAAAATCTACAATGACAAATGCACTTGCAGATGCCTTAAACTTTCGTACCTCATTTGAAAAGGTAGACACAAACCCCTACTTAGATAAGTTTTACCAAGATTTTGCTCGTTGGAGCTTCCATTTACAAATATACTTCTTAGCAGAGAGATTCAAGGAACAAAAAAGAATGTTTGAATACGGTGGTGGATTTATTCAAGATCGTTCAATCTACGAAGATACTGGAATCTTTGCAAAGATGCATTACGAAAAAGGAACAATGAGCGAAGTAGATTACGAAACATATACTAGTCTATTTGATGCGATGGTTATGTCACCATACTTCCCAGCTCCTGATTTATTAATTTATTTAGAAGGAACTTTTGATGAAGTGGTAGAGAGAATTAAAGAGCGCGGACGTCCAATGGAGCAACAAACTCCAATCGAATATTGGAAAGAAATGAATTCACGTTATGAAAATTGGATTAATAACTTTAACGCTTGCCCTGTACTTCGTTTAAGTATTAGCGAGTATGATTTAATTAAAAATGAATCTTCAGTAGAAGAGATCATTAAGAAGATTGGTAATGTACTAAGTCATTCACAAAAATATATGAAATCTAGATCATAACGAATGGCTTTGTTTAGACTTCAAGTCTAATTTGAAAGACCATTCTATATAAATAAAAGCTGCGAATTAATTAATTCGCAGCTTTTTTTGATTCTCTCGATTAAATTTCAAAGTAAATAAACGAAAAACTCGTTACAATAAATGTAACGAGCTGACAATCTCCAATATATATGCACTCTGTTAATTTTAAAAAATGGAGGAGTAAGAGGGATTCGAACCCCCGCGGGCTGTTACACCCCTGTCGGTTTTCAAGACCGATCCCTTCAGCCAGACTTGGGTATTACTCCGTATTGACAAGATTTATAATAACATATGGAAAATGTATGGTCAAGCATTCTTGTAAAAATTTTTAAAAAAACTTAAAACATCTTTCATATTATAATATGGCCTCTATTGATATGGCGTATGCACTCTAATGAACAGAAGTAATATACAGATGTTTTGTACTTCTATTTAAATTCATATAAACTATTTAAGGAGAAAGATATGAATTATAATGTTGATTTTAGAAGTAGTTATATTAATAACCGCAATTAAAAAATGGATGGAATTATGGACTACACCTAATTATGAAATAGACTTTAAAACTGTCTAAATAAAAAAAAGCAGATGAGTGAGGTTCCTTCATACCATCTGCTTTTTCAATTATTTAATAACTTCTTTTCCGCCCATATATGGACGAAGAACTTCAGGAATAATGATTGAACCGTCTTCTTGTTGGTAGTTTTCTAAGATAGCAGAAACCGTACGTCCAATCGCCAGTCCAGATCCGTTTAATGTATGAACAAATTCCGGTTTTCCTTTTGGATCACGTCGGAAACGAATATTAGCTCGTCTTGCTTGGAATGCCTCAAAGTTACTGCAAGAAGAAATTTCTTTGTATGCATCATAGCTTGGTAACCAAACTTCAATGTCATAAGTTTTTGCAGAAGAAAATCCGATATCCCCAGCACATAAAGTAATTACACGATAAGGTAATCCCAATAGTTGAAGAACTTTTTCAGCTTGAGATGTTAATTTTTCTAACTCAATATAAGAATCTTCAGGTTTTACGAAACGAACTAGTTCAACTTTATTAAACTGGTGCTGACGAATTAAGCCTCGTGTGTCTCGTCCCGCTGAACCTGCTTCAGAGCGGAAGCAAGCACTGTATGCAGTATAGGCAATTGGCAGTTGCGCAGCATCAAGTATTTCATCACGGTGATAGTTTGTAACAGGCACTTCTGCTGTTGGTACTAAGAAGAAGTCTTCTTTCTCGACACGGAATGCATCTTCTTCAAATTTAGGAAGCTGTCCTGTACCAATCATACTTGCACGATTTACTAGTTGAGGTGGTAACATTTCTGTATAACCATGTTCTTCAATATGAAGGTCTAACATGAAACTGATAAGAGCACGTTCAAGTCTAGCTCCTAAGCCTTTATAAAAAGTAAATCGGCTACCAGTAACTTTAGCTCCACGTTCGAAATCTAAAATATCTAGATCAACACCTAAATCCCAGTGTGCCTTTGGCTCGAATTCAAATTTACGAACTTCACCTATTCTACGAATTTCAATATTATCGTCTTCAGTTAATCCAACTGGCACTGAATCACTAACTAAGTTAGGAATCGTAAATAGAATTGCATCTAATTGCTCTTCTAATGTTCTAATCTCTTCATCAAGAACTTTAATTTTATCTCCAACTTCTCTCATTTCAACAATTAGCGCTTCAGCGTCCTTCTTCTCACGCTTTAATACACTAATTTCTTGGCTTACCTCATTACGGCGGCTTTTTAACCCTTCCACCTGAACAAGTAATTCTCTACGGTTTAGATCTAAGTCTTCAAATTTTTCGATATAACTTATATCTCCACCACGTAACTGAAGCTTGGCTTTAACGTCTTCAAAATTGCTACGTAATAATTTAATATCTAACATATTCAATTCCTCCTATTCTTAATTGCCTAAAGTATAAAAAAAAATACAAAAAAGCCCTCATCCCATAAAAGGGACGAGAGCTACCCGCGTTGCCACCCTAATTGAAGAATTAATAAATAATCCTTCCACCTTAGTATAGTTAACGGACTATAGTACCGGAGTTACTTACTAGCTATAAAGCATTCCGTAACTCGCTCAAGAATGGATTCACAAGTCTTCATTATCGGTTTACACCAGCCACCGACTCTCTAAAAATTTAGAACTTGTTACTATTTTCTTTCATCGCTTTAGACAATTTAAATTATATTATAATTTACTATAAGCTTTTACTTTTTTCAATAGTTACATACTTAAATTTGCATTTTTTTCCTTAACCATATCTGCAAAGTAACTCATAAAACGGTAATCATTTGTTAATTCTGGATGGAAAGATGCTGCCAACATGTGATTTTGTCTAACTGCTACAATATTACCATCATGCTCTGCAATAACCTCTGCATCACCTGATACGGAGCGTATAAATGGTGCTCTGATAAATACAGCTGGATAATCTTCACATACACCTTTAATTGGGATGTTTACTTCAAAGCTATCCACTTGTCTACCGAAAGCATTACGTTCAGCTACCATATCCATAACACCTAGATGTACCGTGTCATCATTTGCAATCTCTTTCGAAAGTAAGATCATGCCCGCACATGTACCGAATGCCGGTAAACCATTTTCGATTTTCTCTTTTAAGGGTTGTAATAATCCTATATGGTCAAGTAATCTACGCATCGCAGTACTTTCTCCACCAGGTAATACAATACCATCAAGTCCATCTAAATGTTCTACACGTTTCACGA
Source organism: Gottfriedia sp. NPDC056225 (assembly GCF_042267765.1). Lineage (NCBI taxonomy): Bacteria > Bacillati > Bacillota > Bacilli > Caryophanales > Bacillaceae > Gottfriedia > Gottfriedia sp. NPDC056225. Next base: position 5,223 of record NZ_JBHJTJ010000070.1, on the reverse strand, counting down.
TAACAGCTTCAGCACCACATGCTTTAATTGCATTTATATGTTCTTGAACTGCACCTTGTAACGCTAATACACCTATTTTCATAATTTCACCAACTTAAATGCTACGATCTTGCATACGATCAGCAGCAGCAAGTTGTCTCATGTCGATACCTTTCATAGCAGGTCCTAAGTTTTTAGAAAGGTTAGCGATTAATTCATAATCTTGATAGTGAGTAGTAGCTTGTACAATCGCACGAGCAAATTTCTCAGGGTTTTCAGATTTAAAGATACCAGAACCTACGAATACTCCGTCTGCTCCTAATTCCATCATTAAAGCTGCGTCTGCAGGTGTTGCTACTCCACCAGCTGCAAAGTTAACAACAGGTAAACGACCAAGTTCTTTAATTTGAAGTAATAATTCGAATGGAGCGCCAAGGTTTTTAGCTTCAACCATTAATTCATCACGAGATAAACCAACTACTTTACGGATTTCACCATTAATTTGGCGTAAGTGACGTACTGCTTCTACAATGTTTCCAGTACCAGGCTCACCTTTAGTACGTAACATAGACGCACCTTCACCAATACGACGAAGTGCTTCACCTAAGTTACGGCAACCACAAACGAATGGAACAGTGTAATCTGATTTGTTAATGTGGAAGATATCATCTGCAGGAGATAATACTTCACTCTCATCGATGTAATCTACTCCCATAGCTTCTAAAACGCGTGCTTCAACGATATGTCCAATACGAGCTTTAGCCATTACAGGAATACTAACTGCGTTAAGAATTTCCTCAGTAATACTTGTATCAGCCATACGAGCTACTCCACCAGCTGCACGAATATCAGATGGTACTTTTTCTAATGCCATTACTGCTACTGCACCAGCAGCTTCCGCTATTTTAGCTTGTTCAGCATTTACTACATCCATAATTACGCCGCCTTTTTGCATTTCTGCCATGCCGCGTTTTACACGTTCTGTTCCTGTTAAATTCATTGTTTTGCCCCTCCATTATTAAAGCTTACTTGGTAACATTTTAGTATTTCTTTACCCCTAGTTAAAGTTACCTTACCTTTATTTTACTGAAAAAATGACAACTTAACAATTACTGATATATTAATATAAAAATTATTTAAATAAACCACCAATACCGCCTACGATACTATCCCATAAATTACCGAAAAATGATCCAATTCCTCTAAAGGATAGAACAAACCAGTTAGCTTTATCAACACTCTTATCTGCTACTAAATCAAATGACTGATTTTTTGAAGTGATATAACCTAGGTCATCACCTTTTGAAGATTTAATTACGATTTCTCCAACCTTTGTTCCTTTTTTAATTGGAGCAATAATATTTCCATTTTTATCGATTGCCTTACCTGATAATTGGATAGTGGCTTTGTAGTTTTTAGCTTCACCACGTTTTATAGCTAAAGTAATATCATCTTTTGCTACTACTTTTACTTCTTTATCTTTACCTTTAGTTACTTTAACAGTTTTATTACCTTTTACAGTTTGTCCTTTTGAAACAATTGTAGTCTTATCAAAGTTACCGAACCCATAATCCATTAATTTAGCAGTTTCACTAAACCGAGAGTTATATGAATTAGCTCCCATTACAACAGTAATATAACGTTGACCATTTCTTTTTGCAGTTCCAGCGAAACAGAAGCCAGCTGAATCTGTAGAACCCGTTTTTAATCCATCCATACCTGGATAAGCGAATACTAATCCTGGTAACATCCAGTTCCAGTTATCCATTTTTACTGGATACTTTCCACCTTCTTGGAATGTTTTCTTTGGAATTGAAGATGTTTGAAGTACTTCTGGATAAGTTTTAATTAGATTATAAGCTAATTTTGCTACACCGTTCGCTGACATAATATTTTCATCAGTTAGAGAAGTTCCTTCTGGTTGCATACCTTGTAAGTCTTTATTTACTAAACCAGTAGCATTAACGAATTTAACGTCTCCTAAGTCTAGTTGTTTTGCTTTATCGTTCATTAATTGTACGAAGTTTTTCTCAGATCCACCAATTTTTTCTGCTAGTGCAATTGTCGCACCATTTGCAGAGTAAATAGCAGCTGCTTCGTATAGTTCACGTACTGTATACTTACCGCCCAATTCAAGAGGCACGTTTGATAACCCTGTATTTTGAGAGATTTTATGGGCATATTCAGAAACTGTTACTTTCTCATCCCACGAAATTTTGCCATTTTTAATCGCTTCATTAACCAGATATTCAGTCATCATTTTTGACATACTTGCAATCGGTAGTGGAGCATTTGAATTTTTTTCATATAATATTTTCCCTGAATTTGCATCGACTAAAATCGCAGCCTTAGCTTGAACGCCTAAAACATCTTCAGCAGCAGCAGGCTTTAAATTCATAGGAATGATTATAGTTATCGCTAAAGCTATTACTATTAGTTTCGTTAGTATATTCTTTCCAAACACTGTCTTACCTCCAACCTTTAATTTAACTTGTTCATTTTAACACAATTATTTCCCAAAAAATAGGCAACTACAATTTCTTGTAATTGCCCTAAGTTTCATTGCTTTAATTATTATAATGAGTAATTGGGTGCTTCTTTTGTTATTTGAACATCATGTGGATGACTTTCGCGTAATCCAGCACCAGACATACGAATAAACTGTGCGTTATCCCTTAAGTCTTTTAATGTAGCTGTACCACAGTAACCCATACCAGATCTTATTCCTCCGATTAATTGGTGTACAGTATCCGCTAACGGTCCTTTATAAGGAACTCGACCTTCAATACCTTCAGGAACTAGTTTTTTATTTCCTTCTTGGAAATAACGATCTTTACTTCCTCTTTCCATTGCGCCTACAGAACCCATACCACGGTATACTTTAAATTGTCTTCCTTGGTAGATTTCTGTCTCACCAGGACTTTCTTGTACACCGGCAAACATACTTCCTAACATAACCACATGTCCACCAGCTGCAAGAGCTTTTACGATATCTCCAGAATACTTAATACCGCCATCTGCGATTATAGGTACTCCGTATTCTCTAGCAACAGAAGCACAATCATAAACTGCAGTTAGTTGAGGAACACCTACTCCAGCTACAACACGAGTAGTACAGATTGAACCTGGTCCAATACCAACTTTTACAATATCTGCACCGGCTTCAATAAGTTCCTTAGTAGCTTCACCAGTTGCTACATTTCCAGCGATTATTGCTAATTCTGGGAACTTGCTTCTAATCTCTTTTACTTTCTCAATAACACCCTTAGAATGACCATGAGCTGTATCAATTACAATCACATCAACATTAGCTTTTACTAAAAACTCAACTCGTTGAAGAGCATCTTTTGTAACTCCTACTGCTGCACCTACAAGTAAGCGACCTTGTTGATCTTTTGCTGAGTTTGGAAACTCAATTACTTTCTCAATGTCCTTAATTGTGATTAGGCCTTTTAATGTGCCATCTTCATTAACTAGGGGTAACTTTTCAATTTTATGTTTTTGAAGAATTTGTTCTGCTTCTGCAAGTGTTGTCCCAACAGGAGCTGTCACTAGATTTTCTTTTGTCATAACGTCTGAAATAACAATTGAGTAATCTTGAATAAAACGTAAATCACGATTTGTTAATATACCGACTAATTTTCTATTTTCTGTATCATCTACGATAGGTACACCTGAAATACGGTATTTACCCATTAAATATTCAGCGTCTGCTACTTTATGAGATGGTGTTAAGAAAAATGGATCATCAATTACGCCACTTTCAGAACGCTTTACTTTATCTACTTGCTCAGCTTGTTCTTCGATAGACATATTTTTGTGAATGATACCAAGTCCACCCTGTCTAGCCATCGCAATAGCCATTTCTGCTTCTGTAACTGTATCCATTCCTGCACTGATTAATGGAATATTTAATTGAATTTTTTCCGTTAATCTTACACTTACATCAACTTGATTTGGAAGTACTTCAGATTTGGCTGGAACTAATAAAACATCATCAAAAGTAAGTCCTTCTTTTACGAATTTTGATTCCCACATAAAAAAGCCCCCCTAATACACGTATAAATATTATTAGTAGATTAACAATAGGATAAAACACTGTCAAGGAAGTCAAATTATGTTTAAATATTCAGTTAATAAGGAGTTCCTCTCTTATGTTATATTCGTATAGTAATGTATGGGACGAGCTATGTTACTTTAGCTCAGTACAATATTCGAAAAACTATCTTCAGGCAAAATATGAACGAACTAATTTCAAAGATCAAAAAACTAAAGCTTTTCATAATGCATACCCTTTTTTGTATTATATTGAGCATGGGAAAAGCTATTTTCATGCAGCTCAAAACTCTCAAATTAATGTAAAACCTACCTTGTTATTTTATGGGCTTGTACAACTATTAAAGGCTTGTGTACTAACAGTAGATCCAGAATATCCAAGTACGACCGCAATTTTAGCTCACGGTGTAACTTCAAGAAAAATAAAAAAGTTAGGGTATTCTTTTATTGATGACGAAGTTAAGATTCAAAAAAATGGACTGTTCACTCATGCTTCAAAGGTTTTATTTAATATAAACAATTTGGAAAGCGAAAAATTTACGATGCTGCAGCTTTTACAATCTATACCAGAATTAGCCAAAATCCTCAAAATCACTAAAAAGGGTAATTTATTTCTGCCAATTACAGTGGAACATGACGAAATCACTATACCAGAGCAAATTTTATCATCGTATCATTTTACTTCAGAGCGTTTTATTTCATTTTTAAAATCTAAACAAGCTTCATTAGATATTGTAATTGTTGAACAGAATCAAAAGCAAATTAAAATTAAATCAAATTTTACTGATAAAATTTTAAACAAAGCACCATTTTATTTTAATATACTAAACCAAAGTTATTTCTTAAAATCTCAAAAGGAAGCGCTTTTATTATTACCTGAAATTCTTTACCATTATTTACTTCTTTATAATTTAAGTATGATCTGCCGCTATGAAACTGATTGGTGGTGCGAGCTTTTACAAACATATTCTACTGACGATTATCCTTTAATACACCAATTTTTAGCTACCACTGAGCAAAAAATTCCTTACTTAATCCATCAATTTTTAACTACATAAGCAAAAAAACATCAGCCTAATAGCTGATGTTTTTATTTTAACCAGGCGACGTTCTACTCTCACAGGGGGAAACCCCCAACTACCATCGACGCAAAAGAGCTTAACTGCCGTGTTCGGTATGGGAACGGGT
>NZ_JBHJTJ010000069.1:0-14594 GCF_042267765.1 Gottfriedia sp. NPDC056225 | reverse complement strand
GAAATACTATGATCAAATCCTAAATGTTAGATTATTAATATGTATAGAAGCTAATGAAAATAAAAAAGCTACCCAGTAATAATAAGCTAATTTTAGAAAACCAATAGGAAACTATATCTGGTAGAGGATAGAACATATCTCTCAATCTTTTATATTTTTCCCCATATAAAAAATCTTTCTTTCTAACGAATATAACCATATGTATTTGGAAGTATCCAATTAGGAAAAAACCTAAAAAATAAAAGAAATCTTCATTAATAATCATATTTATCGACCTTTTCTTTTTAAATTTAAAAACAATACAATATCAGTAATTAATAATATGAAAAAGTAAATAGACCATCCAATATGATCTGTTAAAAATGTGAGTATACTAATGACAAGTGCAAAAACGCCAAGGCATAAGAATATATTCGAGCCATTAATTTTTTTCATTTTTTCTCCAATTATATCCATAAGAATTTGTTTTAAAAATAATCATTACTAGAAATTTTATCATATTTCTGGTAATGATTATTCAACAAAACTGCCATACTTGAATAAGAAAAAAAGCTACCGAAGCAGCTTAAAGGTTGTTCAACTAATGCATGCTCTAGATGCATATTGTACTTATTTGGTGAATTTATGTATTTTAATTTGTCAATCCACAACATTGAAGGTCTTATGTTGTAGTGTTATTGAACGGACAATTCTTTGTTTCGTTCCAACTGTATACGAATTCCTTCACGGTCAATCTGTATCCAGTATTCAACGATTTTCTCATTTTCGACGCGATAGACAGCACTTGCAATCTCATACACTGGTTTATTAGTTGGTGTAAAATTATCTACTTCACCAATGTGTATCCCAGATTGTTTCCATCTTACATAGACTCGATCATCTTGTGCTATAAACTCTTTTATAGTTAAACTGAATTCTCCATACACTTCGATCATTTCACGAACATGTTCAGCGTAATTGGCTGGTGTTCTTTCTATGCACACTTCATTTTCTGAAGTAATTTGGTGAGCCAAGACACTATCTGCCATTAAATAATGAGCAGCCTCTACTTCCTTTCCAGAACGGACTTTTTCGAAAAATTGCCGAACGACTTTTTCTGCAGACACATTGTTTTCCCCCTTGTTTTTAAAAGAACACCTTATTATAACAAATGCAACTTATCGAAATCATCGATTGTGCCTCTTAGTTAGAGCATATGATAGCTAATTACTATTGAATACTACTCCTCCCCAGTAACCAATGAGTAGGCAATGTAGTTTTTAAAAATACACATAAATTTGGTGGGATTCCTGTTTTAACCGAACAACCATCAATAGGTGAAGTTGCAGAATATAGGTGAAACAGTACATTTTTACCAATAGTTAGCAAAAAAAAGACTACCTAAGTAGTCTGCAGCTATGCAACTAACGCATGCTTTAGTTGAATAAACGTAAAATAATAATTCAAATTAGAATATACTTTTTTTCTCATACTTACTAATTTAATAACTATTCTTGTTACACCAATAATAATTGATAACAATCCTACAACAATCCAAAAATAGATATTATTTAAAAATATTCCAATCAGTAATAATACACCAAATGTAGATAGAATAAATCTATCTAATTAATTTAACCTTATTTTGGCAATATCTATTTATATTTCCCTAGTTTCATCCTTTAGCCATTCTCTCTCTTCTTCATTTAAATAAGGACCCAGCTTTGTAAATACCTCTTGATGATACTTGTTTAACCATTGCTTTTCACTCTCTGTTAACATATCTTTATTTATACCGGCTAAATCAATTGGGCAATACGTGATTGCTTCAAACTTCATAAATTGGCCAAACTCTGTTTTCTCGTCTTCAACTACTAACATCATATTTTCAATTCTAATTCCATATTTACCCTCGAGGTATATTCCCGGTTCATTCGTAATAACCATACCTTTTTCTAAAATAACATTATTATCATCATTCCTTATGCTTTGTGGTCCTTCATGAACATTTAAGAAAAAACCTACCCCATGTCCTGTCCCGCATTTATAGTCCAAACCATACTGCCAAATCGGTTGTCTTGCTAAAACATCTAAGTTAGAGCCTGTTGCTCCGTATAAATATTTTACTGAGCTTAATGCAATAAACCCTTTTAACACCAAAGTAAAATCTCTTTTTTGTTCATCGGTAAGTTTTCCTAAAACAATCGTTCTTGTAACATCTGTTGTTCCATCATAGTATTGCCCACCTGAATCAATTAAAAAAAGACCTTCATTCTTGAGCGTATATTGGGTTACTTTATTAGCTTTATAATGCATCATCGCAGCATGTTCTTTATAACCTGCTATCGTATCAAAGCTAGGTCCGACAAATCCTTCCTGCTCCCTTCTGAAATCTTCTAATCTTTCTTCTGCAGTAATCTCCGTAATTTCTGTATTATCTACAGAGTTTTTTAGCCATTTTATAAATTTCACCATAGCTAAACCATCTTTTATTTCACACCATTTTAAATTTTTTATCTCAACTTCATTTTTAATAGCTTTTAAATTAGTAGTGATGTTAGGGCTTTCAATTTTCTTTGTATTGCTGTTAATGGCATTATAAAATCTGATATTTGTTTTATTTGTATCTAGAATAACCGCATCTCCGTCTAAAAGATTTTCCAATAATGTTTGAATTTCATCACTCGCTTTTAACTCGATTCCATCAGCTTCTAGTTCTAATTTAACCAATGGGGAAACCTTGCAAGAATCAATAAATAAATAACATTTATGTTCTGCTACGATTACATTAGCTATTAAAATGGGATTGTTAGGCACATCTTCTCCTCTTATATTCAAAAGCCATGCAATGTCATCAAGAGAAGTTAATATATAATAATTTCCTCCTTTATTTTTCATTTCTTCTCTTACTTCATTTAATTTTTCTACTCGTGATTTGCCTGCATATTTTACGTCATGTGTAAAAATTTGTCCTTTAGGAATTTCCGGTCTACCTGCCCATATACCATCAATAAAATCTTGATTCATTTTTAATACTATTCTCTTTGCTTTTAGATCTTTTTCCATCTTTTTAACCATATTAATTGAAAAAACATTTCCATCAAAGCCCACAATACTTCCTTCTTTAAGGATATCTGCTAGCCATTCTGTATAAAATGGTACCTCTGGGTCCATCATTCTAAACAATCTGATTCCTGAGTTCTCAAGCTGCTTTTCAGCTTGAATATAGTATCTGCCATCTGTCCATAACCCAGCATCCTCTAATGTAATAACTACTGTACCTGCAGACCCTGTAAATCCTGATATCCATTGTCTACATTTCCAATGTTCCGCTACATATTCACTCTGATGTGCATCAAAACTTGGAATTATATAAGCATCCACTTGATTTTCTTTCATTAGCTGCCTTAACTTTTCGACCCTATCTCTGATGTTCATTACTAATACCTCCATTTTCTTTAAGACTAAATTCTTTATTTTCACGTTCATACAGCCAAACAGCTAGTACTATACTAATGATTCCAGCTGTAAGCTTTGATATTATAAATGCGCCTATCATTTCTGGTGCTACTCCTGACACAAATCCTAGTTGACCACCAAATACAAATGCTCCACTTACACCAAAGGCAGTACATACCATTTTTCCTTTAGGATTCATTTCCTTAAATGCTCCAAATATCAACAAATTACTAGCTAAGCTTCCTAAAATACTTGCTACTGACACTGAATTAATTCCAAACTTCCCCCCTATTTTTTCAAAGCTATTTTTAAAGATTTGATTAATAAGTGCTAACATGGGATATGCTCCACCTAAAACAAGTGCAATCTTGACCACTATAATAGTAGATTCAGAAAGTGGTGCTAATCCTGAGACAAGCCTTACACCAAATATCACATTTATACCTTGTAAAAGTAATCCAACAGTACTCAAACTTACTATAAGCTTTCCAAAGACATTAAAAACTTTTATAAAAACATGAGGAACTTTTAATATTCCTACCCCTAAAATAATGGCAAAAATAAATATAGGGACCAGATTAAAAATTAATAGATTGATATTTATTTTTTGCCATAAGCCTGCTGACAGACATCCTATTGGTATAGTAATAATTCCAACCAACACACCTTTAGAAAAATATTTTTCATCCTCTTTAGATAGCATCCCTAACGCGACAGGTATTGAAAAACTAATTGTGGCTCCTAAAGTAGATGCAATGATGATTCCTGAAAATGATCCCATTTCCTCTGACAATGCTAATTTATTAGCCATTTGATAGCCACCCATATCTACAGCTAAAAATGCTGCTGGAACTATAGAGGGATCTAGGTGAAAAACTCTACAGATTGGAATAATCACAACAGATAAAAAATTTGTAAATATAGGAACTAAAGAAATTATTCCTATCATTCCAAGCCCTAAAGTCCCCATGGTCTTTATGCCTTCCTCAAATTTCCCACCCAGTTTCAAATGATTTCCGGTAATATAATCAATAGCTCCAATTACAAAAAAAGAACCAATTAAATACAATATTAATTTATCCATTGTTATTATCACTTTCTATTAATTTATATAATGTCTTTACTAGTCAGCATCTGTATTATCAAATCCTCTATTGTAGAGATAATTAGGCGTATTAACAGCTATAAGCTTGACTTTTTTATTCGTGTAATTAGCCCAATTGTGTGCAATATTTGAGTCCATATGAATACTGTCACCAGGATATACTTCATGCCTCGTATCATTTATGTAAACTGTTAATATACCCTCTAAAACATATACGAACTCTTCTCCCTCATGCTTATAGGATAATATTTCTTCATCTTTCTTTTGAGGAAGAATTTCTATAAGCCTTGGAACAAGTTGTTTATTTTCCAAATCTGTACTTAAACTATACTTAATAAAACCTCCTTCTACCGAATCCATTATTTCTTGTTCATAACTTCTCAAAACCATATCTTTCCTTTTAAGTGGGTAATCAAAAAAATGTGTTAAATGCACCCCCAAAGTATCAGCTAGTTTTTCAAGTGAATCAACTGCTATTGTAGTCAGTCCCCTTTCTAATTGAGATATAAATCCAATAGATAGTTCACTTTTTTCACTTAACTCTTTCAAAGTAATACCTTTTTCAGTCCTCAATTTCTTTATTTCCATTCCAATATTCATCACATCACCTCGAATTTCATTTTCATGAATAATATAATACACATAAGAGTAATAATCAATCTTTCGTGAAATAAATTTCATATATATGAAAATACCTAATTAACATTATCATATATACTCTCAAAAAATTTCCGCATCATTCCACCCTCTGCACAAAAAAGACGCTTGATCAATTAGATCAATGCGACTAAATTGTTAAATAAAAGTACGAAAAATGTGTTATCTTATTGTACCTTGCTCAACTAAATTACCAATAGCTATGAATTTCATTCTGTAATTTAATCTCAATAATGAACCAGCCATATTAGAATAACGTATTATCTAAATTTATTTAAAATCATGGTACTAATTACGATAATTTTTCATTTCTTATGCAACTAATCTACCATTATGTTGAAGAAGAAAAAGCAATCTTCTATTGAAATATCGCATGCTTTTTATTCAACAAGGAATTTAACCGTTGCTTGTTGAAATACTCATAGTTAGCGAATTTTGGAAATATCCTCATTAACCATTACCATTGCTTAATTTTCTATAAGTAGGAGGCGTTATAATTGCAAATGTTTTTTAGATATAATTGGTCGGTAAGAGAAGAATGGTATAGGTGGTGTGAAGAGTTAAGTGAAGAAGAACTACTGTTGACCCGATCTGGTGGAATGGGAAGTATTTTACATACACTTTTTCATATAGTTGATGTAGAGTGGAGCTGGATTCGTACCATACAAGGCAAATCTGATTTTCAAGAGAGTTTCGATGCTTATAAAAGCTTAGATAAAGTTCGAGAATTGGACGCTAAATTCCATATTGAAGTGAAAAACTTTGTAGACAACTGGGATCATGAAATGGAAAATCGTTTATTTTACGATACCTTACCAGATGGAAAAAATGTGACGGATACTTGGGGTGAAATCATTAGACACACCATTGCACATGAAATTCACCATATAGGACAATTATCAATTTGGGCAAGGGAAATCGGGAAACCACCTGTTTCTGCAAATCTAATTGGACGGGGTCTTGCCACTCATTCGAATAAATAATTAACAAGGAAAATCGTTTAATCGATTTCTGCTTTAAGTATAAGTTCTAGCTACCATCGCAGGTAGCTTTTTTAAATTAATTGCCCTGTATATTGGGTTCTTTTACTTCCAATAACATTTAGCGCTGTATTTTTTATGCTTTTTATTATTTGGATTTTTCTTTATGCAACTTTAGGACTTAATTTAGATTTAGCAAATTCTTTTGCTTCGAAACACACGTCAATCGGTTATTCCTTGTAAAAATCATCACATCGTTTACAGTTTATTTATTCTACTAAACTGCCATTTACTTGAATAAAAAAACGATCCTTCGAAATCGGAGAATCGCATCAGTTAGTTGCATAAGCACGGTAACTATTTATAATAATTTAAGTAGCTTTTCTTTAAAATTGTTTAATACTTTTTTTCTTTCTTCATAATCTTCTTTCTCAGCTGATTCTTCCCAAAGTTCAAGATCTGCTCCACGTTCTATTAATTCAATTATACTTTTTCTTAAATGATCTTGTAGGCAATTTTTCTCCATCTGAATTGCAGACAAACCAATATATACTAACGATAATACTTCCAAATCCTCATTTATATTGTATTCTTCTAAATACTCTTCCAAAATTATCTTTGTTGCTTCTTCAACTGTTTTACCTTCTTCTAAGTAATCAATAAAATCATCTCTTACATCACAAGAAGTATCATCATCAAAAACTCCTGTACCCCAAGCTCCCATAATTAAAACACATACTCCTATTTTATATTATTTTTTTATTATATCATCAGGTTGGTCACTGAAAAGAGCTTTAACTAATTAAACTAAACTGCCATTTAGCTCAATAAAAAAAATCGACCATTACAGCCGATCTTGTTGTTCAACTAACTCATGATAAGAATATTCTCACCTTCATACTATTCTTGTATGTTCACCGATAAAAACAGTCTTAGTTGTTTTGTTTGTTTCAAAATCATAATTTATGTATTCTTACTTATTCATCTACCAAGCTGTTAAAAAATATGATAAGAAAAAGGTTGGTGAAAAATTATGTTCGAATCAATAATTCTTATAATAATTGGACTTATATTTTTTCCGTTAGGATGGTTCTTCTGGAATATGAATGTAAGTGAGTACGATCCATTCCTAGCTCTGCTCATTTGGATTATTGGCTTTTTGATGTTGCCATTAGGTATCCTCGCTCTATTTAACCATGAAATCTTAAATATGGTTTTTGACAAACTCTCACATTTTCATTTACTGCACCATTAGGTCATTATTAAATCTTTTTATTCAACTCTTCTGCCATTTTGTTAAATAAAAAAAATCGACAAAACAGCCGATCTTTTTATTCAACTTAAGCATGCATTAGTTGAATTAGATTTAATGTTATTTCTTTTCTAGATTGCTAATTCTCTGTTCTATTTCTGCAATTTTTGTTTTTGAAATGGACGAATTATTCACCACAAATAACAAAATATTTTTCACAATTTTAACTACAACAAATACAAATAAACAGATAAGCACCAAACTAATTAGTGCTCCATATACATTAAAATTACTCATTTTTAACTCTCCTTTAACTTATATAAACCAATTATAATGTTAATTGATATAAATACCAAAATAAGGAAATTAATCAATCGTATAAAATTAAACGACAAATTACAACAACACATTTTTAATGTTAATTTTATATTAACATCAAACTGTTATTTAACTATACTGCCATTTACTTCATTAAAAAATGAGCCACTTCTGTGACTCATGATCTTCAACTATCGCATCAGTTAGTTGCATAAGATTTTATCAATTAAAATTAAAAAATGATAGGTGTTTAAATAAAAACTAAATTTCATATCGGGTTATTGTAGTTAGTTTCTAACCAATCTATAAGGTCTACGACCATTGAATCAGTCACTGAGTGATTAACATTTTCATATGTAATGAATTTGACTCTTTTTGCTTCTTCTATGTTTATCAAATGTCTATAAAATTCTTGTTGACCCCCAATTGGGACAATTTGATCGCTTTCACCATGTAAAAACAAAACGACTCCATCTTGTTGAATTTTTTTAAATCTAGGATCGTATTGCTTAATTAAGTTCAATTCATCCATTTCTAAAGGTTTTCTCAAATCCATTTCTCTTAAAATGTTTTCTGAGGTGGCAAACGAACTTGAACCATTTACATTAATCAATCCAGCATATTTTATATCTGAAAAGAAAATTCCACTCGCTATAAAGCCACCCATTGAACTACCATAGAGAATTACATTTTCTGTATCAATTCTCAAACTCTGTATTAATCCATTTACTTCATCAATACTTTTAAAAACAGTCTTCCAAAAATAATTTTGCATCGTACTCTTTTCGAATGGATTATTTAATGGTTGTCTAGTGTCGTGATATATAATTTCTGGAATGACTACATTAAATCCTCTATTTGCAATCTCTTCACCGATTACTACTTGTGAATCAATTATAGAACCCCATCCATGATACATTATGACAGTTTTGTTCTTTGAAAAATTATTAGCTTTAATGTATTTGAATTTTGGTATCTTTGCTTGCATCGTTTTCACCTTACTGTGCTTTAATATAACTACTTTTAATTCAAAAGAATTATGTTCCATTTCCAGTTTATCTTAATTAACTTAATATTTAAATTAATTTCCTTATACAACTAATCTGCCATTTACTTGAATAAAAAAACGAGCAGCAAGGAACAGCTCGTGAACTTCAACTAATGCATCAGTTAGTTGAATAAGAAGAAATATTAAACAATAACTAAAGAATAATATACTTTATTATCTTCCCCCACTAACATTAATAATTTCTCCTAATATGTAATTTGAAGATTCAGAAGCTAGAAATGCAATACATTCTGCAATCTCAATTGGTTTAGCGATTCTTTTTATCGGAATCGATGCAGACATACGAGTAAGACGGTCATCGTTTGGTGCGAATTTTTCATGAAAAGGTGTTTCAACGACACCTGGTGCCACACCATTCACAATAATTCCATGTTCAATCAGTTCCCTAGACATACCAATCGTCATCGTATTTAAAGCTCCTTTTGTGGCAGCATAATGAATGCTTTCTCCAGCTCCTCCAATACGTGCTGCAGTTGAAGATATGTTGATAATCTTCCCTTTCCCTTTCGGTATCATGTGTTTTAAGACAGCTTGCGAACATAAAAGCACACTTGTAATATTCAGCTTATATGTTTCTTCCCACAAGTCTTCACTTGCATCAATAAATGTACTCTGGCGAATACCACCTGCTGCATTATTTACTAAGACATCTATCTTTCCGAGTGAATTAATTGCATGCTCAACCATTGCATTCACTTCTTCTTTTATTGTAACATCAGCTTTTATTGCTATTGCTTCTCCGCCCATTTCTTTTATATGATATACGACTTCAGTTGCACTTTCTTCATTCGAACGGAAGTTTACAATAATTTTCGCTCCTTTTGATGCAAGCAATTCTGCTGTAGCACGTCCAATACCTGAACTTGCTCCTGAAATCAAGATAACTTTTCCCTTCAAATCTTGCATAATTAAATTTCCCCCTAAATATTTGAATAAATATCATTTTTTTCTAAAAATTTTTATCTTTATTATATCTTTTTATGCAACTAAACTGCCATTTAGCCACCCATGCAGCGCAAGCGCTGCACCACAGCGAATGAAAATATATGGAAAGTGTCTATACTGATACTGACTTTATCCAGTCAACTGTAATCACAAGGCTTTTTAGATAACTCTACTCTTTTTTTTTAACGATTGAGCAGAGTTTTCTTAAGTATTGTCATTTTGTTATATCAGAACTAACTAATTTTCATGGTAGCTGTATAAGAAAAACGATCCTTCGTTATTGAAGAATCGCATCCGTTAGTTCAATAAGCTTATGTCTCAAATACACTATTAATTAACTAAAGAAATGGGTGGTTACTATTCTCCGCCATCATCCCCATCGTCACTTTCACCGTTATCATTACTTTCGTTGCTATCTTTCTCATCGAAAAAATCATTTATTCTATCTATCAGACTTTCCTTCTGATTTTCATTGTCGTTTAAATGATTATTATTTAAAAAGCTAGATATAGTAAATACTTGAATTGACTGTTTTTTGTATCTTGCCATAAGGTAAAGAGCTATAACAATTATAATCAGAACGTTTAACATTAATAGTGCTATAACACCCTTATTCAAAATGTAAACAACTCCTTACTTGTCCTTTATTAAACAATATGAAATTTTTATATTTTAAATTACATATTTTAAAGGCCTAAAAACATACCCTCAATGAACTATCAAATACATAAATAAAAAGCAGCAAATGGCTGCTCTTGTTCTTCAACTAATGAGTTTACAATTTATGCATATCCTCCACCTTTAATTCGCCATTTGCCATTTTTACTATCCCTAACCAGAGTCCAACTAAAATTAACCATAGTTTTATTCGGTTCCCAACCTCCAACAACTGAAGGACCAGTTTTAATAGTAGCATAGACCACAATAGCATTTTTATCTTCCATATAAGCTTCAATTGTATCTGCATCTATCGCTTGAAACTCTGAATAGTGTAGTTCCGTAATTGTGCACCCTTCATTATTTTCATCTTTCTTGAAATCTTTCTTGACGGTTTCGAACGCTGTCTTTATATCGTTCTTCGTTAACTTTTTAGATTGTCCTATTCTCACTTTTACATTATCCGCATCAGTATAATTATCTTCTGTTTGTTTAACTCTCCATTTTCCCTTTTCATTATTTCTTATCAAAGTCCAAGTGTATTTAGTCTGAGTTGAATTCGGCTTCCAACTTCCATTACCACCAGAAGAATCGACTTTAAAGTTTGAAAGCAAAACAAGTACATTTTTGTCACCAACAACTGTTTCATAACCCCCACCATAGTTCATATATTCTTTAGTTACCGCAAGAGAATCTTTTTCTGAATACCATATATCTGTCAATGTGCATCCTTTATAACTTTTGAATTGTTCTTTTACCGTACTGACTGCTGCATTTATTTCGTCTTTAGTGAACTGATTAGATTGTCCTATTTTTACCTTTACAGTTTCAGCATTTGTTTGTTGCTGATAGATTAGGATTGAGATTCCAACAACTAGTAATAGAAAAAGAGCGAGAAAACGTTTCTTGTTTTTCATAAATTGTACCCCTATTTTATTTTTTGTTTTTTGTTGAACGAAGCTTCCAGTAACTTCCACAAAGTTAATTATACAGAATATCCAACTATTGTTACTTGGGGAAATTTCGCCTTTTTTCTACAAAAAAAATAAAGTATTTATTCAACTAACCTGCCATTTAGCACAACACAAAAAATCGACCATACAGCCGATTATTTTGTACAACTAATGCATTAGTTAGTTGCATAAGAAACGTAGTAGATATTATAAGTATTAATAAATATTATGCTTTTTTTCGCAATACTCAACTATATATTCATAAATACCTTTATTGCCATTCTTTAGGTACCCTGTTTTACCTTTACTTATTAATTCCGTAGCACTATTTAATGCATTTATGTAGTTTCCAGTTTGTATATTAGCTAACATTTTTATTAGTTCTTCATATAAAAAATCTGATTGTTGTAATATGAATTTATTAAAGTTATCTACTTTTTCAATCGATTTAATAAATGTCTCGTAAGTATCGATAAATCCTACTACGGTTTGTCGAATATCATCTTCTATATTCACTAAACTGTTTTCAACAATATTAATCTCTTTGATTCTATATCTTGGAGCTACAAATGCTCCCACTGCTCTTAAACTCATAGGTGCTTTAGCATTTCCCTCCATATCAAAAATTTCCCAAAATAGATCATCGTAGCTATATGGCTTTATATTACAAGAGATATTAATCGAAATTACATCATCTTCCGTATGATGTGTTGAATAGACTCCTTCTACAAAAAAATCTCCTTCTTTTTTAAATAAACAAATCGACCTTTTTTTTAATCCAAATTCTTTTGACAACTCTCTCATAGACTTTTCTTGAATTTTTTCAATTTCTTTAAAAAGAGCTTTCCGTTCTTTTTTCAAAATTAATCCACACCTTATCTAATTTAATTCTTAAATAAAGTCTATTTAAAACCTCATATAAGCAATAATATTTTAACAAAAATTCGTATTATTATCACACGGCTTACCAAGAATCCTTATTGAACTATACTGCCATTTACTTCAATAAAAAATGAGCCACTTCTGTGACTCATGATCTTCAACTAATGCATCATTTAGTTGCATAAGGTTGCCCCTTTATTTTTATTTACAAAAAAGGTAAGTAGTCTTCTTGATAACTTAATTTTGTTTGTTCGTAAGATGGAATTTCTAGAATTTCTACATTCATAACAACCTTATAAAAAAATTCTTTAATAAAGATTTTTACACAGTTTTTAATTTCAAGCACATCCAAACTCTCTAACGTTTTTGTCCACATATCAATATAAATCGGTTTATGATTTTTTTTATTTGTTGGGGCAAAATTCTTAACCTGATGCAAAATATCTTCATCATCTCTTGGATATATAAAACTATAATAAATATCAGAGTTACTATTTACAAAGGTTTCAATTTCAGTGTAATACTCCTCGTCCTCTTTTTTATCAAGTACATTTTTCAAAAGATGTTCAAGGGATGATTTTGTAGTAATTTCAAAATGCCCCAACGATTCCGTTGCATTTTCGTCTGAATAAATTGTAACTTCATCGTTACAACTTTTTTGACAAAAATTATAATGTCCATACCAAAAATTCATATGCCGAATATTTACATAAACTGTATTTATACTACTCACCTCTTTTACTTTTCCTGGTTCTTTCATTATTATTTTATTTCCTCTTCTAACCAACTTTTTTAATAAAATTATACCTTTTTTTTATTTTCTTATTGTACTATCCTGCCATTTTGTTGAAAAAAAAAAAATCGACTAAACAGCCGATCTTGTTGTTAAACTAATGCATGCGTTAGTTGCTTAAGTCATTCTAAAGGTGTTAGCTAACATATTAAACTATTTTATTTCTTTGATTGTAATTGAATGCAGAGAATTTTTTAAACTATTCACCACAGTAATTCTTAAATTAGTATCTGGAATTATAAACTTATTAATTTTACCATTCTTTGATTTAAACGAAATTCTTCCATAATCATGAAAAAATGTATGAAAAGTTTTATTTTTACTAGTTTGAATTTCTTCAATCGATTCCGTTAATAACTTAAAATTATGGCTTTTATGTAGAACACTTTCTATTTCTCCACTCTCAAATTTCAGATCAATTTCAGCTTCATATAAAGCTTGTTTTTTTTCTATTTTTTTAAACCAATACCAAAATAAAATGCCAAATCCACTTAATTGATTAAAGTAAGCATCACGACTAAAGTATTGACCTCCAATTTTAATAAAATATAAATATTCTTCAGAAACAAATACTTTATAATAAACATCAGTTCCTAATTGTCTAGGTTTTAAAAGATAAACAGAAATCATATTAATTTTCCTCATTGGCTAATTATATTTGCAAGATAAAATCTTATTAAATAATCTTCAACTAACGCATGCGCTAGTTGCATTATTATTATAAAAATAACAAGCTTATTGTAAAATGGTGTTGGACTTAAATATTTGGGCTACCAATTAACCAGACCTCTATATCTCCATCATCAGCATCTTCGTATCCTATAACTTTTAACTCTTTGGGAACAGTTAATGAATAGTTTTCGCTAAAATGGTTTGTATTAAAAATCGGATTAAATCGATGTTCGTTTGTTTTTCTACCCAGTAGTCCATCGTAATAACTTTCCATACCAGTTTTTGTATAAATGATAATTACTTGAGCATATGGTAAATCTGGAAATAAAAAACTACAGAATATCCGATATTCTTTTTCGTTTCCTGTTTTAAGTGAATTTAAATATCCAACAAAATCAATGACTGATTGAAAAAAACTATTTTTGACTTTTTGGCGATAACTGCTGAAACCAGGGAATATCCTTTCAAATAACAACTCATATGATTGG
Organism: Gottfriedia sp. NPDC056225; assembly: GCF_042267765.1. NCBI lineage: Bacteria > Bacillati > Bacillota > Bacilli > Caryophanales > Bacillaceae > Gottfriedia > Gottfriedia sp. NPDC056225. The sequence goes on along the minus strand of NZ_JBHJTJ010000069.1, from coordinate 385 downwards.
TATCCTATATAATTATCACTTGTGTCTTTAGGAATTGGTAATACGCCCTCACGTTCCAAAATGTATTTATTAAAAGTTCTGAACCGTCTTCTTAAACCTCTAATTTTCTTCTTTTTTCCATGCATTACGATTAACGTCCTCGCTGTATTATTTTAATAACTTATTCCATATTAACAAAATTAATTAGAAATTATATCATTTCCTTATTCAACCAATCTGCCATTTAGTCCAATAAAAAAGGCCGCCGAAGCAGTCGATCATTGTTCAACTAATGCATGAGTTGAACAACTCTTTAGTTTTTAAGCTCCATAAAATGAGTTGAATTTGAATAAAAATCTCCCTTAAAAAATCCACTGGAAATATAAAATTTATCAGCTTGTTCGGT
>NZ_JBHJTJ010000068.1:1282-14872 GCF_042267765.1 Gottfriedia sp. NPDC056225 | reverse complement strand
AAATTATAGAATATGTTTAATTAAGTTTTTTTATATGTATGGCTACTCTAACTTTTAGTAAATTTTAAAATAAATTTACTACTACTATATTTATTTGTAGAAAACTGATTATTGGCCAGCTATAAGTGCATATGTAAAGATTTTAAGTAAAGCTTTTATCGTCCTACCTAAACACTATTGTTCTATAACATTTCAAAAACAATCTTTAAAACTTACATAAAAGATTTATTCTGGACTTTTATTCTATATAAAAAAACAGCGGACATTCTAATGTAAGAATGTCCGCTGTTATGCTTATTCTAATTTTTTTCGGAATTGAGTACTTAATAAGAAATAGTTTATTGACGCACCTTATTATTTTATTTTTAATATTCAAATGAACTAATAAATAATTCCGTTTCTATTTTTTAGAAGGAGAATTATTTTGACTAATTAATTTTTTGATTTTTTATTCTAAGTCTTTCAAATATATTTCCGATGAATATTCTTCCCACCATAACTAAACAACACAGACGTATTCTCAATATTCGTCTCTACAATGATATTATATTTTAAGCTGATATTTATCTGATTGTTTCGTTCGAAAATAAGAGCAAACATTTTTGAAACAGTTTTTTACCACTAAATACTAAGGTCTTCTCCATTAGTTGCTATCACTTTCTTGTACCAATCAAATGATTTTTTCTTTGATCTTTTTAATGTACCATTTCCTTCGTCGTCCATATCTACATAAATAAAACCATACCGTTTTTTCATCTCTCCAGTTCCTGCTGAAACTAAATCAATGCAACCCCATGGTGTATATCCCATTAAGTCAACACCATCTAAAGTAACTGCCTTTTTCATTTCTGCTATATGATCTCGGAAATATTTGATCCGGTAATCATCCTCCACATATCCATTTTCATTTGGCTTATCAATGGTTCCCATTCCGTTTTCAACAATAAAGAGCGGTTTTTGATACCGATCATAAAGTTCAGATAAGGTGTATCTTAGCCCAACAGGATCAATAGCCCAACCCCACTCCGTTTTTTCTAGAAAAGGATTTACATCCCCCATTTGTCCGCCGGTATCGGTATTCTGAACGATTTCAGTATGGTATACACTACTACGGTAAAAACTAAATGATAAAAAATCCGAAGGGTACGCCTTGATTATTTCGTCATCCCCCGGTTCTTTTTTTATGGTTACCCCCATCTCTTCAAAAAAGTGGTCGGCGTAAGATGGATAATATCCCCTCATCATAATATCAGAATAAATCAAAGCTCCTCTTCGATAATCCAAAGCTCCAAATACATTTTCCGGCTTACAATCTTTCGGGTAAATGCAGCTTAATGCAACCATACAGCCAATCTTTGCATCTGGAATAATCTCGTGACAAAGCTTATTGGCAAGAGCACTCGCAACAAACATATGATGCTTTGCTTGATAACGCGCCTGCGCTGTAGCCTCCCTGGTTCCCATAAAGGCGTATCCATTTAATACATTAATTTCATTTATGGTGATCCAATATTTAACTAAATCTTTATATCTTGTAAATACTTCTTTGCACATTCGTAAAAAACAATCTATCGTCTGACGACCGCCCCAACCATTAAAATGATGAGCCAAATAAGCAGGGGTTTCAAAATGATAAAGAGTGACTAATGGTTCGATATTATATTTTTTGCACTCTTTAAAAACATCTTCATAAAATTTTAACCCTTCCTCACTTGGTTGTTCCCCTTCAATTCCACCCTTTGGGAAAATGCGGGACCAACTAAGAGATAGCCGGAAACACTTAAGACCCATTTCTCCAAAAAGGGCAATATCTTCTTTGTAATGGTGGTAAAAATCAACTGCTTTATGGCTTGGATAATAAACATTTTCATCAATATAGCCTGTTGCGCCTTCTGGTATGGTATCAATTTTTGGGTCCCCAGTAGGTCGTCGGTTTACCATTGTTTTTGTTCCATCATTTAACTTGATTGTAATTTTCCTTGGGCGGTCTGCAGTACCATTTGTTATGAAGTCGCTTGTAGCAAGCCCTCTCCCGCCTTCATTGAATCCACCTTCATATTGGTTTGCAGCCGTGGCTCCACCCCATAAAAAATTTTCTGGGAATGTTTTTTTCATTAAAGTTCATTTCCTTTCTAAATGCAAAACGGATTAAATAGTATAAACTACACATTTTATTTTTCTTTAATTAAAAAACTATGGATTTAAATACATATTTCTCCCCTTAATATCTTTGCAAGAATTATTATTCGTGAATTATTTTGAATAAAAAAAGCCCAAAAGTAGTTGGGCAATTCTAGAGGAACGTTTTGTTTTATGCCTTTTTGATCAGTTTATGCAACTCGATGATTTCTCTGGCCATATCTTTAAGGGTCATTGAGTTCATCAAATGGTCTTGTGCATGAACCATAATAAGAGGAAATTCGACTTTCTCTCCCCCTGCTTCCTTTTGGATTAAGTCAGTTTGAACATGATGTGCTTCATTAAAGGCAGAATCTGCTTCGTTTAGTTTTTCTTCTGCTTCATCAAAATTGCCTTCTTTAGCTTTCTGCATCGCTTCCATCGCCAAACTTTTTGCATTCCCTGAATGTAGTATTAATTGAAATGCAAGATTGTATAGTTCTTCTTTATTCATGATTAACAGCCTTTCAAATGATTTACTAGGAAGGGGACATTCCCTTCTCCGTCCAATTTTGAATATATATTAAAATCCAGAAGTTTTATAACATCTCATCAAAGATCATTTTTCCAATTCTATCAGCAGATTGACCTTCATTGTCATATTACTTGTTAGAGATAGGCTCTAGTTAAACTAATGCCACCTCACTTTACTACGCGATTATATTTTTTCTTTCACTTGCATTCATCACATCTTCTTCTCTCTTCTTCGCTTTATCATATATTCTGAAGAATGGAGTATAAATTACGAATGAAATAACAATGTTAACTAAATTCATGACTGCGCCTGAAATATGTCCGCCAGAAGCAAGATATCCTGAAATAATTGGCGGCATTGTCCAAGGGACTGCAATACCAGTTGGTTTTGCTACCAATCCCAAATCCATACCAAGAAAAGTTACAACCACCGTAACGATTGAAGTAACGACGAATGGAATAATCATGACTGGGTTTAACACAATTGGCAAACCAAAGATTAATGGCTCGTTTATGTTAAAGATACCAGGAGCAAGTGCCAAACGACCAAGACTTTTCATTTGTTGTGATTTAGCAAACAATACCATTGAAAGAACTAAACCAAATGTTACACCCGTTCCACCGATGTGAACGAAGTTATCCCAGAATTGTTGTGTAACAATGTGTGGTAGAGGTTGACCAGCTTGGTATGCTGTCATATTGTCACCCATAGCACCAAACCAAATTGGTTCCATTACACTTTTAACGATGTTTGTACCATGTAATCCAGTAGCCCATAGTAAAGTTACGAATAATTCAGCAACAATGGATCCTCCTAGAGTAAGTCCTACCAATTTAAGCGGGTCACCTAAAAGGGTCGTAACTAAACCGTTGATACTTTCATAAGGAGTCAACTCAACAAGTAAGCGTATTACCCAAACCACAAGAAGAACAATAAATCCTGGTATTAAAGCTGCAAATGATTTACCAACACTTGGGGGTACACCTGCTGGCATTTTAATAACAATATCTCTTTTAACAAGCCAACGATAAATTTCTGTTGATAAAATTGCAAAAAGTAACGCAACAAACAAACCTTTACTACTTAAGAAACCTTTTGAAATTGCACCAGTTACCATAACTCCTTTTTCAGCTCCAGCTGGAGTAAATAAGAAATTAAATGGTGTTGTTAATAGGAAAGCAGCAACTGAAATAGTACCCGCACTCATCGAGTCAAGCTTATAGCTTTCTGCTAATCTGTATGCCACCGCAAATGCTGCGATTAGTGACATGATATTGAATGTTGCATCTACTGGATAACTTAATTTAACCGCCCAGTTTGGACCAAAAATTGAAGACATCCAATCAGCATAACCTGGAATTGGCAAGTTAGCCAAGATCAAGAATAATGAACCAATGACAATGAATGGCATCGTCGCAATTAGACCATCTCGAAGAGCCGTTAGGTGCCTTTGCGCACCAATCTTTGCTGCAATAGGCATGACTTTCTCTTCTAATATGGTGTTGAATTTACTCATCTACTTTTTCCCCTTTTTTTATTATTTATTATTTACTAAATCTATAGCTGTTTTTAGAACTTCTTCTCCATTACACATTCCGTAGTGAACTTGATTAATTGCCTCCACTGGAATGCCTTTTTCTTCACCTAACACTTTCAATTTTGGAAGCAAGTATCTTACTTGTGGTCCTAAAAGTAGAACATCAGCATTGTCAATGTGCTGATTGACTTGATTAGCTGGAACAGCCCAAATTTTTCCTTCTAAACTCTTTTCTTCTGCTGCTTTTTCCATCTTGGTCACTAGCAAACTTGTACTCATTCCTGCTGCACAACATAATAAAATATTCATCTTTTTATTCCTCCTATTTATCCACAATAATATTTTTTTAAAACCAATTAGCCAATTAATCTAAACAGTCTAATTTGGCAAATGCTTCAAAAGTACTTTAATCACCTACTTTTATAGTTTATTTTGAAAGCGTTTAATTTTACAGAAATGATTTTTCCGTTACGTAACGGAAAAATGTTTAAATACTTAAAATAAAGTTTAACAAATTAAATTATCCTCCAATAACATGCCGATAAAATAAAAAGGGTACTCCTATTTTGGAATACCCTCATTTTTTCCCTATTCTGTTGTAAAAAGACGTATTTCCTATTAATGTTTCATATCAATTTCGTATCATTTAAAATCCTTATAATTTCTTCAGCAGACTTACCTTTTAGTATTTTTTTAACTGTTGCACTGTTTTCAATTAGAGCCAAGAGCCTTTTATACATACCTTCCAGATCATCCTCATTAGGTTCTTTTTTTACATTTAACAAGCAGATAAATTGAACCATTTGTTTATCAGTCCATTCGATGGGCTTCCTTAACGTGCATATAGTCCAAAATGTGTCCTCTGTTTCCGGTGTAAGTGCATGAGGGATGGCCACCAGATTCCCAAAGCTGGTTGGAGCAAGCGACTCCCTTTCCAACACAGAATTTATGTAATCTTTGGAGACGAGCTTTTGTTTATATAATTCTTCACATAAAAAACGGATAGCGCTTTCTTTATCCCCAAAGTCTTTATGAATAAAAACTCTTGATTCATCTAAATAACTTTTTTCCCCATTCTTTTTAACATGTAATAAGCCTTCTCGGATATTTTCAATATCTTCTTCTCCTAAAAATGTGTTGACCACTTGTACTGGAACAACTATAACTTCTTTTATTGGAATCGTACTAATAATAAAATCAATAGAGGAAAGGTCGTATTCTTTTAATTGATAATAATTGGTTGAAGCTACAATATCGATTTCATCTTTAAACACATTTTGCAAACGATAATACAATAGTCTTGCACTTCCAACGCCAGAAGCACACACCACAATCACCCGTTTTGGCCTTTTCTGCCTTGTCTTCATTTTTTCTAATGCCACACCTATGTGCAATGCAATATAAGCAATCTCGTTTTCTCCTACCTCAATCTCCAAATATTCCTCAATGCATCTGCTGGCAATGGCAGCACCTTCAAAGGCGCTAGGATATTTCCTTTTAATTTCGTTTAATAATGGATTACGAATGTTTAAGTTATAACGCAACCGGTTCATTGCTGGCCGTATATGTAGAGTCATCGATTGAATGAATTCTTCATCATCATGAAAATCCCAATTTAATTCATTTTTCAATCTTTCCAGCATGCAATGAATTATGTTATCTAACTCATCAAAATGACTAAATTCTTTCAACGTATTCTTGTGAATTAATTTTGTCCCCAACAAATGGACAATAATATAATTAATTTCAGATTGCGGGAATTTAAAGCCTGTAAACTCCTCAACTTCTTTGACAATTTCATTGGCAACAATTTTTTCTAAGGGATATTTTCCTGTTAAATCGTGTTCGAGGCTTTCAATGACAAAACCTTCTTCAATTCTCTTACATCCAATTGTAATATGGGTTGCCAAATTTTCGAGTGCAATGTCAGATATTTCAATTTTGTATTCATTCACTTTTTTTACGATGATTTCTTTTATCTTTTCAAACAGGTTTTCATCCAAAACATGAAAAGAATTACTTTCAATGATTAAGTTGCTATTTCGGCTTAACATAAAACTTGATAAACATAGCCGCTTCATATATTCATCGCCTTCAACCTGCGTACCATAATGTGGTCTGGTAACTAACTTCAATTGATATCTTTCCAATATTTCACGGACAATTTTCAAGTCATTTTGAACCTTAGGCTTCGAAACAAATAGCTCCCCCTCAAGGTTTTCTATTTTGATTGGTCCCTTTTCTAATAAAAAGCGTTTTAATATATACATAACCCGATTTTCCTGTACGGAAAAATCCGATTTATTTTCATCTATCGCTTCATTCTCATTAGAATTAAACTCCTTTTCAAACACTTCATAATCTTTTATATCTAATATATATCCTTTTCCTCGAACCGACTCAATGATTATTCCTAACGACGAGCATTGTGATTGAAGTTCTTTAATCTCGTTGCGAATGGTTCTATCACTAAAACCAAGTTCTTTTGCCATCCATTCAGCTGTAACAGGTTCTTTTACTTTCATTAAAGACAACACGATGTCTTTTTGTCGTTTCGAAATCACTTTTCTATCCTCCTTAATTTATGCTCTTTTTTAATTGATTCATGCTACTTTATTTTTTCTTCACTTTGGTCGTTCTGTCAAGGGCGAGCGGAACTCATTTACTTATGTTACAGTTCACTGTCCTTGATATTGAACTAACTACCCAATAATAAAAAAAGAGTAAATCATTCAGACCCAAGTTTTATTCAACTATCGCATTGCGTTAGTTGAGCAGTGTTATATTACTAAATCTATAATTTGATTTTTAATCTTTTTCCAAATACCCATTTGAATAGATAAGACTTTAATCTGTTTAAAATAGGTTCTGTAACTTGATTATCCTCCCCATCAAGCATATAACAAAGGTGATCTAATGCAATTCCCCATTCATTATATTCCAATACCATGAAGTGATCGCGTTTTGGTAAATCATCTATATGTTCAACTATTGATTTTATCTCTATTTCAACATTCGTAATTAGCCCACCCTATATGTGTTAGTAGTATAACAAATTTTATATAATTATTTTATTAACCTTGTCCTGAATCTACACTTTTCTAGAACTTATATCTTCTAGTTAAATAGATAAGAGACTTCTATTTTTAAAATACGAGACTCAAATTGTCGGGTATTTTTGCTCTCTGTACATTGGTTTAAAAAGAGTAAGGCATCGTAAAATCCATAACCTAATAATCACGATAAGCCATGTTTGTTTCCACTTCTTCAATCGTTTTACGCATGGAGCGGATGCCAAATTTATTTTGAATAAAGGTTAACTTAATTAAAATAACAGGATCAATGCACGGGCGATCCACAGGAGAATACATGTCTTCCACTAATTTATAAATATATTTTAAAACAAAAAAGACTGTAGACAAACTCGAATTTCATTGAGTTTGTCTACAGTCTGAAACCACCTTAAAAAGGTGGTCTTAAATATACTTCCGATGAATATTCTTCCCATCATAACTAAACAAAACAGACTTACCTTCTATATGCGTCTCCAAATGAACACCTCTACCCCACAACTGATGAATATAAGGCATAACCTTCTCAACATACTTCACATCAAGTTCCATATGTTCATAAGAGTGCTTCAAATAAAGTTCACCATTTTTTAAATAATCTCCTTCTTGTACAACGATGTATGGAAATCCACCATTTACCCTGCTAACAACTAACTGATCCCAAACATTTTCCCATGCTTTATCAGTGACTTTATACTCCTTACCTTGTCACTGGAATAAATACATATCTTCACGCATGACAAGATCTTTAGTTAAGTAGTTTCGTATAAATGAGCTATCAGATTCTAACTCACGTACTTCAAACATTTTTTCTCGACCGCTTCCAGGTTTAACACCTAACTCACGCATTTCTTTTGTTGGGTGATTGTACCGCTCTTCAATGTCTTCAAACATTCTTAGTCCTAAATAATATGGATTAATGCTTGTTTTAGATGGTTGAACAACACCCGCGTTTAGTTTTGCGTATTCAATTGCTTCGTTTGAGTCTAGGTTCAGTTCGCGCATGATGCGGATGTGCCAATAACTTGCCCAGCCTTGTTTCTCTCAAAGATCTTAAATGTTCTTCTTAATTTAAGAGAAATATAGTGTAACCATATATAATTTACATTCTTACGTATTTATTTTGAAGCCCATCTTTATACTCACGTATTTCACCTTTTGCAACTAAATAACTTAAATAGGCATTAGTCTCTCCTAGTGCAATCCACTTTTCTAGTACGCTTGAACCTATTGGAATTAAAGTATTTGATACTTGATAAGCACTCATCTCTCCTGTAATCTGCTCGAGTACGAAACCAATTCGTTCTTCATAATGATGTAGTAATTCGTTAATTCTCTCTTGTGCATCCATAAAAATGGGACCATGTCCTGGTAAAACTAATGAAATTTCCATTAATTGCATCGTTTTTAATGTCTCAAGATACATACTTAATGGATTTTTATTTCCGTAGCCATGATATGAAATATAAGGAATAGTTTCTCTAGTCAAATGATCTCCTGACAGAAGAATCTGTTCTTCACTATTATAAAAACAGATGTGCCCATCCGAATGACCAGGCATTTGTATAGCTTTAAATAGAAGCTCACCAATAGGATAAAACCTATTTGTTTCTATGGTACACACGTTGTTCGGAAATCTGTTAGTTGATGTGTTCACAGGGTGTAATTGCTTTATTAGATCATGCGGCATGCCTGCTGATAAGTAAAATGTTGAAAATGCTTCCGCTTCTAGAACATTCCGGGCGACGGCTTGTTCTTTCTCACTTAGAAAAACATCCGCTCCAGTTTGCTGTTGTAATTCTTTTACGTATTCAAAATGATCAGGGTGATGATGTGTTATCAAGATACGCTCAACATCACGATGTGGTTCAACACCGTATTTATTAAACGCAACTTTCCAGGCAAGACGTGTTTCATTACGATTCATTGCCGTATCGATGATTGTCCACATTCCTTCTCTACGAGCTAAGTAACAATGAACATTATCATTCCAGAAAGGTAGTGGAATTGTTACTTGATAGATGCCGTATCCATTCATTTTTTCGATTCCATCATTAATTAATTGCATAATGGAATTTTGCACCTCTACTTTAGCCGTTTATTTTTTTGGTATGAGGCTTTAACCTAAAATTTATTTCATACAATCTGATTATTTACAGCGTTTTTAACTATTTCATTGGTTTGGACTGGTTTTTCTTTTAGGAAAAGAGCACTTACTGCTGCTATAGCTGCAAGAACTGAGAAAAATATAAATACTTTAGTGAAATCAAAACTTCCACCTGTACGAACTGTTATTAAATAACCGGCTACTAACGGGGTTACAAATGCCCCCAACTGACCACAACCATTAACCATTCCCGTTACACTACCGACAACTTCACTAGGGTATCTTTTTTGAAGTGCAGCTGTAAGAGAACCAGAGTTAAATGCTACAAAAAATCCTGAAGCCAATAGTAAAGTTAATAGCATAGGTGTATTTCCCTTACTAACAGATCCGAGCATCCAAAGTACAGGAATACATCCAATATAAGCGATTAGAGCAATCGGCTTCATTTTGTTAAATTTATCCATCAACCAACCACCCATTAAAATACTGATGATACTAATTATTGGAGGTAATGCTGAGACAAATCCCATTTCCTTAATATTAAAGTTGTGTTGTTGAACTAAGAAAGTGCTAAGCCAAGTTGTGAACCCCCAAAGAATACCGATCTGACAAAACATCATCAAGCAAATCACATAGAAGGTACGATCTTTCAAGTAAATTTTGTGGTTAACTTTTTCCTTCGTAGTTACTTGTAGAGTTGCCTCTTTATTCAGATTTATAAAGTCTAATTCACTTTTACTTATTCTGCCTTTTTTATACATTTCTTCTGGTGTATCTTTAAAGAACAACCAAAGTAGTAAAATACCAATTACACCAGGAATAGCTAATGTGAAGAATACAGGTCTCCACTGACCGTCAAATAAAGAAGCAGAGAGATTAGTTAAGATGATAGGTACTAGTGCTAATCCAACGTAATTTGAAGTATTAAAAATTGAAAGGGCTTTACCACGTTCTGAATATGGGAACCAATTACTAATTGCTTTAGCCGAAGGTGGAAAATGATGTGCTTCTCCAAGCCCTAAACCTATTCGCAAAGCAATAAACTGGGTAAAATTTTTGACAAATCCAGTAACTACACTTACTAAAGTAAAAACAATTATGGCAACATTCATGACCTTTTTGGGTCCGAATTTATCCGCTAAAAATCCCGAAGTAACCTGACCGACTGCATACGCGAAAAAGAACGCAGAAGCGATTTGCCCAACTTGGACTGGCGTTAAATTCATATCTTTTTGTATGAATGGTAAGAAAGTTAACACAGCTACACGATCAAAGTAATTGATTATATATAGTAGCCAAACGATAAACAGTATAACGTATTTATATCCCCATAATTTCCTTACTGCATTTGACATCTATTTTTACTCCCCTTCCTTTATTGGCTTTTCTTATTTTTTAATCCTTCAATAAATTCATAACCTCATTAACAATGTTGTCCCATACCTTAGAATTTGGATCAATAATTTCAAAATGTTCGACATTAGGTAACGTAATCATCTTAACTTGGTCACCTGCTTTTTCGGCAAGTTCTTTATATAGGACACTTAATTTTACTGGAACATTTACATCTAAATCACCATGAATCAATACTTGGGGAACTTTTAACGGAAGCAATTGAACTGGTGAAACCTCAGCATATCTTTCAGGTACTTCAAATGGTGTACCCCCTACATAGTCAGTTACTGGGTTATCAATTTTCATATTTTTTACTATTCTTTGTTTGTAATTAATCAGGTTATTCATAAGTTCTAAGTCAATTATGCCACCTAAACTGACTACTCCTTTAAGTAATAGGGGGGCACTGGATGTTTTTAATATACTATCTTCTTGTAGACGATAACGGCCCGCTAACCAGAAAGCAAGCTGGCCTCCGGCTGAATGGCCCATTGCAACCACTTTTGTTAAATCCAAATCATATTGTTCGCCTATTGTTTCTATAAAGTCTGTTGCATTGGCAACATCATTTAAAGTACCAGGATAAGCACCTCCAATGTTACCTACCCTTCTATATTCAATATTCCAAGTTGCTATTCCACGTTTAGTAAGATCTTCTGCAACGGCATCCATTAAATCTACCGCAAACATCGATTTCCAAAATCCTCCATGAATAACGACAGCTACAGGATGTGGTCCTGTACCTTCAGGAATACGTAATTCTCCGTATTGCCACTGATCATCACCATAATTCAACCGTATCTTTTTTGTGTTTCCAATTTCACTATCAACTCTCATGTAAACGCCTCCATTTTTCTGGGTACCTAAGGATTAACTTAAATTATTACACTCACATCTCTCCTCCTTTTTCCATTTGTAATACAAATTAAAAACAGCTTTAAAAATAAGTAGTATTATATAATACTACTCTTATTAAATGTATTATAGTTATTTTTCAGAATATTATCAATATTAATTTTAAAAATAGAAGTATTTTTCGGTACTACTATATACCAGACACATCTACTCATTCATGTAGCATTCACACAATGATTGAAAACTTAAAAATTATGAATTGCTGTATAGCTTGATTATTTTGTTCAATCTAGTAGTATTTATATATACTCATCTACAATTAACAACAAATAAATATAATAATTGTAAAAGGAGGTACATATGGTTGAACTTTTAAAAAAAATAGGATTATCTGACCTTGAAGCACGTTGCTATTTGGCATTACATGAAGAGCCTGGAATATCAGGTTATGAAGTAGCTAAAAGAGTATCAGTTTCACGTACTAATGTTTATTCTGCTTTGAGATCATTAACGGACAAGGGTGCTTGTCGATGCATAGAAGGAGATCCAGCTAGATACGATGCTGTTCCCATAGAACAATTAACAAAACATTTACAAACAGAATTTGAACAAGTAACAAAAGTATTAGTAAATCAATTAAAGTCTCCAACTATAATTGCTCCTTCTTTTTATAATTGGCAAGGAGATAAGCAACTTAGTACAACTATTCGTCGAATAATTGCCAACGCAAAAGATTTCATTGTAATAGACATATGGTCAGAAGATTTACATTGGGTTGAAGATGACTTACTTGATGCTGAAAATAGAGGTGTCAACGTGATACTTATTACAATTGGAGAATGTCAAACATCACTTAAGAACATTTTTGTCCATATTCGAAGTGAAGATTGGAGCATTTCTAGTTTAAGAAATTTTTCTATTTTATGCGATTCAAAAAAAGCTTTAATCGGTGGTTTTGGAAATTCAACAAAACTCACTGCCTTAGAAACTGACCATCCATCAGTAGTTGGAATGTTAAAAACTGCTTTTTACCATGATCTAATCATGCAACATATTGAAAAAGATTTTCAAACTGAACTTCTGGAGAGATATGGTGAAAAATACAAAAAAATATTAGATTTTTATGCTTTTGAAAAAGGTTGGAATATCTAAGTTAATGTTCTTTCCTTTAATTAATCAATCATATAGAAAAGGTTGCTTCCGCAACCTTTTCTTTTTTTCCCATCCAATCGGATTCTGCAGTTATCTTGCTAAAGGATCGCCAACTTTCTAAAAGTGCTGAACGGTTTATTGAGGCACTACATACAGAACCAGCATGACTTCGGCTTTGTATTTGATGAAAAAAAATACCACCTCTAAGAGGTGGTATTATATATACTTCCGATGAATATTCTTCCCATCATAACTAAACAACACAGACTTACCTTCTATATTCGTCTCTAAATGAACCCCTCTACCCCACAACTGATGAATATAAGGCACTACCTTCTCCACATACTTCACATCTAATTCCATATTTTCATAGGAATGCTTCAAATAAAGCTCACCATTTTTTAAATAATCTCCTTCTTGTACAACGATATATGGAAATCCTCCATTTACCCTGCTAACTACAAGTTGGTCTCTAACATTTTCCCATGCCTTATCAGTGACTTTATATTCCTTACCTTGTCTCTGGAATAAATACATATCTTCACGCATGACAAGATCTTTAGTTAAGTAGTTTCGTATAAATGAACTATCGGACTCTAACTCACGTACTTCAAACATTTTTTCTCGACCGCTTCCAGGTTTAACACCTAACTCACGCATTTCTTTTGTTGGGTGATTGTATCGCTCTTCGATGTCTTCAAACATTCTTAGTCCTAAATAATAAGGATTAATGCTTGTTTTAGATGGTTGAACAACACCCGCGTTTAGTTTTGCGTATTCAATTGCTTCGTTTGAGTCTAGGTTCAGTTCGCGCATGATG
>NZ_JBHJTJ010000068.1:0-1183 GCF_042267765.1 Gottfriedia sp. NPDC056225 | reverse complement strand
GCGGATGTGCCAGTAACTTGCCCAGCCTTCCGTCTCCCAACGATCTTTCTTTTTCATTCAATTTCGAAAAGCTTTTGATAATTATTCTCTAAAACTAAATATACTATTGCTTTACTTGAAGACTGTGAAAAGACAGGAACCACTCTAAATAACAATACATATTGAAGAATTAGGAAATGTTAACAAAGTATATAAAAGCCCAAAAGCTCGCCTGATGTAAGCGAGCTTTTTCTTTTAAATTTCTTTTATACTAGAGAGGAAAATTGTCTTATCTAGTTCCAGGTTCTTTTGAATCCTCATCTAAAGTTTCAATCAATAAACTACTTTTATTGATTGAAAGGTGTTCTAAAGATTTAATTCCTAAATCTAATACCATAATAAGTACAAAAAAATGGGACATATATTTCACTCTTTTTCATTTAATTACTCCTTCATTACTATGAATTTTCTTGTAGTTATGAAAACTTATTTGAAGGTATTAGTTAGGTTAGATCGCATTACCTTGAAGCCTGTAACTGAAATGAAATAAAATTCTTCTCCATCAGGATTCGATAAGATTTGATTATTTTCAAGTTCCCAAGTAGCAATCCTTTAAAAATTTTAGATTTTACATTAACTCCCAAAACAGGATACCTACTTCGTCGACAGATAATTTTACAAAGATAAGCAATAAGGTACAATGCCTTGACTCGATTCATCATTGCTTACAATTTTAAAGGTATGTCAAAAAAGCCCTTCAAATCCTTAACTTAATCTTAAGTTATTTCCAAAAACTACCTCTCTCAATTTTGAAAATAAACTTCCTAGTATTACCTGTTCTAATCCCTGCATGAACCTTAAAAGAATGTGCAATCCTAAATTAAATTTCAAGTTAATCTAAACGTAAACCAGAGATTATTTAAAAACAAAGCTTAAAATCATCAATAACATACCTATTAAGATAATAGCTCAACGAACAAAAATCCATGGGTATTTATATAAGAGCCACTGAATTGGTATAATTATAATAGGCTCATCAATTCTAGTTTGTTCCAAAATATCAAAAGAATGCTCTATATTAGAAAGACTTTTATGCATCTCTCTGTTATATTTAATACCACCAATTAGAACATATAAGCCCAACTCAAAAAAAAGGAAATTACTAATAGACTTCCAGGGATTCTAATATAACTAACGTTAAAAT
>NZ_JBHJTJ010000067.1:0-15204 GCF_042267765.1 Gottfriedia sp. NPDC056225 | reverse complement strand
ACACCCGTTCCCATACCGAACACGGCAGTTAAGCTCTTTTGCGTCGATGGTAGTTGGGGGTTTCCCCCTGTGAGAGTAGAACGTCGCCTGGTTAATCGAAAACATCAGCTATTTGGTTGATGTTTTTTTGTATTTAATTCCGTGTTTAATTAGATTGTGAACTTCTTTATGTATTTAGTATGAACTTATTTCCAAAGGGATCCTCTGAAATTTCATGCGAAAAATGGCTAGATTCCCCCAAGATACACATAACGATTTAATAGATATAATTTATTAAGATTGTAATAATACTCAAATTGGAGGATTATATCATGGGTAGTCAATTAAGCAAATTTGATAAAGGAAAAGAAAGTTGGAATAAAATAAAATCTAAAGGCAAAAAAAGGTTTATATTAAATATATTATTCGTTTATTTAGTTGCTGCACTACTATTTCCAACAATCCAAATTTTTGTGCTTAAAAAAATAAAAACTTTTAATAGAGATATGGTTACATTATATTTAATGTCCTTGGTCACTTGGAGTTTAATGGGATTATGGATTGGAAATATGAGTTGGAAGGCTAGCATGAAGAAGTTTGAAAAATAGTATTTGTTATGCTAACGCCTTGAGCTAGTATATTTTTATATATGCTAATTAAAAGTATTACTAATAAAATTTAAGCTATACGGATTGGTTAGCAACCAGTCGTGATAATTGTGATAGTGGAAATAGATGGGTTTTATCAAAGAGTATTCCTTACGGGTAGAAAGTGTTCAAAAAAAGAATTAAAGCAAAAGTATCTACAAGCAAAAAGTATGGTTTATGATATTAAAGAGTTATCAGATGTATTGTGTAGACTACACCGTTTTGATAAATTAACATTTGATTATGACGATGAGGTTGATTTTGTTATTGATACCGATACCGATCACATTTATACTCCGAGTTATTAAACTACAAAGTTGCTTTAGTAAAAAAACAAATACTGTTTAAATTGCAGTTTTTTAATAGTAAATGGAACATTAGTCGGATAAATAAATTTAATGTGATATAGCAAATAAGTTTAAAAAGTAGACGTTTTAATTGTTATTTAGATAACAAGTCCACTTTGTTATAGATAGGTAGGGATAAGAGTGAGTAAAATGTCTATAAAATTAGTAATTGAAAATAAATAATATATTCTTAAAGAAGATATGCAGTATATCTTTGAATTTAAATCTGGTTATGAATTAGGGAATTCAAATAATCCATTTTCAAAAGTTAAAATGATGAATATAGCATTTGAAGGTGCAAATGGAGAAACGTGCTTTTTTGTTTTTCACGAAGGATCAAATGAAGATTACCTTATTGGTGATGATGAATTATTATCAATCACAAGTATGTAAGGGAAATTTAAATAGATTTAGCGATTACAATAAATAACTTTAGGTGGATTCGAATAAATTGTATAGTTCTTCTAATTCAACTAACCGATTGCTTTATCGTGAATAGGATTTTAAACTTGTTATGGAGAACAGACATATGGATAAAAATATCAACAATGATGTTATAAATAATTTGTTTTTCGTAGATGGAAGTCTAAGAGATTTTTATGCGTTTAACGTAGATTTAGATGATTGGCAAAAATTATATGAATATATCCATAATACTAACTGGAAGATTATATTATATAAAGATGGACAGAAATATGATGAAGAAGACACAAATGTTTATAAATTATTTAAACAAAAAGAGAACCACAGTATTATGATGACAATTAATATTAAAGACATTTTGATAAATTGTTATTTCTTTTACTATACTGAAATTGAATTTGATATTGATCCAAAAGAAGTTAAAAGTGAGTCTGATTTAAATATAGTTTTCGATTTTATGAAAAAAATAGCTAATACGCTTGGAAAGGAAAGTATTCTTACGTTAGAAAGCGATCCAGATCACCCATTAGTAACAGCTCATTCTGATGGTACTTTGCTTATTAATATTTAACCACTATTACTATTTTACTAAAACATACAATGGCTTAAAAACAAATAAGAGTGGAGTTTTTCCTATTTTCTAAGCTATAGCCACTTATAAAAATAACATCTATTTATCTAATAAAAAATGTTTAGTTGAAGAACGCGTACCGAGATGCTTAATTAGCTTATTTTTTAAGGGGATTCTAAATGAATTTTATACTATTTTTCAATAGGGCTCTTATTAGCTGCTGGGGAAACATTATTAGATGGTATAAAAAAATTTGAACAAGGTGAATTTTCAGGATGGGATACAGATCCATTTTTTGAATTCTTTGTAGCAGTATTATTATTGATTTCAGAAAAGTGGTTACCAAAACAATATTATATAGTTTTATTTAAAATCATTACATGTTTCATTGGAGCGTTGTTATTAGGAGTATCGGCTTTTTTATTGTGGTACCTTTATGAGCAATTATTCAACTAAAGTAGTACAGTAATATAGCAACATAATAATTATTGGGTAAATTCAGGAGGAATATTAAATAGATTAATAGAAATAAAGCCATATTACTTCATTTAGAAAAATTATAGGAAGTGTAAAATGCTAATTTATTATGTATTTCTTTTATGTGGAGTTTTGCTTGTAATTGCCGCAATTTATAATTTTATTATGATGTATGTCGCTAACAGTTTTTCTGCATTAGTAGTAGGTGGGTGCTTTGGATTCTTATTAATTGGTGGTATATTTTTATACGCAACTCTCCCAAGTCTAAAATATATGATATTTAAGGAATATGTTGTCGTAAGTGGGAATTGCGTTGTCAAGGTTGATTCGTCAGGTAGTCATTCTGAAGTTGACATAGAAATGCTTGATACAAAAGAAGTGTTTACTTTTAGAGATGTTCCTACGCTTGATGCTTATGGAAAATCATTTCCCTATTTTTGTGGGGTGACAGTAACAAAAGACCATAAGTTTGAAATTAGTTATAAAATATATGATGCTAAGACACGAAAGTTATTAGTAACAAGTAAATAACCTTTGTTTCGCTGGAGTATCTTATGGAATGCTAGGCGGAAAAGAATATAATTAAAAATAATAGAAATTTTTTAGTTAAAGCATATAATAAATACATAGTAGATCATCTTTACTTTTCATTTTCCACATAGTATGATGATTTCAATAAGTTAGATTTCAATGAACATAATAATAAATGAGGTGCATTTTGTGAGTGCAGTAGGTTCTAAATAGGAAAAAATTAAATGAAATAAATCGGATGGAAAAAAGGGGAATTTAAAGAATTCATACCCTTAATTTTGTCATGTATTTATTTCAAAACCTATGAAGATACCTACTATACTTTATAATGCGTGTAATGAAATTAGTAAGGCTATACTTTTATAGCTTATTTAACTATATTTCAATTATGATTGCCTTGTAATGTGATTAAAGCTGCGGTATTCTCTCTGCAGCTTTTTTATATTTTTTCGGGTAAAAAAAAAATATATTATATCCCTCATTGAAATCTAACGTGTAGGTATCTCCATTTATGATCACTTAAATCATATTAAAGAGGAGAATTTAAATTGAACAATAGTACATTTGAAAAATTACAATATAACGAGTTAAAGGAAATAGTAAAAACTTATTGTGTGAGTGGCTTAGGTAAAAAATTGATCGATCAGTTAGAACCTAGCTCTATTATGAAAGTAGTTAAAAATAGATTAAATGAAACAACAGAGGCTCGGGCAATTTTAGATGCAGAAGGCCATGTACCGTTTTTAGGAGTTTCTAATATTGAAAGTATTATTCAAAAGCTTGAAAAGGGCTTGATATTAGATCCGAGTGATTTAATCAGTATTTCAGATTTTTTAAGAGGGTGTAGAAGAATTAAAAAGTTTATGCAAGAAAAAGTGTTTTTTGCACCAATTCTTGCATCTTACGCAAATTCAATGAGTGAATTTGTAAAGGTTGAAGATGAAATTAACTTTTCAATTAAAGGAAACAGTGTGGATTCTGCGGCTAGTAAAGAACTGAAAAGAATAAGAAATAATATTGAAGCTGTAGAAGGAAAAATTAAAGACCGCTTAAATAAATTTTTGAATAATAGTGCTAATAAAACATATATTCAAGACTTCTTTATTAGTAAGAAGGATGATCGATATACAATTCCGATTAAAGCTTCCTTTAAGAAGCAAGTTCCTGGAGCAATCATTGAAGTTTCATCTAAAGGGTCGACTGTTTTTATTGAACCAAATACTGTTACGAAATTAAACAGTGAGCTTGCAAGCTTAAAAGCTGAAGAGGCAATGGAAGAATACCAAATATTAGCCACCCTTTCAGGTATGATTTTAGAGAACATTTATGAAATAAACATTAACATGGAGTTAATTAGTCAATATGATATGGTATTTGCAAAAGCAAAGTTTAGTAAACAAATTGGTGGAGTTGAGCCAAAATTAAATGACTTTGGATATATCAAGTTGGTTCAATGTAAACATCCACTATTAACAGGTGAGGTAGTTCCACTTAATTTCGAGATAGGGGAAAGTTATCGTAGTTTAATCATTACTGGACCGAATGCAGGTGGGAAAACAATCGTTTTAAAAACAATTGGATTACTAACTTTAGCTACAATGTCAGGTTTTCATATTATTGGAGACAAGGAGACTGAAATTGCAGTCTTTGAAAAAATCTTTGTTGATATTGGTGATAATCAAAGTATCGAAAATGCTCTAAGCACATTTTCATCACATATGAAAAACCTTTCAGATATTATGAGGGTTTCCAATAATAATACACTTTTACTATTTGATGAAATAGGAAGTGGTACTGAACCGAATGAAGGAGCAGCACTAGCAATATCCATTTTAGAAGAATTTTACCTTCTGGGATGTATTACAGTTGCAACTACTCATTATGGGGAAATCAAGCGGTTCTCAGAAATGCATAGTGACTTTATGAACGCAGCAATGCGATTTAATAGTGAAACACTAGAGCCAATGTATAAGTTAATAATCGGGAAATCAGGAGAAAGTAATGCGCTTTGGATTTCTAAGAAAATGAATATTCACGAAAATATTCTTCAAAGAGCAAAAGAATATATGGAAAATAAAGAGTACCGATTGGAAAAAGTGAATGAAAGTGCAATAAGGAAGCCAAAGGTTGTTAAAGTGAAAGCTGAAGAAAGGGTTAACTATCAAAAAGGTGATCGAGTAAAATTATTAGACTTAGATCACGTTGGAATTGTCTATAAAGAAATCGATCAATACTTCAATCTTGTTGTATTTTATAATGGAGAATTAATCGAGGTAAATGAAAAACGAATTACTTTAGAATTAAAAGCAGCTGAACTTTATCCGGATGGATATGATTTAGATTCTTTATTCGTTGAATACGCGACGAGGAAATTGGAACGCGATATTGAACGAGGTTCGAAAAAAGCTCTCCGTAAAATTCAAAAAGGAATAAGAAATAACAGGGAGTAATGTTCGAGCATAGATAAATAAGAATATTCGATTAGCCGAAAATCCGAATTTTTATTAGAAATGGTTAAAATTACGAAGATTACAAAGCAAATCAGACCTTCAATGAATAGACTATACGAAACTATATGATTGGGGTCTTAAATATGAAGAAATTTTCTTATATAGATTTAATCGCCATATTAAATATAGAAGACGCACATCCTGGTGGTTTTGATTTAACGAAAAAAATAATAAAATTTCTTCCAATAACATCGGAGAGTTCAGTTTTAGAAGTAGGATGTGGCTCAGGTAAAACAGCCTGTTATTTATATGAAAATTACAATTGCTCTATTACTTCAATCGATCTAAACAGCCGGATGCTAGCTAATGCTAGGAAACGTTTTAATAAAATGAGAATCCCAATTGCATTGCATCAAGCAAATGCAGAGAACCTTCCTTTTAAAGATGACTCATTTGATTTTATTATTTCTGAATCAGTAACGAGTTTCACGAATGTAGATAAATCATTACCTGAATATGTAAGAGTATTAAAAAAAGGTGGATATTTTCTCGCGATCGAAATGACGTCAGAAAGACAATTAACTACAAACGAAGAAAGTGAAATAAATGAAGTATATGGAATTCAAAAAGTTAAAACGGTAAGAGAGTGGGAAAAGAGTTTAATTAAAGCGGGGTTTCGAGATTATAAGATCCTAAAAGGAAATACGGTTATGAATACTTCAACAAATTCAACGGATTCACTCCCTTTTCAAAAGTTACCACCTGAAGGAGTAGAATTACTTCATAGGTTTCAAGAGTTGCTATTGCGATTTAAAGATGTGTTAGGCTATAGGGTTTTTTTATGTAGAAAAAGATAGAGATAAAAGGCTGCTTAAAATGTTGGAATGAAAAAGACTGCTTTTCAAGAGATGTTCTTGTTGGATCATCTTCTTAAAGTGCAGTCTTTTATTTGTTATCTTTTATGCCATAAGGCTGTACGGGACTTTTATAATTATTCCTCACCCTTTAAAGCAAAGGTACCCCAAGGCTGAATATAATCAATTAGGAAATGCTCTTCTTCCACAACATCCCCAATATAGTTCTTCCTACTATCTAGCGGCATGTCTTGCAACACAACTTGGAGCTCGCCCTTATACTTACCAAAGCTATTGTTTCCAATGAAAATTTTCCCTTTTTGCTGATTAATGCTGTTGCGAACTGGGAAATCTTCTGCGGCATATTTTTTCCTAACCTCTACAGAACGAATCATGTATTCACTAATGTCGCCACGTCTTACGTGAAGTTCACTCAAGGCTATCGTCTTCTCAGTATCAGATGTCTCCGGCAGAAGCTTTACTTTTAGTTCCACTAAATCACGGTTAAGGGATCCAAGTAGCTTCAGTTCATCAACGGACGCATACGCATTTCCGATTATGATATCATCGATTAACTTTGTCGCCCATAAATGCTTTGCTTGTACATCGATTGGCAATGAACGATGCTGTTCTAATGTACATAAGCCATCATTAATGTCCCAAGGACCAATATTACCGTGATGAGAAGTAACAAATGCTGCTGTACGGATTCCATGCTTTTTAAATCGTTCACTGCATTTTATAAAGAAGTCATATGGCAAACCTGTATACTTTTGCGGATAAAAATTATGACATCCGAGCAGAAGATTCTTATTGGCTTGGTGAGTTAATATGTTCTCTAGATAGTCGACATCATTACTCATGTTCAGTTCAATCTTGAGCCCATATGAGTTATATGTCATCTTTGATTCTTTTAAACCGTCAAAACCAAGATCTAGTCGGATTCCGTCCGCACCCAGTTGAGCAAAGAAGCTTAAGTCATCATAGCTGATATCTAGCTTTCCAAAAACAGCTGGCGCAACATCCAAAATGACTTCCATCCCCAGGGATTTTGCATACGCGATTATATCTATAAATTCTTCCATAATAACTTCTTTTGGTTTATTCACAGAAAGAAGACAGGTAAAAACTCGTTCGAATCCGTACTTAGAAGCTAGTGCTAAATATTCCTTGTCTTTTTCGGGTTTTGAATGTTCCGGGTATATAGAAACCCCTAGTTTTCTTGGCATTACCGTTCTTCCTCCTAATGGACTATAATTTTCTGGCAGCAGTCAGATTTGTAACGTAGGCTCTGTATCTTGTTGAAACGAATACACCACAAAATACAGTTGTGATAATTATTAAAGAAACAAACTTACTACCGATGAGTACAAATACGATGATGGATAAACCGATAGCTAAAATAGAAATACCAATCGATGCCCAAGGAGTTATCTTTCTCCCAAAGTTTGAGCGGTCGAATAAAATATGAGCTGCTATAAAGGCGAAAAGAGCACTTATCATTTCAAACATCTTAGGCTGCTTGTCTCCCTTCTTCTTCGACTTTCAGTTGTTTTTTTTCAAACACTTTAAAGAACGGATAGTAAATAACTAATGCGATACAGAAGTTTAGAATAGTAAGGGCACCTGCTGAGAATGTCCAGTTTGTACTAATTACAGCCCCAATTGGCGCAAGCATCGTGAATGGCAATTTTGCCATCATCATTGGAATGAAGCCAGAAACTACTGCGAAATAAGAAATCGTCGTTGTCACTAATGGTGCAACAATGAATGGTATGCAAAGTATAGGGTTCATCACGATCGGAGCACCAAAGATAATAGGCTCATTGATATTAAATAATCCTGGAACAAAGGCCAACCTGCCTAAATCCTTTAAATATTTTACTTTCGAGAACATAAACAGAACAACAAGAGCCAAGGTTGATCCAGCTCCGCCAATCCATACAAACCATTGAAGAAATTGTTCCGTGAATAAATATGGTAGGTGGTGCGCATTACCAGTCTGTGCAAATTTATCTGCATTCTCAAGGATTGCCGTATCCCACATAGGACGAATGAGCGGATCCAAAATTGCTGGACCATGAATACCAAGTGACCAGAAAAATACGATTAAGAAAACTGTTAGTAATCCGCCAAGTAAACTATTACCTACTAATATATTTTTAAGCGGAGAAATCAAGGTTGTAATAAACGAGTTAATATTGAAATTTAATCCGTAACGAATACCCCAAAAGACAATTACAACTGCAAAAGTAGGGATAAGAGCGGAAAACGATTTTGCAACTGCTGGGGGAACACTGTCTGGCATCTTCACAGTAATATTGTGTTTTATTAAAAACCGGTAAATTTCAACAGTAATTAAAGATGTCACTATTGCTCCGAATAATGATCCAGCACTTAAACTACTAATTGGTAACCAACGGCCAGCATCGATAACTCCTTCTACTGGTTGAGTTACCTGTACAGGCACAACACAGGATATTAGAAATGCCAGCATTGATAAAAAACCAGCATTCAATTGATCCAATTTATATGACTCGGCCAATGCTGAACCTACGCCAAATGCCGCATATAATGACATTGCGCCTACCGTAAAACGAAATGGAATATCGAGAGCAGCTTTATGCGGTGCGATCCATTGAGTGAACGCATCGACTGGGAAGTTTAGAAAAAGAACAAAAAACGATCCAACAATTGTCAACGGAAGCGTGGACATCACGCCATTACGTACTGCTAGTAAATGCCTTTGCGATCCGATCTTATAAGTGAATGGAGCTATTTTATTCTCCAAAAAGCCGAATAATTTATTCATCTCCTTGTAATCTCCTTTATTTGATATGTTTTTTTTATACCATATAACCTCATGGTGTGTTTTTCGATGCTGATTATCTATAATGTGTTCTGTCCATCTTTCAGCGTTATATCAAGTCAGCATAAAACGATTTTCTTATGCTTTAGAAACCATTGACTCAGCATGCTGTAGAATAGCTTCACCGTTACACATTCCGTAGTGCATTTGATTGATGACTTCGACCGGTACATTATATTGCTTGCCTAATTCTTGAAATCTTGGTAGTGAAAAGCGGATTTGTGGGCCTAAAAGCACGACATCACAGTCTTTTATGTCTTCTTCTGCCTTGCCTTGGTCAACAGCTTTAATCATATACTGTTTTCCTTGGCTTTCTGCTGAAGCCTGCATTTTTTTAACGATGATACTAGTGGACATTCCTGCTGCACAACATAATAAAATTTTCATTGTATATTTCTCCTTTTAACATAATGTAATTTCTTCTTTAGCTAACAAAACTGTTGTTTACAATGACCTTATAAGGGAATTTGATTTGTATCTATTTTTTCGTGTAACGAAATGATTTCTTCAGCGAGCTCCCTTACCGTGATCGCATTCATCAGATGATCTTGCGCATGGATTAAGAGTAAGCTGATTTCAGTTTTATTTTCACCGGCTTCATCTTGAATTAGCGTAGTTTGAATTTGATGGGCAAGCCCTAATTCCTCTTTCGCCTGTTTCAGATTTTCCAGCGCTTCTTCAATTTTTCCGTTCTTGGCGAATCTGATTGCCTCTAATGATAAACTGCGTGCATTTCCGCCATGTAAAATAATTTGAAAACTGATTGGTAAGTTAGTTTCCATGTTTACCTCCTTATATTTATAAAAGCGTTTTCTTTGATATTTGTATTGTAATTCGTAATCCAATTCCGCTAAATATAAAAAACTTCCGTTAGAAACGGAAGTTTTTAGCTTTTTTCTCAAGGGGGGGGCGGAGCTATAAGTAAATGAACATGGAGAAATATAGAAATTGGTAACTTGGGAGGGGGGCTATGAGTAAGGAAAAGAGCAAAAATATGAAAAGTGGTAACTCATAAAATGCGTGTAGAAACAAACATAACACTACTTTTTTCAACAACCTAAAAAACTTCCGTTATAGACGGAAGTTTTGAAATAGGATACCGAAAATTTTTATATAAAAATAAGCCTATCTAACATGCATCAATTTATTAAACTCTTTATGACTGGTGCAGCCGATTATTTTATCGACAGTACTTTTATTATCGAGAATGTTGTATAGGAAATCATATAAATATTGCAGATCACTCTTATTGTCTTTCTGTACGCTAAATAAGCAAATCAATTGTACAGGAGTTCCACCCCAATCTACTGGCTTGGCTAAAGTACAAAACGCTATAAACGTCTCATGGCCCATATTTTTGATAGGGTGAGGTATTGCTACAAGGTTACCGAAGGCTGTAGAAGAGCATGCTTCACGCTCCATGACGGAAGCACAGAAGGGAGCGTCACCCAGCTGTAAATCAACAATCTTATCACTTAAAAAACGGATGACTTCCTCTCTTGAATCCATTTGCTGTTGTAAAAAGACTAGTTCACTCTTTACATGGACACTGATGTCCCCGCTGTGTTGTTGAAATATTTTATTTCTGATTTTACTAACATCATCTTTTCCTAGAATTGTGTTTACTTTTATAACAGGCACAGTTATATCCTGATCGATTGTCACAGTACTAATAATAAAATCAATCTGACCCTCTAATATAGAATCTTTCAAGTTATAATAGCTTATGATGTCGACAATATCCAAAGTTCCCCCAAAATGCTCAATTAATTTGTATTTAAGCAACTGGGCACTTCCTTTTCCTGTTGCACAAACGATTAAACAACGCTTTTGTTTTCTGTTCTTTTTCTGCCTCTCGATGGACGCACCTAAATGAATGGCTAAATATCCGGTTTCGCCTTCTTCAATTTCTTTGTTTATCTTGTCGCTAATGACTTTAGATGCAATTAAGCCGGCTTCGAAGGCTAAGGGATATTGTGTTTTGATATCTTGAATGATTGGATTTCTCACATTCAGCCCATATTTGATCCGATTTAATGCTACATATAAATGTTCCGCCATATTAAGCTTCAGTTCTTCATCATGCTGTAAATCTATATTCATTTCTTCAAAAACGGCTTGAAGAATTTCTTGTATCATATGATGCACTGTTTCCTCTTTTGAAGCTACCTCGAATGATGGATAGCTCGCCACTTTTGTTCCCATTAAGTGGATGGTTATATATATACTTTCTTCATATGGAAAGTGAATAGAAAATACTTTTTCCAGTTCAGATAACATTTTGCAAGAAATTGGATATTCCTTTGAATGTTTAATAGATTTCGTGTCGATATTTATTTCTGTTATTACACTGCCACTTCGGATTCTTGCAATGGAAATGATAATGTGCACTAATAAATTTTCAAACTCCTGGTCAGATAGTCCCATGTCTTTTTCCTTTAGGGAACGTAGCATAATTTCTTTGACCGTTTCTATTTCAAAGGATTTGAACAGCTTCCGCATATATTGTACATTTTGCATAAGTGGAGTGTGGATATCGCGATTGAAGTAATACTCGGACATGCAAGAGCGGATATCAAATTCATCACCTTTTACGCTTACTCCGTAGTTTGGTCGTTTCTCCAGAATTAATTTATATTTTCCCAATAACTTCTTTACATCTTTTATTAAATTATTCACAGTAGATTTGCTAACGTAAAGCTCATCTGCCAAGTCTTCTAACTTTAAATAATCTGGCGAACCGAGCAATCTTCTTAAGATATATAAAACACGTCCATTCTGGTCGATGGGAACATCAGAATGGTTCCCGATATTTTTTTGATGGTGTGTTTGAATAAACGAATAAAATGAATGATCATCTAGGATTTCTAACAGATATCCATTTCCTCTGTAGGATTGGATAACCGCACCGTGTTCACGAATGAGCAAATTTAACATTTTTATATCGGCTCGAATCGTACGAGAGGATACATTTGCAAATTTTGAAAGGTAATTTCCATTAATGACCGACTTTGTTTTAAGAAATTCCTCCAGTATAAAAATTGACCGAGGATGCAATTGAATCAATTATCGTCCCTCCTTTATTATCTCGCTCCTCTTTAATAGGTTTTGGTACAAACATGTTACGAGAAGGCAAGTGGATTTAAGACATCAGGAAAAAGTGCTTTTCAACGAGCCACTGTTAAAATGACTAAATAATGGTTAGATCACCATTAAAGATACGTATCTACATTTAGATTGTATGGTAAGCGTTTTCAAACTTTTGAACTGAATAGGCTTAATAAATTGTTGTTTCTTTTTTACATATACACGATAGCATAGAATATTAAGCAAGTCTATATAACGTTATAATGTTTATTTAAGGGTAAATATGGAACAATATTTCCTGTAGTTTTATAGAGTGGGTGAGACGGAAGGGGGATTGACTAGACTAAAAAAAATCTTTCATTTAGAGAAATCGAAATCAATTTGTTATTTAGATATAGATATAGAGAGTTATGGATATGTATGAGGGGAAGCGTTTATGTCTTTCTGGTAATCAAGTTATCGAAACAGAAGATAACTTGATTCAAAAACAAAGACGTATTCAGTGAGCGGAAGGAATAGGATATAGAACGTAAAAGAGGGGCATTCAAAAAAATCTTGAACAATGCTTCTTTTCAAAAAAGAATGGTAAAAATATTAGAGGATGGGAATCGGTTACCTAAAAGATAAAATGGAAAAGGAATTAATTCGCATTCCCATTTTATCAATAACTCTATAAAGAGTATCTGTTTTATTAATTTTACAAAATATCGGCTTTACGACTAAAGCAGAATTGCCTATTATACATCACCTTTTAATCTGTTTTATATGATTATTTTTTCTAGAGTACTGACCTAAAGTTTATGTAGATTCGACTAGATCTTTCCAATAATTCCAAGCTACTAGATATTCGTTTAAATCCTCTGGATGAAACTTTATGCATGTAGCTAGCCTAAGATATAATCCGACTAATACTTCTTCAAATAGATATCTCGCATCAGTGTTTTGTAAAAATTTTAAATGACTCGCTGCATAATAAAATGTATCTTTTGTTAGATTATCTGGTGAAGAACAAAATGCATAGATTAGATCATAAAGCGGATCCCCGAAAACGGGAGTAGGATCAATTACTCCATTTAACTCGCCCTTATTAAAAATAAAATTATGTACACCACAATCACCATGGATTAAAAATGGATCCCCTTGAATTATCATTCGATTTGTATTGTTAACTATTGAAAGGATAAGATTATGATCTTTTTTAAGTAAATGAGAATCTAAAATTTTATTAGCTTCTGTAGTTCTACTCATAAGAAAATTTGTCCAAGAATCCGTTAAATCATCAGCCCAGCCCCAACCGGGAGCATTAGGATAAGGTTCATAATGATTTATCAGCTGTTCAACAAGTGATTTTAATAAGTTTTTTTTGTTATCTCTATCATAGTTCGTGTTTCCTTGAATGAAAGGATAAACTAAATAGCTAAATGATTTTTCAACAAAAAGTAAATTTGGTAATAAATTCACCTTATAATAGAAATTCAGAAAAAAAGATTCTGACTCTAATACTTGAGGATCATTTAATTTAACGATATATTTGGCATCGTTATTACTATTGCTTAGTAGATAGATACTGCTTGTTGTTCCACCAGCTAGTCGGGTGTACTTAAGATCACTTTTATGAAATAAACTCATCCCTGATAAATCATTTATGATTGCTTCTATATACATAGTCTCCTCACCCTCGTGTATAATCGTTTATTTATTTATTTATTTATTTAAGTATACTCTTCTAATTCAGCGGTCACCATGAGGGTAGATAGGAAAATGTTTATTAATCTTCCTCGCGTTCATGTTGAAAAATGACTTAGTCATACTAAGTGTGTAGGTACATAAGGAAATTATGAATAAAATGATAATGATTCTTTTCATAATGACATCTAGCTCCTAGTTCTATTGTTCTAATACTATTATTCTGTCTCTAGGGGGATGAAGTTATTTTGTGTTAATAATTTGTGCTACGTAGTGGGAATTCCTTAAAGACTTCTATAAGTTATTTCATTTAAAAAGGGTGTCCCAAAAGTCAGTAACTGACTTAAGAGACATACCCACATAATTGAATATTAAAGTTTACTGGTCTATTAAAAGAAGAATAACGCAGCTAATGCGACTCCAGCTACAAAACCAAGCGCAATTGAAACACCGAACCCACAACCGAAGAATCCACATCTAAATCCATCTCGATCGAAATCTCGGTCATCTCTTCTGTCATCTCTTCTATCAAATCTTCTATCAAATCTTCTATCAAATCTTCTATCGAATCGTCTGTCAAATCTATCATCAAATCTATCATCAAATCTATCGTCTGAACGATTACCAAACATATTATCAAAACGGTTTTCATTACGGAAGCTTCTATTTGAAACATTTCTATCTGAGAAATCTCTATTAGATTGGTTTCTGTTCATATTACTTCTATTGCGATTTGATGATCTATTAGATGAATTAGAGCTTTGACGATGTTGATTTACTGGTTCAATAAATACTCGATCTTCAGTTACTCTAGTTATACGACCAACATGCTCATTGCCTTCTTTATCGAAAATGCGTACAACCTGCCCTCTAAAATTATTACATAATTGATGGGCTTCATTACATTGCATAACAATTCCTCCCTTTCTTGTACTAATCTATGAAGTGGAATAGTTTGCGCTTGTACTTATACCTAGTTGTACAATTAACTAATTAATTTGGTTGAGAATTACGTGAATTATTTTAATGGATTTTTTAAAAAAAGTGCTTGCATTCAATTGGACGAGATGGTATATTTGTTTATGTTGTCACGAAAAACAAGTCGACAACGAAAGAAAATAGTAAAAAAGTTGTTGACAAAAAGAACAACGAAATGTTACTATATTAAAGTCGCTTATGAGCGGCAAAGTGAACTTTGAAAACTAAACAAAACATGAAGTAAACGTCAATTATTAGTTTTTTGAGCAATACAAGATTTAAACTTAACTTTTATGGAGAGTTTG
>NZ_JBHJTJ010000066.1:0-15601 GCF_042267765.1 Gottfriedia sp. NPDC056225 | reverse complement strand
CTAATCTAGGGATACGAATCCATATTTTCAATAATTTATGCATTTTCCATCCCTCCCAAGTAAAGGTACCTTTTTATAATCCAAATAGTATAACTATATATTTAGCAGTTGCAATTGCTACATCAGATGGTACACCACCATTAATTAATATACTTGCAATACCAGTTTCTTGAATCTTTTGTACTTTTTCAATATAGCTTGCAATTTTATAGAAACTTTTAGAAACTTTTTCAGCTTGTGTTTTACCAATTTTTTTTGCAAGTTTACCTTCTAACCATGTACCTGAATATCTTTATGCATTTACTGCAACTTTCTTAGCTATAGAGGTAATTATATTCCGTTGCTGTGGATCAATTGCATTTTTAGGAACATTATTCATAATCATTCCTATTTCTTCCTGGGTTAATACCATTTCATCATTCTTATTATCGGTTTCAAATTCATTTATTGTTTCCTCTGCTTGAGCAAATGCTGGTAATGTACTTGTTGCGATGATTGTTGAAGATAAAACAATTAATATTCCATGTTTAAACATCTTATTTAATACCACAATGTACCTCTATTTGAAATTTTTGGTACTATAAAATTAACATAGAAGATGGTACTGTGTTCCAGCTAAATGTTACAAAATGGAGTCAAATTGGTATCAATCTAAAATAAAAAAGCCATAAACCTTTTATCATAAAGGTTTATGGCTTTTTCTTATTATTCCCACTCAATCGTTGCAGGTGGCTTACTAGTTATATCATAAACGATACGGTTTACATGTTTAACTTCATTTACAATACGAGTTGAGATCTTTTGAAGTACATCCCAATCAACACGTGCCCAGTCAGCAGTCATTCCATCAATAGATGTTACTGCACGAATACCTACAGTGTAGTCATACGTACGCTCGTCACCCATTACTCCAACACTACGGATGTCAGGTAATACAGTGAAATATTGCCAAATTTCTTTATCTAAACCAGCTAATGCAATTTCTTCGCGTAAAATTGCATCTGATTCACGTACGATTTCCAGTTTTTGATCAGTAATTTCGCCTAATACTCGAATTCCTAAACCTGGTCCTGGGAATGGTTGTCTCCAAACGATTGCATCTGGAATACCTAATTCAGTACCAACTGCACGTACTTCATCTTTAAATAATGCGTTTAAAGGTTCGATTAAAGTGAATTGCATGTCTTCAGGTAATCCACCTACATTATGATGTGATTTGATTGTTTGAGCTGTAGCAGTACCGCTCTCAATGATATCTGTATAAAGTGTTCCTTGAGCTAAGAAATCCATACCTTCTAATCTAGCCGCTTCATCATCGAATACATAAATGAATTCATTACCGATAATTTTACGTTTTTGTTCTGGGTCAGATACGCCAGCAAGTTTGCTTAAGAAACGCTCTTTTGCATCTACTTTAATTACGTTCATGTGGAAGCCTTCGCTAAACGTCTTCATAACGCCTTCTGCTTCATCTTTACGTAATAAACCATGGTCAACGAAGATACATGTTAATTGATCACCGATTGCTTTATGAATTAATACAGCAACAACTGATGAATCTACACCACCACTAAGTGCACAAAGTACCTTTTTGTCACCAACTGTATTACGAATATTTTCTAGTTCAACTTCAATATAGTTTTTCATTGACCAGTTTGCTTCACATTCGCAAATATTGAAAACGAAGTTCTTTAATAGATCATTACCGTATTCAGAGTGACGAACTTCTGGATGGAATTGTACACCGTACATTTTTCTAGCTTCATTACTCATTGCTGCGATTGGACATGAAGCACTAGTAGCATCTACAACGAATCCTTCTGGTTGTTGAGTTACTTTATCACCATGGCTCATCCAAACTACGTGATCTGTCGGCAAGTCTTTTAATAATGCAGACGGATTTTGAATATTTAATTCAGCTTTACCGTATTCACGATTGTCAGCTTTAGCAACTGTTCCACCAAAATGTTGTGTCATTAATTGCATACCGTAGCAAATACCTAAAATAGGGATTTCTAAATCGAAAATAGCTTCGTCACAGAAAAAAGCATTTTCACCATATACGCTATTTGGTCCACCAGAGAATACAATCCCTTTTGCACCCATTTGTTTAATTTCCTCTGCAGTAATTGTATGAGGACGTAATTCACTATAAACACCGAATTCACGGATACGGCGTGCTATAAGTTGGTTATATTGACTTCCAAAATCTAGTACTACAATTGTGTCATGTTGTTGCAAAACGGTCACCCCATCTATATATATTGAATTAACGTATCAGTTAAACTGATACTATTTTTCCCAAAAAAAATAAAAAAAGCCGATTTTCTCCTCTATTTACATACGAAAAAATACGTATAAGAAGGCAGAAAATCAGACTTATGCTTAACATAGTCAGACTGCCTTCATAGTCAGGGCATGTTACGGTGCCCCGGTAGAGACTCTCGACCCGTATTGTCGAGGATATATGAAGAATAATGACGAATATTGTATTATTGTCTCATTCTAACACATGTAATTTTTCGGTCAAGGTATTTCATCTCATAAAAAAATAAAATTTATTGGTAAATGGTACAACTTGTCATGAATATGATTATAGTGTACATTTTAACTAACGAACGGTAGGTAGTTTCGTTGCACGTAGAGTGTCTTTTAGCTATAAAAGGGGGGAATTTTTAATGAATTGGATTTACTTAGTTATAGCTGGTATGTCCGAGATCGCTTGGGCTTTTGGTCTTAAATACTCAGATGGATTTACGAATGTAATCCCAACGATCCTTACAATCGCTGGAATTGTATTTAGTTTTTATTTATTTTCAAAAGCAGTTAGAGAGATTCCAATCGGAACTGCTTATGCAGTGTTTACAGGAATTGGAGCTGCTGGAACGGTCATCATTGGAATGTTATTTTTAGATGAAGCAGCATCTACGTTAAAAATCATTCTAGTTATTACATTATTAAGTGGTATTGTTGGCTTAAAATTGACTTCAAATGATAAAAAAACGAAAAAAGGAGATGCAGCATAAATGGCTTGGTTATTTCTATTTATAGCAGGTTTAGGTGAAGTTGGATTTGTAATTTTTATGAAGCTATCAAATAACTTTAAAAAACTTAATTACTCCATTTTATGTATCTTATCTGGATGGACTAGTTTTTACTTATTATCAAAAGCTTTAAAAGTCATTCCCGTTGGAACCGGCTATACGATTTGGACAGGAATAGGTGCTGCCGGCTCTGTTTTGATTGGCATGTTATTTTTTAATGAATCACGTGAACGGAAGCGTCTCTTTTTTATTACATTAGTAATTGGATCTGTTGTCGGTTTAAAAATCATTTCTCCTCATTAAAAAAAAATCCCTTTTCGACATGCGAATTAGGGGTTTTTTCTTCCATTTTAAAGATTAAAATAGTTTGCTCCAAGTATTTTTCCCAACAATTCCATCAACAACTAGTCCATTACTTGCTTGAAATTTTTTAACTGCACTTTCTGTAACAGGACCAAATATTCCATCTGCAGTTATATTGAGTTTTTGTTGTACGTGTTTTACAGACTCACCTTTTGAGCCCATATTTAAAATACCAGGATACGGAATAGAGTCCGCTTGTTGTTTCGGAGGATTTAATACAGCGTTAACTTGTGCTTTAAACTCGTTAAAACGCTCAGGGTGGTCTATGAAGGTTTTTGGACATGGTTTATGTGTAATATCATAGTGCCTTACAATATCATTAGCATCTAATTTAAACATCTTACACAACTCAGCAACTACTCGAACCGCTCGTGTAATGGTATATTGTGAAACAGTACCGTCTTTTTCTAAACACATTTCAACACCGATTGAAAGTTTATTTGCGTTCGGTGCTAATTCAGGCACACCTCTATATACGCCACCACTACTATTTCTTTCGTAGTGATCATTCGCATGGTACGCGACTTCATCAAGCGGAATAATACAAATTGCCTCTTTAGAATCGACAAATATATGAGCTGATGCATAAGTTTTATTCTTTATAGCGCTCCCGTTAAAATATCTTTGATGGCTTTGTGCACTCGCTCCAGGATTTGCAGTCCAATGTATTACAATTTTTTTAACACCTTTTAACTTTATTGACGGCCTAGTATACTTGTTCATTGAAATAAAATCATTTCTCCAATATGCCAAATGTTAGCTCTCCTTTCTATTGTTTATGCATGTCCAATTAACACCGCTCGGATTACTTGGACATGTATATTAATACAGTATTCTAAAATAGGAAAATCGTTACAAAATTAAAGGAGAGCAATTAAGTGCTCTCCTTGTTTTAGAAAATTTATTTAGTCTTTAGTGGTTTCACATAAATAGCTTGAGAAGAGTTAATCGTTATACAACCGTCTAAATCTTTTTCATTTAATAGCCCTAAATTGATCGCGGACTTAATTTTATCTCCATCTGGTCTTTTTACAATTTGAATTAAATCAGAAAGATTTAATTCTTCTAACTTATTAACTGTCATCTCCTCATCAAATTTTTCTCTTTTTCTTATAATTCGTTCTAGCTTTAAATTATTAACGATTATTTCACCTTTTTCATTCGTTCCAACTTGGTGATCAAAATAACCATGAAATACTTTTTGTAGTTCTTCTAACTGATTTTCAATATCCTTTTTCTTTTGACTTAAATCATAATACTCATTCAACATTGGTTCTGTTATTTTGAAATTATTTTTCCTCCCCATTTCATAACACCACTTTTCAAAAGAAGATATTTTATCTTATTGTGAAAATAGACGAGTTATGACTTGAAATACATTT
The DNA here is from genome assembly GCF_042267765.1 of Gottfriedia sp. NPDC056225. Classification (NCBI taxonomy): domain Bacteria; kingdom Bacillati; phylum Bacillota; class Bacilli; order Caryophanales; family Bacillaceae; genus Gottfriedia; species Gottfriedia sp. NPDC056225. Next base: position 10,812 of record NZ_JBHJTJ010000066.1, on the reverse strand, counting down.
GATTTAAAAGTAAATTAACAATTATAAGTCTAAAAATAACCCGACTAAATGGCTATATAGTGAATGAAATACGTATGTTATTTTATATATATCAAACTCTAAAAAGAAAGGAATCTTGATTATGTTGAAAAGCAACAATCATGATAGCGAACAGATAAATGTTTATTGAACCGATGCTATTACAAAATGCTGATAAACCATTTGACTCAGATAATCATTATTTTGAATTGAAATCAAATGGTGTTCGAGTAATGCTTGAAAGACAGGATGGAAAGAATAAACTTTTTAATCGAAATGGTACCGAGATCACAGAAAGAATTCCTGAACTCGAAAATATCGACTTAGATGATTGTTACTTAGACGGTGTATTAGTTTGTTATTGCGACGGAAAGGAAGATTTCGAAGCGGTAACCAATCGAGTAAGCTTTATTCAAGAGAATAAAATATTGCAAGGAAGTAAGCAATTTCCATTAACATATATTGCTTTTGATATTTTACGTCATAAAAATAAAAATTTAATAAAAGAACCATTATCCTATCGAAAGAATATCCTTTCAAAAACCCTAGTTGATCAGGATTCGATTAAAAAGAGTTTTTATATTGAATCTGAAGGAACAATGTTTTTTGAACAAATTAAAACACTTGGACTAGAAGGTATTGTAGCTAAATCTAAGGACTCTACTTATATACCAGCACACCGATCTCTAAGTTGGCTAAAAATTATTAACTGGCGATATGGTAATTACTATATAACAGGATATAAAAAACAAGGAATGGGATTATTAATCTCTGAAGCCATAAATGGTGAATTTGTAAACGTGGGTCTAGTAGAATTCGGAATGAATACTGGTCAGAAAACGGCCTTCTTTAGTATAACTAAGCATATAAAAACTGGAGAAGATAAAAATTATATTTATGTAGAACCTTTTGTTCGATGCGTGATAAAAAGTAGAGGGCAATTAAATAACGGAGAATTAATTGAACCTATTTTCCATGACTTTATTGTTTAAAACAAATCAAAATAAATACCTAGTGATCCCCTTTAAAGTAGAAAGTATTAGTCACTTTTACAACTTAAAGGGGCTTTTTTATATCAGTCTATTTAAATAAAAGCCAAAGTATAAATATCCAAAATGGTATAGAAAATAAAAGACCAAAAAGGCAACCTCTAAATAAACCAATATTCATCTAAATCATCCTTAAAATTATTTAATAGAGTGTACTCTATCAACAATATATTTCTACTTGTATTAAGTTTAAATATACATATTTGTACAATATTTAGTCAATAATACCTTAGTTTTATTTACATTACCTTTTTTTCCTAATTTATTAGGATTATTTCCGCCCATGTACGCCTAAAATTAAGACCATAGCATTATCTAAAAATAAAAAACCTTTTAAGTACCAGGTTTTTTACTTTATTTTAGTATGTCATCTATATAGTTAACCACGAAGTGTAGTCTATTATTAATTACATTTACCAAAGGAGAGAGTATGACGATGTTACTTTAAATATTAAATACCGCCTTTAAGAGTGATTCTGATTACCGCCATAATAATTGCTCCTATTATTAAACGTATAGTCCAACTAGTGTTACTTTCAATTCTCTCAATTTTTTGTTCAACTTTTCTAAATTGTACTTTCTGCAACGGCTAAACGTTCCTTGATATCTGCAATTTTTTCCTGTAATTCCTTAATTTCGTCTATCTTATCCCCTCATTTCTATTAGCTTGTCCTCTACTTAATATATTCTGAATTTACTATATTGGTTAATGGAAAATAGTAGGAAGGTAATATAAATTAAAAGTATTTTTATCATTGAGGTTCAATATGGTATAAAGTAAGCTTTAAACTTTATTATCTTTTTTTTCTTTCAAATTAAAAAACCACTTCCATTTAGGAAGTGGTTATTTTAATTGATATTGTAACAGCATCACAAAAATGTGAGGCGACTTATTACATCATGCCGCCCATGCCGCCCATACCCATGTCAGGCATTGCTGGAGCATTTTTCTCAGGGATGTCAGCTACTACTGCTTCAGTTGTTAAGAACATAGCTGAAACAGATGCTGCGTTTTGAAGTGCAGAACGTGTAACTTTAGTTGGGTCAACGATTCCTTCTTCAATCATGTTTACCCATTGTCCGTTAGCAGCATTGAAACCAACGCCAACTTCCGCACCTTTTAATTTTTCAATGATTACTGATCCTTCTAGACCAGCGTTTGTAGCGATTTGACGAACTGGAGATTCAAGTGCACGTAATACGATGTTGATACCAGTCGCAATGTCACCTTCTGCTTCAATTGCAGCTACTTTATTGTATACGCTCATTAATGCAGTACCACCACCAGCTACAATACCTTCTTCAACTGCAGCACGTGTAGAGTTTAATGCATCTTCAATACGTAATTTGCGTTCTTTTAATTCAGTTTCAGTTGCAGCACCAACTTTGATTACTGCTACACCGCCAGCTAATTTAGCTAAACGCTCTTGTAATTTTTCGCGATCGAATTCAGAAGTAGTTTCTTCTAATTGAGCACGGATTACACCGATACGTTGTTGGATCGATGCTGTTTCACCAGCACCTTCAACGATTGTAGTGTTTTCTTTTGTTACTACAACTTTTGAAGCGCGACCTAATTGAGTGATGTTAGTTGTTTTAAGATCTAATCCTAATTCTTCTGTAATCACTTCACCGCCAGTTAAGATTGCGATGTCTTCTAACATTGCTTTACGACGGTCACCAAAGCCAGGAGCTTTAACAGTAACTGCGTTGAATGTACCACGTAATTTGTTTACGATGATTGTTGCTTGTGCTTCACCTTCAACATCTTCAGCAATGATTAATAGTGGCTTACCTTGTTGAACAACTTGTTCAAGTACCGGTAAGATTTCTTGAATATTTGTTACTTTTTTATCTGTAATTAAGATATATGGGTTTTCTAATTCAGCAACCATTTTCTCTGAATTTGTAACCATGTATGGTGAAGAGTATCCGCGGTCAAATTGCATACCTTCTACTACTTCTAATTCAGTTGTGAAGCCTTTAGATTCTTCAAGTGTAATAACACCGTCGTTACCAACGCGCTCCATTGCTTCAGCGATTAATTGTCCAACTTCTGGATCTGCTGAAGAAATTGCAGCAACTTGAGCGATTGACTCTTTACCTTCAATTGGTTTAGAGATTGTTTTTAATTCTTCAATTGCTACAGCAACTGCTTTTTCGATACCTTTACGGATACCCATTGGGTTTGCACCAGCAGTTACGTTTTTAAGACCTTCACGAATCATAGCTTGCGCTAAAACTGTCGCAGTAGTTGTACCGTCCCCAGCAATCTCGTTCGTTTTGCTAGCAACTTCTGCAACTAATTTTGCACCCATGTTTTCGAATGCATCTTCTAATTCGATTTCTTTTGCGATAGTAACACCATCATTTGTAATTAATGGAGAACCGAATTTTTTCTCAAGAACTACGTTACGTCCTTTTGGTCCTAATGTTACTTTTACAGCATCAGCTAAAGCGTCTACACCACGTAACATTGCGCGACGAGCTTCTTCACCAAATCTAATGTCCTTAGCCATTGAAATGACCTCCTTATAATTTAAAAAATTTATTTTTTAATTTAAGTATTTTATTTTATTAACCTATGATTGCAAGAATATCGTTTTCACGAAGTACTAGGTATTCAGTACCACCGTACTTAACTTCTGTACCTGAGTATTTAGAGAAGATAATGCGGTCACCTACAGATACTTCTAAAGCAATGCGCTCACCATTTTCAAGTACACGTCCAGTACCTACTGCAACAACTTTGCCTTCTTGTGGCTTTTCTTGTGCACTACCTGGTAACACGATACCGCTAGCAGTTTTTTCTTCAGACTCAACAAGCTCAATTACAACACGATCACCTAATGGCTTTAACATGTGTAATACCTCCTCAATAATCAAATCATTATTTTTTAGCACTCATTAATATTGAGTGCTAACACAATTAATAGTTTAAATAATATTAAAAAATTTTGCAAGTCTGAAGCAGGCACTTTTCTTGTCGAAATATATTAAGTTTTATCTTTACAATTAAATGTAAAATAAAAAACGAAAATTTCTTTTAAGAAACTAAAGAAACGAGTAAAATAATGTACATGTTGTTATCAACCTTTGGGTTATGAAAAATATCAACACAAAGGAGCTATCTTATTGAAAACTAGAGATTTATTGATTATCTTAACTTATGCTGTTATTCAATATTCGGCGGCATTTGGGGTTCCCTATTTATTAAATAGTAATTTATACGCTGGAGTGGAAAAGAAAACGGCTTCTCTTGAAGCGGTGGCCTTATGGAGTTGTATTAGCTTCATAACTGGTTTAATTATTATACTGATTTTATTACATAAGCCCATTTTTGAAGGAATGAAGAATTTTAAGCATAACTATCGTACAATATTAAATTGGGTAATTTTAGGTTACTTCATTACGATGGCAACTCAAATTGTGTGTAATATCATTTTAATTTATGTATTCAATTTACATACAGGCTCCGAAAATACTCAAAATATCTTAAATATCGCTAAACTGAATCCTGCATTTATTATTATACCAAGTCTAGTAGCACCGATATTAGAAGAGATAATTTTCCGCCGAATCATTTTCAAAAGACTTTATAATCGCTTACCATTTATTATTTCTGCTGGGATTAGTTCAGCAATATTTTCGTTTATGCATGGCGACTTACCATTCTTTTTATCTTACTTCCTAATTGGTTTCGTATTTTGTTATTTATACAAACGTACAAATTCAATTATCGTTCCAATTTTAACACACATGTTAATGAACACATTTGTAGTTTTTCAGCAGTTAAATTTACATTAAAGAAACCCCCAATAATTTGGGGGTTTTTAAATTAATCTAAATTTATTGTTGTAAAAAATATGCCAATGTTTGTAGTTCAACCGCTAGGTCTATATGATGAATACGAATATGTTCTGGTACACTAATTCGAGCAGGAGTAAAATTTAAGATTCCTCTTATATTTTTTCCATTTAATCGATCTGCAATTGATTGAGCTACAGGTGCAGGTACAGTTAAAATAACGATTTGAATATCATCATTCATTACGTCTTCTAAATTATCTAAATTATAAACAGGTACTCCACCAATTTCAGTTCCAATCTTATTTGGATCAATATCAAATGCCATTTCAATTTTAGTATTATTATTTTTTATAAAATTATAGTGTAAGAATGCAGTTCCTAAATTACCTACACCAATTAATGCAACTTTCATCACTTCATGTTGGTTAAGCGCTTTCGAGAAAAAAGTTAATAAGTAATTTACGTTATATCCATATCCTTTTTTTCCAAGTGCTCCAAAATAAGAAAAATCTCTTCTAATCGTAGCGGAATCTACCTTTACTGCTTCACTTAACTCTGCTGAAGAAACTCTTTGTTTACCTGATAAAGACAAATTCTTTATAAAACGGTAATATAAAGGTAGACGTTTAGCAGTAGCTTGTGGAATTTTAATTTGTTCCGAGTCCATTTTTTAATCCCCCACTTACTGTAATTCTTTTTACTATGGTGTGTAATTTAGCTTTACTTTAGTTATAAAGTACTTGTTCTAATGTAAAATATACACTATATTTAAGAATTTTGACAGTCTACAGTTACTCAGATAAAAAATTTTGCAATGAGGTGTTATCCATGATTCTTTTACAAGTAAATAATGTCTCAAAGTATTTTGGTAGTGACATTATTCTTTCAAATATAAAATTAGAAGTTCAAACGAATGATCGAGTTGCGATTGTTGGTCGTAATGGTGCTGGAAAATCTACATTACTCAAAATAATTGCTGGTGAATTGTCTTACGACGGAGGCGAGATAAATAAGCCTAAGGACGTTACTGTAGGCTACCTAGCCCAAAATACTGGATTACAAAGTGATCAAACGATATGGGAAGAATATTATTCTGTTTTTAATCATTTAGTTGAGATGCAGGAAAATATGAGAAAATTAGAAGTAAAAATGACTCAAGAAGAAGTCTATTCTAATCAGTCTGTTTATGACAAGATTATGAATGAATATGATCATCTTCAATATACATTCAAAGAAAACGGCGGTTATCAGTTTGAAGCAGATATTCGTTCAATTATTAGTGGCTTAGGTTTCAGTAATGAAGATTACGAAACAAAAATTTCTTCGTTAAGCGGTGGGCAAAAGACAAGACTTGCTTTAGGTAAATTATTATTAACAAAGCCTGATTTATTAATACTGGATGAGCCTACAAATCACTTGGATATTGATACACTTAGTTGGTTAGAGCGTTATTTACAATCTTATCCTGGTGCGGTATTAATTGTATCACACGATCGATATTTCCTTGATCAAGTTGTAAATATTGTTTATGAAATATCTAATCGTAGGCATCAACGTTTTGTTGGTAACTATAGTAAATATCTTGATTTAAAAGCTGCTCAATATGAACAAGAGCTTAAGCAGTTCGAAAAACAACAAGAAGAAATCTCTAAGCTTGAAGATTTTGTACAACGTAATATTGCACGTGCCTCAACTACAAAAAGAGCACAAAGTCGTAGAAAACAACTTGACAGAATGGTTCGATTAGACAAGCCACTTGGAGAAGATTCTTCAGCTAATTTTTCATTTGCAATTGAAAAACAAAGTGGAAATGACGTCCTTTCTGTACAAGATTTATTTATTGGATATAACCGCATCCCTACAATTGATCACACAATGAAGTTTGTATTGAACCGAGGAGATAGTGTTGCATTAGTCGGGCCAAATGGTGTTGGAAAGTCGACATTACTTAAGACGATTATTGGTGATTTAAATAAATTACAAGGAACAATTGATTTTGGTGCAAATGTTTCGGTCGGTTACTATGACCAGGAGCAAGCTAAGCTTACATCTAATAAAAGAGTATTAGATGAACTTTGGGATGATTATCCATTAAAGCCTGAACAAGAAATTCGAACAATATTAGGGAATTTTTTATTTTCTGGCGATGATGTGACTAAAATCGTTACCTCTTTAAGCGGTGGAGAAAAAGCAAGATTAGCATTAGCAAAACTTATGATGAAAAAAGCTAATTTTCTAATTCTTGATGAGCCTACCAACCATTTGGATTTAGATAGTAAAGAAGTTTTAGAAAATGCTTTATTAGATTATCCTGGGACTATTTTGTTTGTATCACATGATCGTTATTTTATGAACAGATTATCCACAAAAACTTTCGAACTAGCAAAAGAAGGATTATCAATTTATCTAGGTGATTATGACTATTACCAATTTAAGAAAAACGAAGCATATGAGAAAGAACAAGCTGAAAAAGAAGTTATGTTAACACAAGTTAAACAATCATCTCAACCAGTTTCCGATTATCAACAAGACAAAGAATTAAAGAAAAAACTTCGTCAAACTCAGCGTCGTATTGAGGAGATTGAAAGCAATATCTCGCAATTTGAGCTTGATATAGAAACAATCGAACTAGAACTATGCAAACCAGAAGTTTACGGTGACTTTCAATTAGTACAGGAATTAACAAGTAAGAAAAATGATTTAGAAGCTAAGTTAATAGACCTAATGGAAGAATGGGAAAACTTACAAGAGTAATGATTAAACGGATATGCTGATCGCTATCCGTTTTTTCTTATCTACATTTTTATCCACATATCATTTGCTACAATTTAGCTTTTACACAGGTTTATACACATTATCCACAGAAAACCAGCAATGTTATACACATTTTTGTGCACATAGTTTAATAAGTTTTTAACAAAGAAAAAGTACTTATCCACATTTTATTAAAAAAATTGTGAATAAGTACTTTTTACATATTCTCTAAATCTAAGCCAGGGTTCCCGTTTAGTGCCAAATTACCTAGTTTCCCTTGCTTTAATCTGATAAAAGCAGCTGCGCCGATCATCGCTGCATTATCCGTACAAAGTGATAATGGTGGTATAATTAATTCTATATCATTTAAGTCATTCATCTCATTTTGTAATGAAGCTCTTAATCCTTTATTAGCTGCTACTCCACCTGCTAATAAAACTTGTTTTACATCATATTCTTTTGCAGCTTTAATCGTTTTTGAAACAATTACTTCAATTACACTTGCTTGGAAGCTGGCCGCTACATCAGCTGGCGATACTTCCTCACCTCTTTGTTCAGCATTGTGCATATAATTAATAACTGCTGACTTTAAACCACTAAAGCTAAAATCATAACTACCTTCTTCTAACCAAGCTCTAGGAAATGGAATATTTGCAGTTCCTTCTTGTGCTAGACGGTCGATATGTGGACCACCTGGATAAGGCAATTTAAGCGTTCTAGCAACCTTATCATAGGCCTCTCCTGCCGCATCGTCTCGTGTTTCTCCTATTACTTCAAAAACGCCATCTTCCTTCATATAAACAAGCTCTGTATGCCCACCAGAAACTACTAAAGCTAATAGTGGATATAGTAAAGGCTGTACTAATTGATTGGCATATATATGACCTGCAATGTGGTGAACACCTATTAGAGGTAATCCATGAGCAAAGGCAATTGCTTTTGCAGCATTTACTCCAATTAGTAATGCACCTACTAGTCCTGGACCTTCTGTAACTGCAATGGCAGCTAAATCCTCATAGTTAATCTGTGCTTGCTCCATTGCTTCTTCAATTACCACAGTTATTTGCTCAACATGTAAACGTGAAGCAACTTCAGGTACTACTCCACCAAAACGTTTGTGTATATCGATCTGTGTTGCTACTACATTACTTAGAATTTCATTTCCATTTTTAATAATAGCTGCTGAGGTTTCATCACAACTTGTCTCTATAGCCAGTATTAAACAATTTTCATTCATCATTTCAAATTCACCCACATCACTAATGCATCCTCAAAATTATCTGTATAATAGCTTTTTCGAATCCCACCGTCTTGGAATCCTAGCTTACGATACAGTCCCATTGCTACATGATTCGATACCCTTACTTCTAATGTTAATGTTTCTGCTCCAAGGTTTTTAGCAGTTTCCATTACTGCTCGAAGTAACTTTTCACCTAGACTCTTCCCTCTATAGTCCGGTAAAATAGCTATATTTGTAATATGTCCCTCATCAATGACTACCCATAATCCACAATATCCAATTATCTTCTCATCAACTTGAGCAACTAAATAGTTCGCAAATTGATTTGAATATAGTTCATTATAAAATGCATCATATGTCCATGGTGTTGGGAACGATTTTTTTTCAATTTCCACTATTTGCTCTAAATCTTCTTCTTTCATTTTCCGAAAAGCAACCGATGAGATCATAATATCCTCCTACTTTTCTTGGCTAGCTAGCCAATTAGCTTCTGCTTCTGATAATCTTAAATATTCTGGTGAAAAATTGTGTACTGATTCTTCACTTTCTTCTAAACTACATGTAAACAGTTCACTTGGTCTCTGATTATTCATACTAGCATTCACAAAAACAGCCTGATCTTTTAAGTGCTCTATAATAAATTCTTTATGTAATGATACATCATTACCAATAAATAAAATTTGTTCATTATATGATTTAAGTTTTTCAACCCATAAACTGCGATCAATATTACAGTCCTCTAAAACACTATTAGTAGGTTCCCCTCTGAAATCATAAAGACCAGTAAATAATAAATTACGCCTTGCATCAAAAATAGGACAAACTAACCCATTAAAAAATCGCCCATTCGCAGCTAGTACTTTCAGACTTGAAACGCCTATAATCGGAATATTTAAGGTGAAGGCCAATGTTTTTGCTACTGTTACACCAATGCGCACTCCAGTGTAAGAGCCTGGTCCTTTTGCGACAACTATTTTAGATAGTTCCTTAGGTTTTATATTGCATTCTTCCATTAATGTATTAATGGCTGGCATTAATCGGACAGAATGATTTTTATTTATAAATGTTATCGTTTCTCCAATAACAGATTGGTCCTTAATTAGACTAATCCCCATAACATTTGTAGAAGTATCAATTGCTAAAACGGTCATTATTAATTAGCTCCTTACAAATAAATTCATACTTTGCTCCATTTGGAATAAAAGTAATCATTCTACCATTTTCTTCATGAGTTATTATGATTTTTAAGAATTCATTTGGTAAGTAATCTTCAATTAAATGAGCCCATTCCACAACACAAACACCTTCACCCATAAAATACTCATCAAAACCTAAATCTTCATTACTACCTTCTAAGCGGTACACATCCATATGATATAAAGGGATTCTTCCTTTATATTCTTTTATAATATTAAAAGTTGGGCTATTAACAGTTCTTTTTACTTCAAGACCTTTCGCAAATCCTTTTGTAAAAGTTGTCTTACCTGCACCAAGATCTCCTTCTAATAATATTACATCTTTTTGTTGTACTAGTTGTCCGAGAAAAAATGCAATTGCTTGAGTTTCTTCCTCAGTATTTGTATGTAAAACAATTTCCAATTACTTCACCACCAAAATTCTAACTCGTCTATTTCTAACTTTGCCATATTATATCATTTCAAAACATTAAGCGGATGTCAAACAGTAATATCCTTTTAGAATAGTTTAAATTAATCTACTGTTTTTATATTACCTAGAAGTAGAAATTCTTCAAACTAATCAATATATGGTTCATTCAATAATCTTCATTAACTCTCATATAATAAAAAAAACGAAACAATTGTTTGTTTCGTTTAAGAATCGTATGTATGGCGGTCCCGACCGGGATCGAACCGGCGATCTCCTGCGTGACAGGCAGGCATGTTAACCGCTACACCACGGGACCATTTTGGTTGCGGGGACA
>NZ_JBHJTJ010000065.1:0-15690 GCF_042267765.1 Gottfriedia sp. NPDC056225 | reverse complement strand
ATAATATTATTATGTAAACTAAATCTTAATACTTATTAAAATTTTATAAAAATCCTTAAAATTATTTGACGAATGGACAAATTTTTGACAATATTACTATATAAGGAAAGTTTGGTACTTACTTATTAATAGTGGATGGAAGTTGGGGGAAAATAATGGCTAACATAGGCTTTCCAGGTTTAATTTTAATTCTAATTTTAGCTTTAATTATATTTGGACCAAAAAAATTACCTGAAATCGGAAGGGCATTTGGAGATACACTTAGAGAATTTAAGCGTTCTACACAAGGCCTTACAAATGATCTTTTAGAAGATAAAGATGAGAAGAAAAAGTAAATAAATTACTAAAAAACTCGGACTAGTACCGAGTTTTTTTTAGTGCGTTGAAATAAAAAATAGTCAAAAGTTAAATTGTTACTAAGTGATATTCCCATACGATAGTAAAGTTCTTTATCGCTGCTTTTATTTGAAAAAGTTGATTGGAACGGAAAGGATTCTCGACTCCTATGGGAGATGCGGGAAGGCTGAGACCCCGCAGGCTTGCCGAGGAGGCTCAGGTCTTGCACCATGGAAAGCGAGATTCCTGTAGTGGAAATCAACTACACTTAGCTTCTTTTTCATGGGAAAATTTATTAATTGATAGGTTCTTATTCCAACAACGTGTAAAAAACTCGGTATGATACCGAGTTTTTTTATTTTATTAAGGTCAATATGAGTGTCCCTTTTAATAGTTTATTGCTTCAATTTCCTAATTTTTCTCTGAAGTCAATACGATTTTTTAATAAATTTTGAATTTTTAATGGAATTTTAATAGTTACTGTTAACTGAAAATAAAAATGATATAATAAGTTAGCTTTGCAAAATTTGTAGAATTTTAGAAGAGAAAGATGTGAATCAATTGGCGAATATTAAGATTGTTACTGACTCAACGGCCGACTTATTAAAAGAAGAAATTGAAAATTTAAATATAACAGTAATTCCATTATCAATTCAAATAAATGGTGAAACTTATATAGACGGTGTTACGATCTCACCGAAGGAATTTATCGATAAAATGCAACAAACAGTCGAATTGCCAAAGACTTCACAACCAGCTGTTGGTACATTTGTAGAGACATTTGAAAAATTAACAGCTGATGGTAGTAAAGTTATTTCAATTCATTTATCAAGTGGTTTAAGTGGTACTTATTCAACTGCATGCGTAGCAGCTGGTATGGTGGAAGGTGATGTTACAGTAATAGATTCAGCATTTATTACAAGAGCAATGGCTTTTCAAGTAATAGAAGCAGCAAAAATGGCAGAAGACGGATCAACAAAAGAAGAAATCGTTAAACGTATTACGGAAATTAAAAATAATTCATATTTATATATTATGGTAGATACACTTGAAAATTTAGTTAAAGGCGGAAGAATTGGGAAGGGTAAAGCATTTATTGGTTCATTATTAAATATTAAACCAATCGCATCACTTGATGGAGGAGTTTATTCTCCAGTTGGAAAGGTGCGTAGCCATCCACAAGTCGTAAAAACGTTAACGAAGTATTTTGAGCAAGATACAAATGGAAAAACGATTAAAGGGGTAGGAATTGCCCATGCAGATGCTCCAGAACTTGCAGATGCTCTTAGAAATTCAATTCAACAATTTTCAAATTTTGAATTAGATAAAACTGGCTATACTACACCGGTTATAAGCACACATACTGGTAAAGGTGCAATTGGGTTTGTTTTTTACGCTGAGTAATATTTTTTCATAATTAAAAGAAGAAGCCTCAATAAAAAATGGCTTCTTCTTTTTTATTAATTACTTTAGAATGCAGAATTGTTTCGCCTAGTAAAGATATTTTAAGCTTTTCAGTTTTTAATTTCTTTCTTTTCCATTCAGAACATAATCGCTCTAATGCTTCGATTGGAGTGTCATCTGCAAGTTTAAAGGTTCCGTAATGCATTGGGATAAATAATTTTGCATTTAAATCGATAAACGCTTGCACAGCCTCCTCAGGTGACATATGGTTGTATTTCATAAACCATTCAGGTTCATATGCTCCAATTGGGATGATTGCTGTATCAATTTTAAATTTTTTCCCAATTTCTTTAAAGCCTGAGAAATATGCACTATCACCAACGTGATATAAGCATTCTGTAGATGTTTTGAAAACAAACCCACCCCAATGTGATTTATTTCTGTCAAATAATGTTCGCTTCGTCCAGTGTTGTGCAGGGACAAATGAAACATTAATTCCAGAATAGTTTTTTGATTCCCACCAATTCATTTCACTTACGTTATGATAGCCACGTTTATGAAACTTTTCCTTTAAACCTATTGGTAAAATGAATAATGTGTTTTTTGGAAAATGGCGTAATGTATTAAAATCAAGATGATCATAATGACCATGTGAGATACAAATTATGTCAATTGGAGGTAATTCGGATAAAGATAGCCCTGGATTTGATAAACGTTTTTTTAAGGCCATTTGATTAGCGTAAACTGGATCAGTTAAAATATTGATTCCGTTAATTTGAATTAGAAAAGTAGAATGTCCAATCCATGTAATGGTTGTTTTATGACGATTTTCTTTTAAAAATGAGATTTCCTTTTGACTACTTTGTTGAATTGTACTGCTGTAATCTTTTCTTTTTTTACTTCTTTCAATTCCACATTTGACATAATCTTTAAAAGTTTTACGATAACTCGTGTCTAAGTTTTTGTATTTTTTATTTGCCATGATCAGTCATCCTTTCGAAGATTATTAATCAACATGATTAGTGTAACTTTAGTTTGTAAAATTATCTTTTGAAAAATTTAAAGTTTATATGTTAATTAATTTAAAATATTAGAAAAGAGCAAGCTATTTTTGATACAATGGACGAGTACAACGCAACTTAGGGGGATAAGTATGAAGAAAAATAGGTTATTCATGACATTAATAGTGATTTTATGTCTTTCATTATTAAGTGGTTGTGGAAATAAACTTGATAATCCTTTAAATTGGGATTTAGAGAAATTTACATACAAAAATCAAGAAAATCAGTCATTTGGTACAAAGAATTTAAAAGGTAAAGTTTGGCTAGCTAATTTTATATTTACAAGTTGTCAAACAGTTTGTCCGCCGATGACAGCAAATATGGCAAAATTACAACAAAAGGCAGCAGAAAAGAAATTGAACGTGGACTTTATTTCGTTTAGTATTGATCCAGGAGTTGATACACCACAATTATTAACGACATACGCTAATAAATTTAATGCTGACTTTAGTAATTGGAACTTCTTAACTGGTTATTCTCAAAATCATATCGAAAAATTTGCTTCAGAAAATTTTAAAACAATTGTTAAAAAACCAAAAAACAATTCTCAAGTTATTCATGGTACTAGGTTTTATTTAATTGATCAAAAAGGCAAGATTGTGAAAGATTACAGCGGTGTAAGTAATGTGCCATTTGATGACATTTTGTCAGATATTAAAACATTGAACGGCCAATAATGGTTAAATGTTAAAATAAAATATGATTTAATAAAAAACTGAGTACTTAAAAGATACTCAGTTTTTTTATTTTGAATTTAGTTATTGCTAGCTAATTGAAATGATTTTCAGTCTAAAAAGATTTGTTTTTGGTATTCTGGTAATTTTGTACCTTTTATGACAAGCATTCCATTTTCGTATATTGCAGTCGCTGTCGTTGCATTGATTGGATATGGTAATTTAACAATTCGTTGGGATTGGCTATAAGAATATTTTTTATATGAGTAGTTTGTTTGATCGTTTAAAACTTCAGTAGTCGTATCAGCTTTTAAGCCTATTGTTAAGATTGTTCCTTCTAAGTCCATATAAATTTGTTCTTTGCTAACACCAGGCATACTTGCTTGAATAATTAGCTCTTCTCCATTTTCAATGATTTCTACTCCAATTGAAGAAAATACACCGTGTTTATGGAAGAATTTATCAATTTCATCAAAAAGACCTCTAATAGGGGATTGATCGATTAAATCATCCACCTTTTTTAAATAATGTTGTAAATCAATAGATGAATGGCTTTGTTTTTCATCTGGAGTGTTGTTATTTTCTTTTTCACTCATACTTATACCTCCTAACATTCCGACTAACGCAGTATATGTAATGAGCCTAATTTAGGTGCAGGTATTACGCGAAAAAATGCAAAGAAAATAATCAGGATAAGCCAGAATTGATAAAACCAATAGTTAAAAAAGTTTATTATAATGTAAAATAAGGAAATAGAATTAATAAATGAGAAGAGGAAGTTTAATGGAAATAACATTTGCAGCAAAAGAAGATGTAAAAGATATTATAACAATTTATAATGACGCAATCATGAACACAACTGCTACATTTGACACGAAAATTAAAACGGAAGAGGAAATGCTAATATGGTTTCATAATCATCCAGAACTTTATCCAGTTATTGTTTCTAAAGAGAATGGAATCGTCTCTGGTTATTGTGCAATAACACAATTTAAAGAAAAAGATGCATATAAACATACAGTAGAATTATCTGTTTATATCCATCCAGACCATCGTCGTAAAGGATTAGCAAAAGCATTAATGGTTGAGATGATCGAAACTGCTAAAAAATTAGGCCATTATACAATTATTTCATGTATAACTAGTGGAAATGAAGTTAGTGAAAGATTACATGAAAAATTAGGATATCAAAAGGTAGGACATTTTTATAAAGTTGGCCAGAAGTTTAATCAATGGTTAGATATTGTTTATTATCAATTAATGCTTTAGGACTTTTTCATTTTATTTAACATACACAAATTACACTAGAAGAAACAATTAACAACAACTTGATTTTATACTTTGTCTACTATTAAACATCTAGGATTTCCTAGGTGTTTTTATTTGTAATAAGGCCGTAGTATTCATAATTTCTATACTTTGAACGTAAAATGTAGGAGAAATGTCGGAAAGTGGGGGAAATGACTTTGAAATTAAAACGCGCATTGACCCAGAAATTAGTGAAAAAAATTCATAATTTCTTATTTCTTGGAAAAATTGTTACAGAAAGAGTAGTGGATCAAGAAAAGCAGAGCTTGCTTTTTTATGAGGATGAAGATCATATTCGTTTTTATGTAGAATGCTTATCTCCAATTCCATCAAAATTAAAAGCTAGTTTTTCAACTCAAGACGTGCTGTTTGTAGGGACAACTGCAAATAAAAATAATGAAAGTAAAATAAAACCATGGATTAAAAGTAAGAAAAAAGACGATATAATTGACGGTCTAAAAAAGGTGTTTGATTCTAAGTTAGTCATGTTTCGTTTAGAATATGCGAATGAAGTAATTACAGCAGATTTAGTTGAGTTTTTTGATGGGAAAAGAGATACATTCTATCATCTTTTACCAGTTATTGAACTTAGAGGGGATGGTAAACGTGAAGAGGTGGAGAATCGGTTAATAAAAGGATCCTTGCCAATTCATTTACCTAAATATTTTAATGACTTTGAACAACCCGAATTTATTTTTTATGAAAATAGACTATATGGAAATTTATTTTTAAAATCGATGATGAATGATATCAGTTACTTAGAAAAGCAAAATGAAGTTACTTTTCAAGAATATGATGAGGATGAACTGAAAAAGTCTTTTATTCATTTAAATAATTTAATTTATTTTATCCCGGAAAAACAGTGGGATGAGCTGAAAAAAGACTTTAAAAAAGAATGTAGAGAACTGATCTATACTCAAGAATTTACTGAGAAACAACCATTTCCAAATGAGTGGAGTAGTGATTCTGAAAATGCGTTCATTGAAAGGTTTTATCAAAATTGCTTGCAGCAAGGCTTGTTGTATGAAAAAAAAGACATCATAAATTTTCATATATGTTGTAAGTTCCAGGCATTGACAATATTAGGTGGAGTCAGCGGTACAGGGAAGTCACAACTAGCAAGGGTTTATGGTGAGACTTTAGGACTGGAGTTTGGTAAAGAGCTACTTTTTGTTCCAATTTCTCCATCTTATCGGGAACATTACGATTTATTAGGCTATTTAAATCCGGCAACAGGAATCTATATAGACTCAGAGACTGGTTTAACAAAATTACTTATAGAGGCAGAGCAATTTCCACACAGGATGTATATGGTGATTTTTGATGAGATGAATCTTTCTCAAATTGAACATTGGTTTAGTAAATTTTTATCAATTTTAGAAATGCCACAAGATAAGAGATTTATTACATTATTTCATGATCATAATGTCGTAATTAACCAATATTATAAGCCTAAAGTAAAAATAGGAAATAATATTATTTTTGTTGGTACAGTTAATTTTGATGAAACCTCTAGTGAGTTTTCTTTAAGATTATTAGACCGCGTTAATATCATCTCACTTAGATCTACGTCTTTTGTAAATTATGCTGAAAAGATGAGTAATGAAAATATTTATGAAAATGTACCTCAAATTTATATTAATGCAGAATCCTTTAATAATTGGACGAAGAAAACGTTCAGTTCTTCAGAGCTTACAAATGACGAGCTTAAGTTTTTTGACGAATTTAATAAAATAGTTGAGCAGTCGCTTAGTGAACGAATTATCTCTCCTCGAATGATAAAAGATTTATCAAATTATTTAGCTAATATCCCTACATTGCCTTCACATATCCAATTTGAACGTAGAGAAGCAATCGATCTTTTTGTAAAGCAACGTGTATTAACGAAGGTCAGGGGACTGTTTGCAAATTTAGAAGAATTAATTGGTACCGGAGAGGGGAATGAACAAGAAGGGCTGTTAAACATGATTATGAAATCAAATTTAGGTAGATCAATTTCTGATTTTGAGAATTCTATTAAAGAATTGAAAAAGAAAAGAAAACAGCTGGAGATTGATGGATATGTCAACTAACGAAAGTCCAGAAGTTTTTGAACCTCTTTATCTACCATTTACAATTGCAATTCTAGTTGGAACTAGAGGCAAAGAAGAAAAAATCTCTCTTGATGCACTAACGATGAATCCAAAGGAAGCTTATTTATTCGCCTATGAAATACAGGAATTAAAAAGGTTTTTATTTCAAGTTGATGGTGAATTTGACGGTAAAATTACATTCATTTGGAACAATTTGTATCATTTTCAACAAGAAAATTTGGATGATCATCAATATATTTTCACACCAGAAAATAGAAGAATACTAATTTATGAACATGGTAAAACGGAAAATGCATATCCTTGGAGATGTGGTTATTATGAATTTTGCATTGTTTATCAGGAACAACATTTTTACGGAATGATTAAAATCGTACCGAAAAATTTAGAATATGATCAATTAGAGTGGATGCATGCCACTTTACATCAACAAATCAATGGAATAATGAATGATTCTCAATACTTTAAAAAATCTTCAGCTTCTTTAACACAAAATGGAACGATGTATTTTTGGCCAATTATTCGCTTTATCGAAGCTAATGAAGAGCGATTACTTGTAGCTATTCAGCAATTTATTAGTAAACTAAAGCGGAAACAAAAAAAAGAATATGAATTAAAAAGGCAAGTTAAAAAATTAGATTTCACTACGATTAGATGGAATTTATTGCATCCAGACATTTCAAATGCAACGAATTTAACGATGCAGCCCGTTGTTCAAGAGGAAAATTATTTAGATGAAATCAAGTATGCAAAAAATAAGGTTCGCAAATTTTTATTAACAATTGAAACGCTATTAACTTTTGTAAAATATGAATTAGTAAAAGACAAAAATAAAATGAATCAAATCGATTTTCAAATAAGAGATATTGAAAAAATGATGCAGAACGTTGTCGGTAATGGTTCAATTACGGATCGGGAAAAAGCTAAATATCGACAGTCAAAATTATTAAAGGAAATCGAGCTCGAAAAATTAGTGAAAAGCGTTTCAGAGAAAGAACGAATTACGAATTCCTTAGAAAAACTTTATGAAGTTTATTTTAGAGAATATACAATCGGTATTTTTCGGATCGCGACTGATAATGATACGTCTAATTATCCGACCAGTCCTTCTAAAGTGTTTTTAAACTTTATTCACTCGTTAAGTTTGTTTGATAAAAAGGTAAAGGAGTATGGTAAAAAACAAATGCTTTTACCTGTTTATAAGCCTACTTTTTTACTATATGAATACTTTGTTTTTTTTTCATTATGCGATATTTTCCTTAAGTTGAAGTTTCATAATGATGAAGAACCGTTAGCTGAACAGATTTTAATGCATATTAAAGATGATGAGCTAATGGATGGTGCATTTGTAAAGCTTGAAAACAAAGAATGGATTATTAGCTTAGTGTATAACGAAATCATTGAAGGAAGTCCACAAGTATCACTGTTGAAAGGAACTAATTTTTTTAGCGGTGAAGAATCTAAGAAGCCCGATATTCGGTTAGATTTTTACCGAAAAAAAAATAATGAATATGTTGCATCAATCATTTTTGAAATTAAATATAGCCCTATGTTTAATATTTACCAACCAGTAGGAAACACAAAAGCTATGGAACAAATGTATAAATACTGGGGACTTAAATATGTGGAACGTGTGAATGGTAAATTATCATTTGTGCGAAAACCGATCAATGAAGTAATTTGCTTATATCCAGGAAGTAATGTTCATCGTAAAGTTTTAGAGGCAGGTTGCGGAACTTATATTCAGTTTTACCCTAAGAAAAAGGGCGAGGATTTTTATGAGCTAGTAGGTGAAAGGGAATTAGTAGAAATTATTAATAAAACCCTTGAAGAAATAAAGTGATTTTCGAACTTAAACTTGGAACAAATTGTTCAAAGTTAGCTACGCTATCAGAAAAAACAGTGCCCTATACCGAACGAAAGGCGTAGGGCATATTTTTTCTAAACAAGAAGTATTGTGGTTTGACATTTCGTTACATTGTCTATATCTTATTTTAAATTGGAAATGTATATTACAAAACTAATTATGTTATAATTCGGAATTCACATTTTATACATAATTACTTATGAAAGCGTTGCCAAAAGCTAAATTTTACCATACAATAGAGCCATGTACTCAAGATATTTATATAATTTTTTAACAAAATAACTAAATAGAATTCATGTGAGTTTATTAAAATTTGGTATAAACATAGGTTTATAGACGTAAGATAAGAATATTTATATAGGAATTTTAGGGGTGAATGAGAGTGTTTCGTGTTATTCATACAAATGAAGAGAATAATTTATTTAACGAGCTTTGGGGAGATTTTTGTGAAGAAAACGAAATGCCTTTTTTAAAAAGACATAATCAAGTTACTCGTTATGGTATTTGTAATTCGGATAAAAAGTTAATTGGCACATTGGAGTTTGATAAATTTGAGTTTGGCAGTGAAGACAAAAACAAATATTATTATAATTTTTCCGAAAACAAGTATATTAAATATATCCAAAATGAAGAAATCTATGAAATTAGTAAGTTATTAATTACCCGAGAAAATAGAGGGAAAGGGTTTTTTAAACATATTTTATTGGCTTGTTATGATCATGCGATGAATAGTAACGCTGATTGGTATATTGGTACAATTAATAAAAGACTTTATATGTTTGCTAGAAGTGTAGGGTTTAAAATCTTACCTATAGACGAGTATTTCGAAATTAGTGATGATATTATAGCTGTTCCTTTTTTACTGGATATCAAGCATGCTATTAAACTATTGAAACATTCAGATGAATTTAAAGAAATATTGATGTATTACGATAAATAATATTACGAAAAGCTCAGGGGATACCCTGAGTTTTTCTATACTAGTGAAAAGAGAAATTGTTAATTAAGGAAGATTTTTCAATGTAAAGGAAGTTGTATGAAGTGATTTCCACTACAGCTTTCTCGCTTTCCATGGGGCTAGAGCTGAGCTTCCTCGGCGCGCCTGCTTTGTCTTAATATAGAAATGAATTACTCAATATCTTTGCCTATCTCAATCGATTATCTACTTATAATTTCAACACACTAAAAAAACTCAGGGGAATTCCTGAGTTTTTCAAATTGCACTATTCTTGCTCAAGAATAGAAGCTGTTTGATTTGTTTGATTATAAGCGGTTTGACAAGCTTGTAGAGCTTGTTCAATTCTTTCGTGATTTTGTGGTTTTTCAACAGTTTCTAATGCAGATTGAAGACATTCAATAGCGTGTTTAAGTTCAGTTGTAGCATCTTGAGTAAATTGACGAGCATTTTTTTGCATAGAAATTCCTCCCTTCATTCATTTTTATTTTTACCAACATTAATTTAAGTATGTAAAAAAACGCAGCAGAGAAAATCTGCTACGCTTCTGAACTCTTATTAAGTTTTCGTACTGAATTATGTCTAACGATTAAACTCCAAAAATTGATAAGATTGCAAACCGCTTTTTTGGTTTAAATGTTAGAATTTTTTTCTGATCCTCTAAATCAGCTTTTAATAAAGTTACTTGTTCATTTAATTGGTCAACTTGATTTTCAAGGGTACCAATTACTTTTTTTAAGTCTTCTATTTCGCAGCGATGTTCCAATATTTGCACTGAAACAACCTCGTTTGCTTTTGTTTCAACCTTTTCTTCAAGTTTGATTAATTTTTGAGTTAATTCTCTAATCATATCAATATTGTCAGTTTCCATTTGTTTTGATTCAACTACTTGAATTGATTCTTCATAAATTTCTTTAATTTGCTCTATTTGTTCATCTGTAAATAAATAACCATTATTGGATTTCTCTAATTTCAAATCACCTTTTTTTGAAAATAATAAAACTTTTTTATTTGTTAGTTGAAGCTGTTCCGCTACTTGAGAAGTTGTATACATTGCCATTCCTCCTCTAATAATTTATATATAAACAGTTCTTTATTAAATTCGACTTTCCTTTATGGTTGACAAAACTAGTGTTGACTCGGCAAAAGTTCTTATAATACTTCGAATTTATTTGATATAACTATTAAAATGACTGTTTATGTAAACTTTTTTATTTTTATATTGTTTTTTAGCGAAGGGCAGGACATAGATTTTTAATTTGCTCTTTTGATGAAATACTTTTTTAAAATTTTTTGATAACAAATTATTTAACTGAATATACTAAGATAAACCTAATTTTAAAATTTAGATTATGAAGATAGCCTTCACTTCCAAATGGAGGGATGACTCAGTTGTTAGGAATTGGAACTAAGTTACTTTTAGTTGTTGTATTAATTGCATTTACGGCCTTTTTTGTTGCTTCAGAATTTGCGATTGTTAAAATAAGAAGTTCAAGAATTGACCAGTTGTTAGGGGAAGGAAATAAAAAAGCAAGAGCTGTTAAAAAAGTAATTACCCATCTTGATGAATATCTTTCAGCTTGTCAACTTGGTATTACTGTTACGAGCTTAGGTTTAGGTTGGTTAGGTGAGCCAACGATAGATACGATATTTACACCTTTAATCGAACATATGAATTTGAATCCTGCTTTTACAAAAACGATTTCATTTTTAATCGCATTTGGGATTATTACATTTATTCATGTAGTTGTTGGTGAATTGGCTCCTAAAACAATTGCAATTCAAAAGGCAGAACAAATTACGTTAATGTTTGCTCCAGTTTTAATTTTATTTTACAAAATTACATATCCATTTATATGGTTATTTAATAATTCAGCAAGACTAGTCTTAAAAATATTTGGACTTCCACCTGCATCCGAACATGAGGTAGCGCATTCAGAAGAAGAATTAAGAATTTTACTTTCAGAAAGCTATAAGAGTGGCGAAATTAATCAATCTGAATTTAAGTATGTAAATAATATCTTTGATTTTAATATGCGAGTCGCTAAAGAAATTATGGTACCTAGAACGGAAATGACAGCAATTGATTTGCGCGAACCTTTTCATGAGAATATTCATTTTATGAGCACAGAAAAGTATACTCGATTTCCTGTTGTAGATGGAGATAAAGACCATGTTGTCGGATTAATAAACTTTAAAGATGTTTTTACAGATTTTGTCCTTCATAAAGGAGATGCAGAGGTAAAAACACTTGAACAATATATTAGACCGATCATTCAGGTTATCGAATCAATTTCTGTTCATGATCTGCTTGTGAAAATGCAAAGAGAACATATACATATGTCGATTTTAGTTGATGAATATGGTGGAACTTCTGGGCTTGTAACCGTTGAAGACATTTTAGAAGAAATTGTTGGAGAAATTCGAGATGAGTTTGATGTTGATGAAAAAGAGGATATTACGAAAGTAAACGAAAATAAATTTATTATCGCTGGTAAAGTATTAATTAGTGAAATCAATGATGTTTTTAGTTTGGATATTGACGATACAGATGTCGATACAATTGGTGGTTGGATTTTAACCGAAAATTTTGATGTCCAAGAGGGAGACTTTATTAAATTTCAAAACTGTACATTTAAAGTACTTAAACTAGATGGGCACTATATAAAATCAATTGAATTAACACGTGAACCAGTTAAAAAAACTGAAAGCCAAGAAGAAAGCGCAACTTAAATTGTCAAACAATTAAGCTGCGCTTTTATCTATCATTTTTAAAATTTCACATACCGTAGTAATTAAAAATCAGTTGATTTAAAAAGGACATCTTTTACAAAAATTTCGTTCTTCTCAATTGCTTTGCTATGAGTCACCACTAGTCCGATTGGGGTAGGGACGGGTAGATTATTGACAAGTGAGAATGGAATATTCTTATTCTTAGCCATTAAAATATATTTTGAGATTGAATTGTAAGGAAGGGTACCATTTAATAATAATGTGACATCCTTGTTCTTAATTGAATTTTCAACGTTTGGATAAATTGAATTTGACATAACTTGACTAGTTGTTAATGCAATTTCAATTCTCTCGCGAATTGTGCCTAAAAAAACGTTTCGTTCTTCAATTTTTACTTGCTTTTCACCATAGATACCTTTAATTAAATAATCTTCAACATTATTACTAGCCATCGAAAAACCTACTTTCAGTTTATTAATTTAATTGTATCTAAATTTATTCTATTCTACATACGATATTATTGACATTTTTTCATACTTTTAGTTTATTAATAACTGACTAAAAGATTGAATAGGAGAATTTTGAAAGCCAATTTTAAAATTAATTGGATCTTAGCTTCATTATAATTATAATTTTAATTTTATGTAAAATCGGAAAATTGTAAAAAATAATACCTTTTTGTAATAAATTCGACAAATTTTTATTTTTTACTTAACGAATATTTAAAAATTTGATACTATTTAATTAATAGATTTTTATTGGAGGTGTTCCTTATTGATAAATCAATAGAGAGTAGGTATAGCTCTTTCATAAAGGAAAGTATGCCTACATTAACGAAGAATTGGGTCGCTCAAGCGGTAATTAGCGATGATGATCCATTTAAATCCGAGATTATCATTAATGGAACCAAATTGATTGATTATACATTATTATTTATTGAAGGTAAAATTAATGAGGATCAAGTAGTAGATTTGGCACATAAAATAGCCCTTGAACGAGCGAAAGCCAGCGCAAACATCGGTGATTTTGTATATAACTCGAATATAGGCAGAAGTGAACTTTTTAAACATTTGTCAGAATTTGAAGAAAGTATTAGCTTACTTCAACCACTAATTAATAAAATAAACTATGTTTTTGACCAGTTTATTTATTTTACAGTTAAACAGTATTCTTATATTATTACTCAAGACATTGAAGAAAAGAAGCACTTCATAGATGAAACACATAAAGAACGACTTACAATTCTTGGTCAAATGTCAGCTAGTTTTGTACATGAATTTAGAAATCCACTTACTTCAATTATTGGATTTGTTAAATTGCTTAAAGGTGATCATCCGGAATTGAAATATTTAGACATAATAGATCATGAATTGCATCAATTAAATTTTAGAATTGATCAATTTCTTCATGTTTCGAAAAAAGATCATGATCAAATGGTGGAGAACTTTTTAATAAATGATTTATTCAAAGAGATAACTGATTTTCTATATCCAAGTATTGTAAATTCGAATGTTATTTTACAAGAAGGACTTTTTAATCATATATACATACCAGGTTTCCGAAACGAACTTCGCCAAGTTTTACTTAATATACTGATGAATTCAATTGATGCACTTGCTGAAAACAACGGTCAAAAAACGATTCATTATCAAGTTGTCGATTTAGAAGATAAAATTGAAATTCAAATTAGAAATAATGGCCCTAAAATAAGTGAAGAAAGCATACGGACAATTTTTGAACCATTTGTTACGACAAAAAATCATGGTACTGGAATTGGTTTATTTGTATGTAAACAAATTGTAGAAAAACACGATGGTAAAATCGAATGTATTTCTGATGAGGATTGGACAGCATTTTGCATAACTTTGCCAAAAGAGGCATAAAAAAACTCGGAAAAAACCCGAGTTTTTTTATTTTACTAACATAATTTTATAACATCAAATTTTGAATCCCCACCAATACTCCCAACTGACACTAAATCATATACTATATTTTCTTGGAATTTTGATTGATAAAGCGGCAGAATAATTAATTTTGTACCTGATAACCTTATTTCTAAATTAACAGTCATAGGTGAAATAGGGAGATATTCTGATGCATTTTTATATGGTACATTTGAAAAAACAACGTCTCCTTCCCCAGCTTTTACAGCAAAATCAAGATTAGTTGAACTAGGAGATAAGTTAATAAAACGAATTTTAGCTTCTCCTAAAGGTAATGAAAGATCATCTGTATAAGAAAAGAGTGAAATCTGCTCTACTTTAGCACCTATTGCAATTGTATAATTTTGCTCATCATGTAACGATATTTCTTCAGAGTGTATCGGATTGGATAAATCCCCAGTTTTGAAAATGTCAATAAGGTGTACTCCAGAATAAATGGTTAAATAATGAGTCGAGTTTTTAAATGATAAATTAGATATTAATGGTTTTTTATTAATAAAAATATCAATGTTAGTATTGTTGGGGATTACATTTAATAGTCTAATAAAGGATAAATTTTGTTTTATTATCGCATGTTTTTTATGACTTAATGGTGCAGCATTTGTTAATAATCTTTCAAACGAATCAAACTGCTGATATTTGATATGGTAAAAATTATCATTGTTATTTGTAATAGATGAAAATTGATTAACGATATTTGGTTTCAAACGATCCATATGCTCGACTTCCTTCAAATTACACACCTCCTATATGTATCATTCAACCGTCCCACTAAAACTATTATTCAATATATAGATAATTATGAATTATTTTCTATTTAAAACTTTAACCAAAAGATTGCAAAGAGTATTATCTAATGATTTTTGAAGGAAATCAAAATGAATTGGTGCGTAACGTATGGCGCAATCGAACATCCAATTCGTTTTCTATTCTTCAAATGATATTGTGGATCAAAAATATGGAAAGAATCGAAGAAACGAAAAGCATAGACAAGACTCAGAAAGATAGACTTAGGGCAGATTCGAAAGCAAAAAAGAATAAAAGGAAATGATAAAATTAGAAAGATTGATAATAATATTTTTAAAAAGGATTGTCTGAAACTACATAAAAAAGTGGAATTCTCCTCCAAATTATAGAACTCTCTTATGTAAAATAAGAAAAGCTTATTGTCCTGTCCCTTTCATTAGCTTGGTTATATGAAACAATACACATTATCGATTTAAACAATAATAAGGAAATCGATAATGGTTTGACTTGGTCAATTTTTATTGGAAATAAAAATCTTGATAAAGAATAAAAATAATAAAAATATATTGACA
>NZ_JBHJTJ010000064.1:0-15923 GCF_042267765.1 Gottfriedia sp. NPDC056225 | reverse complement strand
ATTATTATTATATCAATTGTTTATAGTACAGCGGTTTTAAGTACAATTCGTCATAATGAAAAAGCCTTATTAAAAGGATTAACAAAGGCAGAAAATGGAATTTATCATAAAGAAACTGAACTTCCAATTCGTTCAATTGATAATGAAATCGAATTGAAGATTCAAAAAATATCGAAACAAATAGAGGATTCAAGAAAGACTGTTCAAAAACTAGTCGATGAAAAGAAATTAATGGAATCTCAAACAATTGAAGATGTTGTAACGAAAGAAAGACATAGACTTGCTAGGGAATTACATGATTCTGTTAGCCAACAATTATTTGCAATTTCCATGATGATTTCGGCTATAAATGAACTTGGTGAAACAACCTTCAAAGAACAACTACAGTATATTGAAAAAATGGCTATTAATGCTCAATCAGAAATGCGTGCACTTTTATTACATCTAAGACCAGTTCAGTTAGAAGGGAAAAGCTTAAAAGAAGGTGTTGAAAAGCTTTTAACTGAACTAACAAATCGTCAAGCACTTCAACTAAAATGGAAAATTGATGATATTTCACTGTCAAAAGGTGTGGAAGATCATTTGTTTAGAATTATTCAAGAAGCTTTATCAAACACGTTGAGACATGCAAATGCAAAAACATTTGAAATACGGATTAGAAAAATTGAGGATTTTGTGTTAGTACGAATGATTGATGATGGAATCGGTTTTAACGTTGATAATCGTAAAACGGGTTCATATGGATTGCAATCAATTAGTGAACGTTCTTCAGAAGTTGGAGGTACTGCAAAAATTGTCAGTGTTCCAAATAGAGGAACACAAATTGAAGTAAAAATTCCGGTAATTGAATAGAGGTGTGCAAAATGATTAAAGTTGTATTAGTAGATGATCATGAAATGGTACGTATGGGTGTTTCTACATATTTAAGTACTCAATCTGATATTGAAGTTGTAGGTCAAGCTAGTAATGGAAAAGATGGTGTTCAGCTTGTACTGGAAAAACGCCCTGATATCATTTTAATGGACTTAGTGATGGAAGGAATGGACGGGATTGAAGCGACAAAGTCGATCATTTCTAAATGGCCTGAAGCGAAAATAATTATTGTCACAAGCTTTATAGATGATGAAAATGTATATCCAGCAATTGATGCAGGAGCAATTAGTTATATGCTAAAAACGTCAAGAGCTAGCGATATCGCAAACGCAATTCGAACAACTCATAAAGGTGGTTCGGTTTTAGAACCAGTCGTTACTGGGAAAATGATGAGTCGAATGAGAAAGTCTGTTCAGCGTGAATTACATGATGATTTAACGGCTCGAGAACAAGAAGTGCTCCACTTAATGACAGAAGGTAAATCAAATCAAGAAATCGCAGATGCCTTATTTGTTTCTTTAAAAACAGTTAAAACACATGTAAGTAATATACTGACAAAATTAGAAGTAGTAGACCGAACACAGGCTGTTATTTATGCTTTTAGGCATGGGATTGTAGAACAAAAATAAGGATGATTACAAAAAGAAGTCATAAAAATGGCTTCTTTTTTGCTTACTCAAAAGCAATTTTTTAGAAAAAAAGACAATAAATGATAAAATAGAAGTATTAGTTTAGCAAAAGAAAAGGAGCAATTGTTTGGATATATTGATTAGTCATAAAATAATTAAAGAACGATGCGGAATTGTCTCCTTCAAAAGGGGAGACTCTTTTTATCGCTCAAACAAAGTGATCATTGAAAAATATACTAAAAATACATGTACAGCAAGCGTAGAAGGATTTGAAAAGTTTACTGTTAATGTTACAAAAGAAGAAAATGGGGATTTTTATTGCACATGTACTTGCCCAAAACTAGCATCAATTAAAACAGATTGTCAGCACATAGCTGCTGTTCTCATTTCAATTTATGAGAACCAGAAAATAGATGTTTTTCCTGAAGTAGTTAATAAAGAAAATTACAATATGAGTATGTCGAATGGTATTTTAGCTTTATTTAATGAAAAGATGGTTCGAAAAACAAAACAACAAAGACATTTTGAAAATAGACAGATTGTTGATTTTGAGTTCGTTTGTGAAGTAGTTGAGATTAGAAATGGCTTTAAAATGATAGGTATTTCAATGATTTCTAAAACGAAAAAAGTAGAAAATATACGACAGTTTTTATGGAGCATAAAAGAGGGAAAACCAAGTGAAGTATCAACTGAGTTTATATTTGATCCTCTTTTCCATTGTGTGAAAGATGAAGTAAATTCGATATGGGAACAATTAATAAAATTATTAGATGATGAGATTATGTTTATTGATTCGTTATATATGAATAAAACGACAATATTTTCGAATGATTATATGATCATATCCCCATCAATTTTTAATGAATTAATCAATTTATTAACGACTACGAATAATGTAAAAGTAATTGAAAACGGCAATATTTATCATGGAATTTCGTTTTCTGAAGAGGAATTACCTTTAAAATTTGAATTTGAACTCTTAAATGGCCAGTACACATTAACTGCAAATGGGATCAATCAATTAACCATACTAGAGGCCTATTCTAAAGTCATTTATGATGGAAGAATATATAATTTAACCATTGAGGATTTTAATCGACTTGTGGAATTAAAACAATTAGTTAATAAAACAACTTCTGAAAAAATTCAAATTACAACTGATCAAATTCCTTTATACTTCGAACAAGTTATTCCAGGTCTAAAAAAGCTTGGCAAAGTTAATATTCCGCCGACTTTATCAAATCAATTTTCAAATACGCCACTAATCTCAAAGTTATATTTAGATCGAGTAAAAAATAAGTTTTTAGCAGGTCTTGAATTTCATTATGATCGAATTGTGATTAATCCACTTGATAAAAGAGAACCAAAGCTTAGTAAAACTTTAATTAGAGATGAGGAAAAAGAATTAGAGATTTTACAGCTAATGGAGGATAGTTCTTTTTCAAAAACAGAAGGTGGCTATTTTTTACAAAATGAAGAGCTGGAATATGAGTTTTTAAGACATATTGTACCTAAACTAGAAAAACTAACCGAAATTTATGCAACAACTGCAGTGAGAAATAGAATTTTTAAAGAAAATAAGAAGCCGCAAATACGAGTTAATATAAAAAAAGAACGAACAAATTGGCTAGAATTTAAATTTGATTTAGATATTCCTGAAAAACAAATTAAAGAAGTAATCCTAGCATTAAAAGAAAAAAGAAAATACTTTCGATTAAAAGATGGTACATTATTCTCACTTGAGACTAGAGAGTTACAGGAAATTCAACGTTTTTTAAATGCCGTTCCTTCTCAAGAATTAGATTATGAAAGTATATTGAACGTACCATTAAAACATGGACTAAATCTATTAAATACTATAGAAGAAACTAATTTATTTAAAACTGGGTACGAGTTCAATCAATTTTACGAAAGCTTAGTAAATCCGAATGAAGTAGAGATAGAGGTTCCAAATACTCCACATTATATTTTAAGAGACTACCAAATATATGGATACAAATGGATGAAAACTTTAGCTAAATTCGGATTCGGTGGTATTTTAGCAGATGATATGGGCTTAGGTAAAACACTACAAAGCATAACGTATATTCAATCGGTGTTAAAGGACATCCGTTCAAATAATGCACCAATTCTTATTGTTTGTCCAACGGCAGTAACGTATAACTGGCTAAGCGAACTCTTCAAATTTGCTCCAGAAATAGAAGCAATCGTAATAGACGGAAATAAGAATAATAGATTGAAATTACAAAATGAAATAGAGCGTATTGATGTCATCATTACCTCATATTCGCTTCTAAGAAATGATATTAAATGGTATGAAAAACAAAAGTTCCATACGGTTTTTTTTGACGAGGCACAGAGCTTTAAAAATCCTTTTACTCAAACAGCGAAGATTGTTAAAAAGATAAATGCTGATCAAAGATTCGCTTTAACAGGAACTCCTATTGAAAATTCACTTGAAGAACTTTGGGCGATTTATCATGTTGTTTTTCCAGAGTTATTTGGCGGTTTGAAGGAATTTAGTAATCTTACGAGAAAAACGATTTCTAAAAAAGTTCGACCATTCCTACTAAGGCGACTAAAAGTAGACGTACTTAAAGAACTTCCAGAAAAAATCGAATCGAATGAATCTGTTGAATTGCTTCCAGAGCAAAAGAAGTTATATGCAGCATATTTAGCAAAACTAAGGCATGACACCTTAAAACATTTAGCAGTTGATAAGTTTACATTAGGAAAAAATCATATAAGAATTTTAGCTGGATTAACTCGTTTAAGGCAAATTTGTTGTCATCCGGCCCTGTTTATTGAAGGATATGAAGGCAGTTCAGCAAAATTTGAACAGTTATTTCAAATTATAGAAGCGTCAAAAACGGCAGGTAGAAGAGTATTGATTTTCTCTCAATTTACTAAAATGCTTGAATTAATTGGTAGAGAGTTTGCTAAAATGGGAGAGCCATTCTTCTATTTAGATGGCCAAACGCCTTCAGAAGAACGACTTTCTATATGCGATCGTTTTAATGCTGGTGAAAATGACTTCTTCCTTATTTCATTAAAAGCAGGTGGGGTTGGACTGAATTTAACAGGAGCAGATACCGTTATTTTATACGATAATTGGTGGAATCCTGCCGTTGAAAATCAGGCAACAGATCGAGCATATCGGTTTGGGCAATTGAATGATGTTCAAGTAATAAAGCTGATCGCAAAAGGAACGATTGAGGAGAAAATGACTGAACTTCAAGCGAAGAAAAAACAGTTAATTGAAGAAATTGTTGAGTCAAATTCATTAACTTCATTAACGGAAGAAGATATACGCGAATTATTGATGCTATAACTAGCTCTACTTCTTCATTAACTTAGATTAATTTCATTCTTAAATAGTTAAATGCGAGTATATTAGTAATGAAGCTAAAAATTTTAATCAGTTAATATATGAAGAGGGAGAGCAAAACATGAGCAAAAATCGAAAATTTGTTAATGTCCTAGCTGGAGTCCCGGGACCAAAAGGGCGAGAGTTAATTGAATTACGCAATCAATTTGTTCCAAATGGAGTTGGTAATAATACTCCAGTTTTTGTAGAAAAGGCTAATGGTACAATCGTTGAGGATGTTGACGGAAATAAATTTTTAGATTTTGCTGGGGCAATCGGAACATTAAATGTAGGTCATACTCCAATGAATGTTGTACAAGCGATTAAAAATCAAACAGATTTATTAATACACTCATGTTTTCATGTTGGGATGTATAAGCCATATATTGATTTAGCAAAAAAATTAGCAGAAATAACGCCTGGGGACTTTGCCAAAAAAACAATTTTATTAAATAGTGGCGCTGAAGCAGTTGAAAATGCTGTTAAAATTGCAAGGAAGTATACAGGTAGGTCAGGTATCGTTTCATTTACAAGAGGGTTCCATGGACGCACTTTATTAGGGATGTCTTTAACCAGTAAAGTAAAACCATATAAATATAAAATGGGTCCATTTGCCCCTGCTACATTTAAAGCTCAATTCCCATATTTATCGAATCGTCCAAAAGATTTATCAGAAGACGAATATATAAACTTTTGTATTGCACAGTTTAAGGATTTTCTATTAACTGATGTTTCCCCAGATGAAATCGCAGCAGTCATAATGGAGCCTGTTCAAGGAGAAGGTGGGTTCATCGTTCCACCAAAGAAATTCGTTAAAGAAATTTATACTATTTGTAAATCCTATGGAATCTTATTTATTGCAGATGAAATCCAAACAGGTTTTGGACGAACGGGAGAATTATTCGCTTCAACGTATTTTGAGATTGAACCAGATTTATTGACAATGTCAAAATCATTAGCTGCCGGAGTACCAATTAGTGCGGTTACCGGACGTTTGGAAATTATGGATGCTGCTTCACCTGGTGAGTTAGGCGGAACTTATGGTGGTAGCCCATTAGGATGTGTAGCAGCACTTGCAGTAATTGAAAAAATTCAAAATGA
This sequence comes from Gottfriedia sp. NPDC056225, assembly GCF_042267765.1. Classification (NCBI taxonomy): domain Bacteria; kingdom Bacillati; phylum Bacillota; class Bacilli; order Caryophanales; family Bacillaceae; genus Gottfriedia; species Gottfriedia sp. NPDC056225. The sequence continues at coordinate 9,953 of NZ_JBHJTJ010000064.1, read as the reverse complement.
AAAACTTTGGATTCGAGCGAAAGCGATAGGGGAAAAAATTAAATTGTTTTTCAGTGGACTAAAGGATGACTATCCAATTATTTACGATATTAGGGGATTAGGGGCCATGGTAGGAATCGAATTTATAGACCATGCTACTGGCCAGCCAGCAAAAGATTTTGTAGCAGCTCTAACAAAAAGATGTTGTGAAAATGGAGTCATTATACTAAGTGCAGGTGTTCATAGTAATGTTCTCCGTTTTTTAACACCACTGACTATTTTAGACGATGAATTAGACGAAGGACTAGATATAATCAAACAATCAATACATCAAGTTGTAAGTCAGCTTGTATCTGAGGTGAAGTAATATGAAAAAACAATTTTATATAAATGGAAGCTGGGTTGAGGGGCTAAAATATGAGGAGCTTTATGCTCCACATTCAGATGAAATTTTGGCTGAAATTCCAATCGCTACTATTGAAAATTTAGAAGATGCAATTATAGCGGCTAATAACGCAAGATCAAAAATGGATAAACTAACATCTAATGAAAGAAGCCTGATTTTGGAGCAATTAGTTGAACAATTTAAAGAAAATCGTTCACAGCTTGCTGAGATTTTAGCATTGGAAGCATCTAAACCATTAAAAGCGGCTTTAGGCGAAATTGATCGTACGATTGCTACTTATAAAATTGCCGCTGAAGAAGCAAAAAGAATATACGGAGAAACGATACCGCTAGATGCAGTCGCAGGTGGTGAAGGTCGAGTTACTTACACTGTTAGAGAACCAGTGGGCGTAATCGGTGCAATTACTCCATTTAATTTTCCATTTAATCTAGTAGCGCATAAAGTAGGCCCAGCAATTGCTGCAGGTAATACAATCGTCTTAAAACCGGCTAGCCAAACCCCATTGTCAGCTATTGCATTAGCAGAAATGATTGATAAAACAGATTTACCAAAAGGAGCATTTAATTTAATTACAGGTAAAGGCTCAAGTATTGGTGATGCATTAGTTAAGCATCCTGAAGTGAAAGCAATCACATTTACTGGTAGTCCTGAAGTAGGAATATCTTTAAAAAATAAAGCGGGATTAAAGAAAGTAACTTTAGAGCTTGGATCTAACTCAGCATTAATTATCGACGAAGGAGTTAATTTAACAGATGAGATAATTAATCGCTGCGTTTGGGGAGCTTTTATATATAACGGTCAAGTATGTATTTCGTTGCAACGCATATTTGTACATCATACTCTATATAAAGATTTCATAGTGAAAATGAAAAACGCGACTGAACGATTAAAACAAGGTTCACCATTAGACCTTCAAACAGATATTAGTGCATTAATCTCGAAAAAGGATATTGCTAGAATAGATGACTGGGTAAAAAATGCAATAAAAGACGGGGCCGAATTAGTAACCGGTGGCAATATAGTAGATGACCGCCTTTTCACACCAACGATCTTAACAAATGTTCAAAATAGTAGCGAGGTATCTTGTAGAGAAATATTCGGTCCAGTCGTTGTTATTAATTCTTTTGAAAATTTTGATGATGCCATAAATGAAGTAAATAATAGTCGATTTGGATTACAAGCTGGAGTATATACAGATAACTTACAACGGGCATTATACGCTACTAAAAAATTACACGTAGGTGGAGTGCTCGTAAATGATGTTCCAACGTTCAGAGTTGATTTAATGCCATATGGTGGAGTAAAAGAGAGCGGTTATGGAAGAGAAGGGATTAAATATGCAATTCAAGAGATGACAGAATTGAAACTTGTCTCGATCAAACTTTAATCTGTTTAAAAGGACTTATCATGATAAAAATGATAAGTCTTTTTGTATTCATAAACTTCAGAATTATATGTTATATTTGAAATTGACAAATATTAAAAGTTTAATAGTTTGAAGGGAGATAAACAGATGGAAATTCGCAAGCTTACAGTTGAAGATTTACCCGAATTTATACGCTTAAGAAAAGAAGGATTAATACTCTCGCCAGAAGCATTCGGAGAAAGTATATCTGAATATGAATTAAAAACAATGGAACAACATACAAATAATTTTCCTAAAACCTTCGATAATTTTATCGTAGGAGCATTTGACGAGGAAGAACTTGTTGGAGTTGCTGGCTTCTACCAAAAACGCTCTGAAAAAATGAAGCATAAAGGAACAATTTGGGGCATGTACGTCAATCCAAATTATCGTGGAAAAGGAGTAGGCAAGAAAGTTTTAGGCCAAGCAATTCAGCATGCTACTCAAATTGAAGATATTTTACAAATTGAATTAGCAGTCATTTCATCAAATATTTCTGCAAAAAAACTTTATGAATCTGTCGGCTTCGAAAGTTTTGGAACTGAAAAAAGAGCTTTGTTTGTAAATGGTGAATTTTATGATGAAGACCATATGGTTAAGATGATTAAATGATTATGTATGAGACGTTCTAGTTTTAAGTTGAACGTCTTTTATTATTTTGTTGATATTTTAGCGGGATATTAACTTAGAAAAACTAAATTTAACTGTCTTTATGATTAATCATCCGATATTATAGGCCATTGAAACTATGTAATTAACAGAATCTTAATGGTTAATGGGTATATCCATTTCAATGAAGAATAAAATAGAAATATAGATTCATAGGAAATGGGAGTTGGGGTATGAAAGATCGGACAGAAAAAAAATTCAATGTTCCAGTTGGCTCTAAAAGTGCAATGACGTTTGGTTCTGCTTTAGCTATTACAATATCTTGGAGTATTCATAAATCAGTTCTCTGGGCAATAGTTCACGGATTTTTTAGTTGGTTCTACGTTATTTACTATGTTTTGAATAGGTAGTATTTAGATTTTACATAATGATTGGAGGCTAAATCCTGGGGATTTAGCTTTTTTTGTGTATTGAAAATTAAGTAGTAAAAGAAGAGTAGTTGAAATTAAAGTTGAAGTGCAAATAAAAATAGAGAAACTGCAATTAAAATAAGTAAAACTGCAATTAAAATTAAGAAAACTGCAATTAAATTTGCTAGGATGACAATTTAGATAGAATAATAACCATACAGGTTGGGGTATTTTACCTAAATAATTGTTCAAAAGTAGCTATCCACAACCGGAAAATGGATAAATTGCTTCTAATTCATTCAAAAACGATTAAAAAAGTGAAGGAATCTATTCAATCTATCTTAATGGAAACCATAATCTCAGCTAAAATTGAAAAACTCGAATAGGATACCCCAGCTGATAGAATGAGAACAACTATATTTCTCGAAATTTAATGCAAACTCGCCTCTATTTAAACTCTTTGCACTTATACATATACTTAAAATTGGCAACTACGTCAAAATACATTCTAAAACTGAAATAAAGGACGCCTATTTGTCAGATACCATGCATTAGGACGGCCTCTTTATTTAGTATTTTTCTGCCACAAGCATGTGAACAGTAATGTCAAATAGCTTTTGAGCGAGTTCTTTATCAAATGTTTTCATAGCTAGACTAACTTCTTTTTCCATTTTAAAAGCGGTTAAAGAAGATTTTGGGGGACTTTCTACTAATTTTATGATTGGTTTAATTCCTTCTTCAATCGTTTTCCCAATTATTTTATACGACAATTTCATTACATTTTTCATCAATGGATTTTTAATCATTTCAAAAACGCCAGAAGTCTGTACTGCCCAAGGGTTATAAAGTACATATTTTATTTTATGAACAGTAAATTAATTATTACAGATATATACTAAATCGACTGTCACAATTTTAAAAGTAGGCATTTTTTTACAATAATAGTACCTTTATGAAGGAGATGGAAATAACGGATATGGCTCGATTTAATTTTGAGGGAGGACCTCCTCAACTACAAGATTTAGTTTGTCCTTTGACACTTACACAGAATGTAGTTGCATGGAGATGGAAAATCATCATCTTATGGCATTTAAGCCAGAGAACAAGGAGGTTTAACGAACTTCAAAGATTGTTACCTCGTATTTCAAAGGGAATATTGACGAGACAATTGAGAGAATTAGAAGAGGATGGAATGGTTCATAGGGAAGTCTATAAGGAAGATCCTCCGAAAGTGGAATACTCTTTAACTGATCTAGGTAAAAATTTTAATAGTGTACTCGATGCAATGAAAGATTTGGGGACGGAATTTATGAAAATAAAACTAGAAGAACATCATAATTCCACTCAAAACCAACAGCGGTAATACTTAAGGATGTTTTACGTAAGAAGACTACTAATCATGTTAACAGACCTCGTTTTTAGTAAATAACTTAGAAATGAAGGATGAATGTTCACAATTATAAACATAATAATGGTGATTCTAATGATAAGATAATGATAATTTAACTTTATAGTAGGAGATCTTTGATTGAAATCTAAAAAAATAATTCCTTCATTATCATCAAATTCAGTTTATCTTGGCGTTTTGTTAGCTTTAGTCGGTGGCTTTTTAGATGGATATACATTCATTAGTAGAGACGGTGTATTTGCTAATGCACAAACAGGTAATCTTGTGCTACTAGCAATCAATTTATCATACGGGAATTGGAAGAATTCGGTTGATTACATACTGCCAATCTTGGCATTTATTCTAGGTGTATTGGTGGCTGAATCTGTTAAGCATCCACGCTTAAGGGAGCTTTTATACAGCTATAGACGCTCTATTCTAATTTTAGAATGTGTAGTATTAATAATAGTAGGGGTATTACCAAGTAGTGTACCTAATATCGTAGTAACTGTTTGCATTTCATTTGTATCTTCATTGCAAATTTCAACTTTTACTCATTTAGATAAGTGGACATATAATTCGACAATGACAACCGGTAATATAAGAATTGCTTCACAGGCCGCGTATACCGCTTTTGTAAATCAAGACGAAGAAGCAAAAACAAAATTTAAGGAGTTTTTAGTGATTATCCTTTCTTTTTCGTTTGGAGCTTTATTTGGAAGTATTTCAACAAAATATATTGGGAATCAGTCGGTTTGGCTTGCTGCAGGAATCTTATTAATCGCCTTAATTTTATATCATAAAGATAAAGGGTATTTTAAGAAAAAGTACATCTACATAAATGAAAAATGAGCCACTATAATGGGCTCATTTTTTGTGAATAATATATGTAATTTCTATTTGAAAAATTGAATGATACATACAATAATAAGTGCAAATAAAACGGAAGGTAACATATTTCCAATTTTTATTTTTACTACGCCTAATGAATTCAATCCTAGAGCGATTAATAAAATACCGCCTGTACCTGAGATTTCGGCAATAATTGAATTCAGTAAATGCTGTGTGACTAAGTTTGGAACAAATGATGCAAAAATAGCAATAAAGCCTTCGTAGATTAAAACAGGTAAAGCGGAAAATAACACGCCAATACCAAGTGTTGATGTTAAAATGATTGATAGAAAACCGTCCATCATCGATTTTGTATATAAAATTTCGTGATTGTGGCGAAGACCGCTGTCTAGCGCACCTAGTATGGCCATCGCACCAACACAAAATAATAATGTTGAAGTAACAAAACCTTTTGAAATGGATCCTTCATTTTTAGAATGAAATTTACTTTCTATAAATAAACCTAATTTATCTAATTTACTTTCGATATCTAACCATTCTCCGACTACCGCACCTAATGAGAGGCTGAAAACAACGATTAGAATTTGATTTGTTTTCATTGCTAATGTAAAACCGATTACGATGATCACTAATGAAATTGACTGTGTTACTAAGTTTTTCATTCGATCTGGAATTCTTTTAATAAATACACCTAGTAATGAGCCAAAAATAATTGCTACTGCGTTGACAATTGAACCAAGTAAGACCATTTTTATCCCCTTTTATTTCTCTTTATTTAATCTATTTTCAAGACTATTTTTCCAATGTTTAAATTGTTCTCCATTCGACTATGAGCTTCATTTACTTCATGCCAACTATACACTGAATCGATTATTGGTTTTATTTTATTGTTTGTAAAAAGTGGTAAGACAAATTTTTTGAATTGATTCGTTAAATGTATTTTTTGTTCAAGCGTTTGTGAGCGCAAAGTACTTCCAATAATCGAAATTCTCTTCGTTAAAAGTGGTAATAAGTTCACATCATTTACTTTAATTCCACCCATTGTTCCAATTAATATCAGTCTACCATTTGTTGTTAACGATTGAAGATTTTGATGGAAATAGGATGCACCAATAAAGTCTAGAATAACATCGACTCCGGCATGATTAGTTATTTCTTCAACTTTCGTTTTAAAATCCTCATTTTTATAATTTACAACATAGTTTGCTCCCAAATCAGTACATGCAGCTAACTTCGATTCATTCCCTGCAGTAACGATTGATTTTGCTCCTAGTTCTCTTACAAGCTGAATTGCGGCTGTACCAACACCACTAGCTCCTGCATGAATTAACACTGTTTCATTTTCTTTTAATTTACCTAACTCAAATAAATTTAAGTATGCTGTCAAAAAGACCTCAGGTATGACTGCAGCATCTTCGAATGAAAGATGTTCAGGGATTGGAATTACTAAATCGGCAGGGATGGAAACATATTGCGCATAACCTCCACCTGGTAATAATCCGCAAACGCGATCACCAACATTCCAATTCGCTACATTTGCGCCAATTTGTTCAACAATGCCAGACATTTCTAATCCTAAAATCGGAGAAGCACCTGGAGGTACTGCGTACTTACCGTGTTTTTGTAATAAGTCAGCCCGATTAATTGCTGTTGCATGAACCTTTACAAGAAGTTCATTTTCTCCTAAAGCAGGCATTGGATAATCGTCAATAAATAATTGCTTTGCTTCATCAATTTGAACTGCTTTCAAATTCAAAACCACCTTTAATTTTAGATAATTCTTATCATACTATATAAATAATCGAAAGAATATTTTAAAAACTGAGACAGGTTAAGTTGTACAGAATATATTGTTATATGGAAAATGTAATAAGGTGAAAATAGCAATAAAGTGAATGTTATTTGAATGAACCTACACTTTTCTTTATTAACATCTTTTAATTGTACAAAAGAAACTCTAAGGTTTATTATTAGTTTATAAAGTAAACAGTTTATAATGTGAACTAATATAGGAGATGGTATACGTGTCAGAACTGCAGCAAGCAATTGATTTAACGAACTCATTATTCTCAATTGCACGCCAACTAAAAAGGTTAAGCTTTCAAACGGCTACTAAACTAGGTTTAACTGTTCAACAGTTAATTATATTGAATTCAATTCATAATAAGGAAGGTTTAACACAAAAAGAATTAACTGAAAGGTTACTATCTGCAAAAAGCAGAGTTAGTATTAGTATAGATGAGTTGGAGAAAAAGAATTACGTAAAAAGGGTAACTTCGGCTGTAGATCGACGAGAAACTCAATTATTTTTAACCTCTGAAGGAATACTTATTTGCCAACGTTATCGCGAAGAGTCAGAGGCATATAAGGGTTTAGCAAGCTCTATGGAACATTTTTCCGAAGAGGAGATTAATTCGCTTATTAGAATGCAAAAACAAATCTTAACTCATTTATTAAATGAGCAAAATACACTTTAGAAATTAGGAAGGGTTGAAAATTATGTCAGGATTTGGTGGAGGACCTCCAATGGGTCCCCATGGATTTGGTCGAATGCGATTTGATGAAAATGCACAAAAACCGAATATTACAAAAGCATTGCTGCTAAGAATTGGGAAATATTTTATGCCTTATTGGAAGCAAACTTTACTTGTGGTACTTATCTTACTAGTAACTTCGGTGCTAGGCATTTTACCACCTATTATTATTCAACATATTGTTGATACCGCATTACCAAATAAGAATTTAAGTTTACTAGTTTATCTCGTACTCGCCTCTCTTAGTACGACAATTATTTCAGGGTTGTTAGGCGTGTGGCAAAATTATTTAAATGCCTATGTTGCTCAAAATATCATTTACGATATGAGAAACCAAATGTATGTTCATTTACAGCAAATGCCACTCCAATTTTATTCAAATGTAAAGCAGGGTGAAGTAATCACTCGAATGACGGCTGATATTTCTGGTGTTAAAGCGGTTTTTGATAGTACGATTGTAAGTTTTGCTAATAATCTATTCATTCTTATTTCTACTGCTGTTACGTTACTGGTAATGAATTGGAAGCTAGGGATATTAGGATTAATCATCGTGCCACTATTTATTCTTCCAACTCGAAAAATGGGAAGTATCAGATGGAGTATTGCAAAACAGACACAGGAAAAAACGAGTGAGCAAAATCATATAATACAAGAAACATTGAGTATAAGTGGATACTTATTAATGAAGCTTTTTACAAAAGAAAAAAGAGAATATAATACGTTTGATGAAATTAATGTACAGTCTACTAATCTTAAAATAAAGGAATCTATGGCAGGTCGCTGGTTTATGATGATACTAAGTACATTTACTAGCATCGGTCCAATGTTAATCTATTTATATGGTGGGTATTTATATTTTCAAGGTGAAATAACAATTGGGGCAATCATTAGCTTTGTCGCTTTACTAGGCCGTTTATACGGACCTGTTGGTCAATTAACAAATTTATACGTCAATATCACAAGCTCAATTGCTTTATTTGAACGTATTTTTGAATATTTTGATATGAAATTAACAATTAAAGATCGAGAAAATGCAGTTGAAATGAATGTTATGAATCTAGATATTGAGTTTGAAGAAGTTTCTTTTAATTATCAAAAGGATAAAACTGCATTACAAAACATTTCCTTCATAGCCCCGTCTGGTACAATGACAGCTTTAGTAGGACCAAGTGGAGCAGGAAAGACGACGATTACAAATTTAATACCTCGTCTTTATGATATGACTTCTGGTTCAATAAAAATTGGTGGTCGAGATATTAGGGAATTCACTATCCAATCGTTGCGATCTCATATTGGCCTTGTGACACAGGATAGCTATTTATTTAATGGAACGATTAAAGAAAACCTATTATATGCAAAAGATGATGCGTCAGATGAAGAAATCATTGAAGCATGTAAAGCTGCCTATATACATGATTTTATCATGGAGTTACCAAATGGATATGATACGGTTGTAGGGAATCGAGGAATTAAGCTCTCAGGTGGAGAAAAACAAAGACTGTCAATTGCTCGAGTTTTATTAAAAAATCCTGAAATCATCATTCTTGACGAAGCAACATCTTCATTAGATACTTTATCAGAGTTTTATATTCAAAGTGCAATTCAAGGATTATTAAAAAATAAAACATCAATTGTTATAGCACATCGTCTTTCTACAATTATGGCTGCTGATCACATTATTGTGCTACAGGATGGAGAAATAGTTGAGGAAGGCAAACACGATGAATTATTGATGGAAAACGGTTTATATAAAGAATTATACAAAAAACAATTTGGTAAAAAAGCAATCGCATCGATTGAATAAATTGAACAAGGATGAGCTATTCGTAAATGAACGAATGGCTCATTTTTTTGTATAAATAAAGGTTTATCTTTATAATTCTTAAATTTATGTCTTTATAAGAGTCGTATTGAGGTGGATTAATGTATAGTCTATTGAAAAGCGGGTTGAATCATTAGATAAAAAAACAATCAAAAAAGATAACGTGGAAAACCACATTATATCTTTATGAAATTAAGGAGATTATGCAGAATGATTAAAAAAATCTTTAAAATCTTAGCGATCATAAGTGCCATTAGTTTGTTAATTTATCTTGGTTTTACTTGGAATGACAGTTCAAAAAGAAGCGAGTTATATCAGCAATTACTTCTCATGAGTATGTTGATTTTCAGTGGAATTGACAATTTACTAAGTATCCACAAAAAAAAGAAGCTTCTTGGAGTTTTGTACTTTGTAGTGGCATTTTTTATAACATATGTTGTTTTTACGAAATATGTATAAAAGTATTTATGCTTTCTATTAACCGATTTCGAAAAATAGGAATAACTCTTCACCTGTCCTTTATAGATTATTAAGGAGACTTAAAGGATT
>NZ_JBHJTJ010000063.1:0-16134 GCF_042267765.1 Gottfriedia sp. NPDC056225 | reverse complement strand
TCTAAATATTATTTTAATTTAGATTAATATGATAAAATTAGTTGAGTTCATGTTTTTATATAGGAAGGAGAGCTAAATTTTTGAGCTCTAACCTTTAATATTTCAGAGGTTGACAATCCGAAATAAAAGAAAAGCCATACAGGCTAGGAGGATTTAAAATTGACAAAAATTGACCTACTGAAAGAATTTATTATCAATAAAAACTTAGAAATCATTACATCTAAACCATCAACTAATACCTATACAATGTTTTCATACAATGGATTTGATGCTGGAGAAGTTTATAATAATGACAGCTACAGAATTTCAATAGTTCGTGGATCAATGGTAGAAAGAATATTCCATAAACGTAAATACAAGATGAAAATTTCCAAAGATAACAACAACAAAATAGTTGCTATCTTTGATTTAGAACAAGCAGAAGATTTTATACAAGTTAAAACGCTCCTTTTAAATATGGCTAAATTAGCTAACAATGGGCTTCGTGAAAGAATGGAACCTACAATCAACTAGATATAATTGATTAAGTATCTATAAGAAACACTTTAAGTTTTATTGTTTATGAGAAATGTGTTCAAAGCTTAGAAGTTGCTTTAAAAATATCAAAAACACTCAATTTAAAAATTGAGGATATTTGGAGTATAGAATAATAAAAATAGCCCCTGTCATTGACAAGGGGTTAGTTTTTCTTATTCAGTTCGTGCAATCTTATAACATACCTTAAGTTTTCTTGTTCGTTGCGTAATGAATACATTCTTGGACGTAAGGCATTTAAAAACTTTTCATGTTTTAATACTTCAATTCTAATTTCCTTAGTATGAATCGCTAGTTGTGCATTTCGAATTTGTTCATTTTTACCATCAATCGATCCATTTACAATTAACTCTGATTCCATATTAAATAAATTCATCTTCCAATCTAATAATTCATTTGAAAAATAATAATACTCCTCTTCTACTCTTTTTAATTCCCTATTTACTTCCTGAAGTCTTTTGGCGATAGTCTCGAAGTTGTTCATAACTGGAATCCCCTCAATTCTTGGACGAGCACCTGATAGTGACTGAAGCACAATCAGTGTATGCCATGAATATAGGAAAATTGACTGTATAATTTGGTTTTAGGAAATTTTTTTCTAGCTCCTTTTGGTAGAATTTTTTATTTAAAGAGGTAATTTTTTATTATTTATAGAACTGAAAATTATAATTTTTTCAGAGGATTTATTTTTGCCATAGATACTGTATAAATCATTTTGGAGAAGATACCCATGTTCCCACTAAAAAACTTCTACGAATCATTCTTCATGAAAGAAATAATCGGCATGAAAAAAGAAGCTGCATTAATGCGCCTAGGGAATTTACTTGCTTGCCCTGTATCACTAAGGATACTAAGGAATCTGTTCATATTCGATTTTTCACTTGTACGATGGAAATGAAACCAAATATGGATAGATGGTTAGGAGCTATTGCATTGAGGATAGAAAATGTTATTGTAAAGGAATCGGCTATAAGTGTTCCAGAAGATAAAAAAACCTTAATTACAAGGAGTTCTTAGGGCTTAATGTAGAAAATGCTTATTCTTTAATAAGCATTTTTTTGTATTTAAGTATTTAACAATATTTTTTTCAGCACAATATTCATCACGTTTATTTTAGTTTGGTTAGGATATTAAATAATAAAGTGGACTTTAATCTGTAATATGAACTAAATGAAAAAGGCATTGGATATAGAATTACTATGCCCTAGTAACGGCTAACTATCAATAGACAGACTTCCTCTTGTTCAACTAAACGCATGCGTTAGTTACATAAGGTGGACTGCTTTGGCGGTCTTATTTTTTTACTATCAAAATAGAATATAAAAAACTATTTTGACTGAGGTGAAAAATGAAAACTTAGAAGAGAAAGCAAGTTTAAAATGGATAAACTATGATACAGTTATAATAAATGGTCATAAACATTAATTGTTCCAAATCAACTTTTGATTTTCGTAAAGAATAAAACTCTATTCAAACACTATGGGAGAACGATTTAAACTTCCATTCACTGTTGTGAATCCTGGATTCATGGATGGCTAACGCATGCGATAGTTGAAATAGATAAGGAGTCGTAATGATCGACTCCTTTTAACTATTTGTAATTCTGATATGATAAATGTTTACATTATTTCCATCTTTCTAATATTTTCATGATTAATTACAATTAATGGAATGAAAAGGTTTTTAAAATGAAAGGGTGTTATTTTGAGTATTCAAAAATGTTTAGGTTGTGGTCATCTATTTAAATGGATTGTAATTGAAAGTACTATTGTTGGTTGGACCATTAAACCTTTAGTTTGTAAGCATTGTACTACAAAACACGTTATTAAGAATAAAACAAGAATATTAGTAAGAATTCAGAATTGGTATTAATTTGGTCTTTTGGAAATTACATAAATACATGGTTAATATCCATATTATTTTTAATTATAGGATTTCTTTTATATGCATATTATGCGAAATATGAATTATCACGACAGGGAAGTTAAAAGTCCCGTATTTCACTTCTGATATTATAGATTTCGCTCAAAATGTGGAGAGTACTTGTTTGGTCGTGGTACAATGAATAACGGTAATCAACATATCTCTTTTTAAACCAACAAGGTTTACGAAAACAGCTAAAATAAAAATACGTCTAAACAGGCATTTACAAATTTTTACGATTTATATTAGTGCCGTCATAACTAAATAATACAGCTTTTCCATCCATTCTTGTCTCAATATGAGTCGTTCTTCCCCATAATTGGTATATATATGGTAAAACTTTTTCAAGATATTTAAGATCTAATTCAATTTCTTCAAATGAATGATTTAAATACAATTCACCATTTTTTTGATAGTCTCCATCATTTACAGTAATATATGGGTATCCTCCATTCGTACGCATATTTACCAATTGATCACGTACATTCACCCAACTTTTATCATTAATCTTATATTCTTTTCCCTGTTTATTAAACAAGTACAAGTCTTTGTTCATAACAAATTCTTTTGATAAATAGTTTCTAATAAAACTAGTATCTGATTCAAGCTCACGTACTTCAAAAATTTTTTCAGTTCCAGAACCAACTTTCACCCCATATTGTTTCATTTCTTCAGATGGATTGTTATATCTTTCTTCAATATCCTCAAACATTTTCAGTCCAAAATAGTAAGGGTTTATACTTGTCTTCGAGGGCTGTAGTACACTTGCATTCAGTTTTGCAAATTCAATTGATTCACCTGATGTTAAATCTAACTCTCTCAAAATACGTTGATGCCAAAGACTAGCCCATCCCTCATTCATTATTTTTGTTTCGAGCTGTGGCCAAAAATAAAGCATTTCCTCTCGTAACATTGTTAAAATGTCTCGTTGCCACTCTTCTAATTCGCGACTAAAATGTTGAATAAATAGTAAAAGATCCTTTTCAGGTTGTGGTGGGAATTTCTTTTTTCGAGGTTTTACAGGAGCAATGTTTTCTTTTTTATTATCTAAATTCCATAAATCATCATATGGCCCTACTCGAGAAACGGGGGGGATCAATTCATCTTCTAATTGCCACGATAATTTATTTCTTACAATTGAAGGGTCAATATGTTCTTGAATAGCTATAGCCGCATTCAAAAATTCTTCTACTAGCTTTTTCCCATATTTTTGTTCATATTGATTAATCCTTTCAGCAGTGGCAGTCATGCTTTCGACCATATCTCGTTTTGTATTACTAAATCGCACATTATTTTTAAAGAAATCACTATGAGCGAGTACATGGGCAACGATCAATTTATTTTGAATGAGGCTATTGGTATTAAGTAAAAATGCATAACATGGATTAGAATTAATCACTAATTCATAAATCTTACTTAATCCTAGATCATATTGTAACTTCATCTTATGAAATTTTTTTCCAAAGCTCCAATGAGAATATCTAGTTGGCATTCCGTACGCACCAAACGTGTAAATAATATCGGATGGGCATATTTCATACCTCATTGGAAAATAATCAAGTCCAAATCCTTTGGCAATTTCAGTAATTTCGTCTATTGCATACTCTAATTCACGAAAATTATTTGAGTTCATTATTATTCCCCCTACTATGTGTATTGACAATGTATGAGAATTTTTGACGTAATATACTATGGAGATTAGATTAATAACTCCTACAAAAAATTTGTAATTAAATTGAATTTACAGGAGAAAACATCTATTGTGTCGAATTAATCTAATTTAGAAGGGAGTTTGGAAAATGAATAAAGAGAATCTATTAAAGAGCCTTCGACTTGCAACAAGAGGAAATTTCTTTTTAATCAACATTAAAAATTCCTTGGAAAATGATACAAATATGATTGAAAAACTAGCTAAGGAACTAGAACTAGATGGATTAATCAAACTAAAAGAGTGCACACAGCTTGGAGATTCACTCTTTTTAAGTGGAATACTTAAATATGCATCCAATTAAATTGGATGCTTTTTTGTCGTAGAACAAATTGAATATTAAATAGATACAAATGATTCAAAAAAAAAGACCTCTTAAAGTTCTTTTTAAAATTTCGACCTTAGTAGTCTTCAGTTATTCGATAAATATAATGGTCCACATTAAAAGCAGCTCTTCAATTAAAAATGTATTTTCATGGGTACCTTACTGATAATGAAATTTCTGCTAATTACTAAAGGTCTCAATACAATACATTTGGTGTATTATTTCATCATTTGATTAATTATATTTAATTACAAACACTATATTATTAATGGAATTTAAAAGGTGTAACAATAGTATCAAACGAGGCTTTACTATTTTCTTAATATAAGGAGTTTCGTTTCATACACGATTTGAAAATTTAAAATTCTGTAATCTTCATTAAAGTAAGTTTAAATGATATTTTTTTACCCGAATAATAGTTCTTTGGCTTGAATTTCTGTAATCCCTTTAACTAATACAAGTTCGCTTATAAATATTTTACTTGCGTTACCTAACATCTGTTTTTCACTTGAATTAAGAGATTTTTCTTTATCTATACGCATTAAATCACGTACTACTTCTGCGCCTTCTTCAATATTACCTGTTTTCATTTTCTCAGTATTTAGCTTAAACCTTTGTTTGTATGAAAGAGAACGATCAGATTCTCCATTTTGGAAATTTTTTAATATATTGTCAAGAGTATATGAATCAACGACCATTCTAATTCTTGAATTATCCATTTTCGAAATAGGAATCATTACTTCCATCTTTTTAATTAGTAATCTTATAATAAAATACTCCAGTACTTCACCTTGAACTTCTTTTTCTTCTATAGATTCGATTACACCTGCTCCTTGCATTGGATAAAAAATATTATCACCAACTTCAAACATAATCTACACCCCCATTTAATTACTAACCTATATAAGCATAACATTTATTATTTTTTTGTCAAAATAAATATTTTATCATTTACAAATAAGTCATGTCAATAAATAAATAGAATTTTTAGTAAGTGCTTTCATTTTCAAAATTAATGACTAAAGACCAAAAAAAGAATCAATCAGTTGGCTCATGTTGTTCAACTGCCATGAAAATATTATTCGGCAATATTGTAAGCATAACAATACTAAAGAAGACGTATTCAATTAATTATTTAAAAGAAAGCGTCTTAAGTAATAGAAAGTTTAGTATTGGTCATATAAAATATGTTATGTCATTTATGTTTAATTAGGTGAATTTGCTTATTTTTATTTTAAATGTTATTATTGAAATATTAATGTGTGTAAATCGCACTAGGAGGAAATAAAAATGGAACATGGTAAAGTAAAATGGTTTAATGCAGAAAAAGGGTTTGGATTTATTGAGCGTGAAAACGGTGATGATGTATTCGTTCACTTCTCAGCAATTCAAACTGACGGATTCAAATCATTAGATGAAGGTCAAGCAGTAACATTTGAAGTAGGACAAGGACAACGCGGACCACAAGCAACTAACGTTAAAAAAGCATAATTAACTCAAAGAAGTCGGATTCTATCAACTAGAATCTGACTTTTTTTTTATAACTTATAATATAAAAAACCCTTATTCATAAATAGAATAAGGGTAAAATTCAACGTGGATCATGGTAAAGAAAATGGTTTAATGTATTATAGCCCAAATAAAATGAATATACAAATATCCACTAAATATCTTTTAAAGAAGATTGTTTGTTTAAAACGGATTAAGCTTGCTTAACTATGATGTAGTAATAAAATGTTCCTTATTCAACTACAATGAAAGGACGAATAATCCTTTCATTTTACTTTAACAGAACTTTTAATTAAATAATTTAGACGATGTTATAGGCCCTACTTTTCCATCCACTGATAAACCATTTTTCTTTTGAAAGTTTCTAACCGCTTGATCTGTTATTGGTCCAAATATGCTATCTGCATTGATTCCTAATTCTTTTTGTACAAGTTGTACATTTTTTCCTTTTGAACCTTTTTTAATTATTTTTCCTGGATATACAGGTGGCTTTGGCTTATTTTCTAAAGTTTTATCAGTACCATAGCCTTTGTATTCAAATTGCAAATGTGGTTCATCTACAAATCCCTTCCAATCTCCTCCCCATGTAAAACCGAGAGATTTAGCATATTTTATGTATAGTTCTAAATCGTATGAGTTCCACCCTTCCTTGCCATTTACTATTGGCACAAAATCAAACGCTTGGCCTACGATATGATAGGATTTTCTAGTTTGAGATTTACCATTATCGACAAGTTCTTCTTGACGCTCCTTTGTGCGGGTAGATTCGTAAATCAAAACATTTACATTGTTTTTTACGCAGTAATTATACCATTTTAAGGCTGCCTGCTTTGTATTTGGAGCTAACTTATTTAAATTTGATAAATTTCTTTCGTGATAAGTTGGATTTGTCTTTTATTATTTCTCCTTTTTAATAAATTAAAAAAAGCCATCCTAATAGGAAGACTTTTCACAATAATTTAGTTCAATCAGAAAATAGAAGACATATGTCAATATATTCACGAACAATGGAAACGGTTTGTAATATTAGTCTAAAAGACCAATGGTTTTTTACTTAACCATGACTTTATGTATACAAATTGTTTTCTCCTCACAAAAATTACCATATAGATAATTAGGCTACTTAAAAAAATAAAGGAAAGACTATTTTTTATAAAAGGCTTTGTTCAACTAATTCTCAAGGCTTTTTTTAGGAAGATATACAGAAAATAAATCATAGAGCCTTATATTTAAGGAGGAATTTACATGTCTAGACGTAAAAATAATTCAGGTAGTGGTATGTCTGCATCCGTTGAGCAAGGAAAAGCTGCTGGTTTCAATGAAGAAACTGCACAAGAGCCACTTTCAGCAGAATATAAATTAAACAATAAAAAGACTAAAAAAAGACAATAAAGTAAACTCGACGATTTGTAAAGAAATATTGGTAGTTATACACTACTTAATCCGTCGCCAATTTATGAACAAAAAAATAGCAAGCAATCGCCAAATTGCTTGCTATTTTTAAATTTTTTTGATTATTACTCAAAATCATCTTTACGTTTTCTTAGAATACCTCTGTTCATTGTCGATTGCGGCATTAAATAAATAATGTCACCAGTTCTTTTTGTCTCTCTATTAACATTACTTTTTCTTCGATTATAGTATAGGAAAAAATTAATTACGTTTCTTTGTCTCTTATTATATTGAACTTTCTTGAACAAGAGATAGAGTACGATCACACCCGAATATATAAGACAAACCGCTAGAACTTGCATAATCAGTATCAGTCTCCTCTTTCATTTTGACTATTACTAGTATTGGTCAAATTACTTGTTTCATACATCAAAAGAGTCAGACAAACTAAAAAAATTAACTTTTACTCTAGTAATTTCTTAGAAAATATATATTTAAAAATTGTTTGTCGTTTTTTTATCTTAAAATTATGAAAAATAATTTTCTCAAACTTTCTATTATTAATGATTCAAAACTGAATTAAATCATATAAATTCCTCCCTTTCATTAATTTATTTATTATATGGAAAATGGTTATCAAAAATTAGTAGGAAAAAACGATTAAAACGCTTACATTTTAGAATTAGTAAATTTTTCATTGTGGCATATTTTTTTCAATACAACTAAAGCTATTCATAAAGGAAGGTGACAAGAATGACAAACAAATCGTCAAAACGAAATAGTCCAATCGATCATGAAAGTGGTCAACCAAAACCATTAAGTGGTTCTCATAAAGTAAAGAACCAAAATCATTCTAGACAGAAAAAACATAGCAGCCACGATATGTAATTTTAAATTTAATGGAGGGTTTTTAAGTTGAAGAAGAAAAGTAATGGAACGAATAAAATTAATCAGAATATAACACCAGATGGACTAGATGTTGAGTACTCAGCAGAATTAGCTGACCAAGAGGATATACAAGCGCAGGAGCGTTCAGCTCAAGCAGATGCACGTGTGAAAAAGAAACAGTAAACTTGTACAAAAAAGGTATGCGATTATGCTCGCATACCTTTTTTAATCTTATTTATTTACCTCAGCATCGATAGCTGCTTTAATTGATTCTAAACTTGGATTATCAACTGCTTTTCCATTTACAAAAATTGTAGGAGTACCGTTTACGCCATAATGACCAGCAATCGCAACATCATTAGCGACTTGTTTCATTGCGTCTTTTTTATATAAGTCTTTTTTAAATTGTTTTACATTTAAATCCGGAATAACAGATTTCGCAATACTTGCTAATTTATCTGGTGTAGCCCAAGTTGTTGTTTCATCTTCTTGCTTTAAATAAATTTGCTCTTGAAATTTCCAAAATGAATCTTTGTGCGTTTTATAGATAACTTCAGATGCAAGTGCTGCTAAGTTTGAATCCTTCGAAATAAATGGATAGTTAATAAATGAAAAATTGATTAAACCTTTGTCAATATAATCAGCTTTAAGTTGTGGAAATACGATTTTATTCCACTGTGCACAGATTGGACATTTGTAGTCACCAAATTCAACTACTTCAACCTTTGCATCTTTATTACTAAATGTTGGCTGCTCCTTCGTATCAAAACCATCAACCTTTACATCACTTACTCCAGCTATAGTTGGGTAAACTTCTTCCGTTTTTTTCTTTTGTAGATGTGAAACTAAGAATAACGCTCCAACTAAAACTACGATACCAATAAACACAGAAATAGCAAAAGTTTGATTACTATTAGATTTCTTCTTTTTACTCATTAGTGCTTTATTCCCCCTACATTTATGTACTATTCAATATTGTAACATAAAGGGTTTATCCTAACTATTCATAACACTCACATTAGACAATAATTCAATTTTTACGACTATATGTGATCATAAAATCAACTCAACAATATTTAACGAATATAACTAGGGTCGCCCATGAGTGGACGACCCCTTTATTTTTTAATTGTTTTTATTTACTAGAACAATCAATTCTTCATCAAATTTTATTTCTGAATTCAATTTTATTAGCTCTCTAATAAAAGCTTTTGGATTTTCAAGTGTTAAAATAATCGGTTGAATCGATTCATTTATATGAATTAATAATGTAATAAGTTCTTTATTTTTTCCATAGACTTCAACTAATTGTTTAATTTCTGTAATATCATGAATTTTAAATTTAAGAGTAAGAATACCTTTATGAATAATAATATCATCTTGATTTAACACAATATCACTTCTTATTAACCGGAAAGCTGTAATACTTAAAACAATGATTACAACCGCAATTTGTAAATAAGTTTTTAAATCATTCCCATTGCCAAGTAACATTGAAATTAACTTGTACAGTACGATAAGGAAGATAGAACTTGCGGCCAAGTAAAATAAAACACTTAAAAAAGTAAAGTGAGAAGAGAATTTAGTTTGTTTCACATCTTTAGCCTCCTCTACGACTTTTTTCTTCGTTTTATCTACTATATGATTCAAATACCTAAAATGAAACTAGTACTTAAAAATAAATGGTCATTTTTTGACAAAAATCCTATGTACTAGCTTGATACTTGTCATATTTTCTTACTATAATAGTGTTATGTTACCTAATACAAGGAGGATACATATGTTTTCATTCTTTTCACAAATTATGATTGTCTTATGGACAATTTTCTTATTAGGAATGATGTCAATAGGCGGATACTTTATGTTCAGAAAGTTTTTAAAACGAATGCCGAAAGAGGATGGAAAATCAATCTTAGATTGGCAGGAAGAATATTTACTAAAAACAAAAGATTTTTGGTCATCTGAACAAAAAGATTTACTAGAAGAATTAGTAAAACCTGTACCATCTTTATTTAGAGATATTGCTCGAGATAAAATTGCAGGTAAAATCGGTGAATTAGCACTACTTAATAACGCAACACAAATTACACAAGGTTTAATTATTGAAGGTTATATTAAAGCAACACCGAAACGAGATCATGCTTTTTTAGTTAAAACTTTAAAGAAAAAAGAAATCGATTTCACGGATTATAAGCATTTACTTGCAAAATAAAATCTTTTTTCAAAAATAAAACGTGTACCGAATTGGTACACGTTTTATCATGTAATAATTGTATTTGAAGGAAGTTGTCTTCTCAACTTTTGATATGATTTGTACATTGCTAATCTCCAAGGCACAATCATTGAAAAAGCAAGTAAGAAGAACATCCCGCTTAATTGGCCTACATCGATTGACGAACTTAAGTATAACTTCATAACGATACGAACAACTAATAAACCAAGTAAGATAAATACGAATGATTTAGATCTTTTTAAATAAATTTCATTGTCTACGATTTCAAATTTAGACGTTTTAATAAGGAATAACGAAAAGAAAATCCCCATACAAACAGCTTCTAAAACTTCAGTTCCTGTTAATCTGAACTCCGGTACTAAATACATTAATGCTCCAGAACTCATAAAAAATGGAGGTAAAATTATTTTTCTTAAGTTTGTAGGCTTTTTAGCAGCTTTTAGTCTAACTACAATTACGCCTAATGCCATACAAGTTGCTATAACTGTACTAAATATTATACTCATATTTTTACTCATTTTTTTCACTACCTTTTATCTATATCTTTAAGAAAAATATTTCCTTATTTAAACTGATTATATAATACAGTTTCTTCTTTACTGTTGCAAATCCATTAACTTCAAAACCTGCATATTTTTATCACTTGACATTTCAGTTTTAACTTTAAATATAATTAAAAACCTGTAAATCCGCCAAAAAATCTAGTGAAATAAATTGTAATTTTAGTTAACCAGTCAAAATATAACATGATCCCCATAATAATCATTATATATCCACCGAAAACTACGATTTTATGTGAATGCTTTTTAATCCAAGTTAATGAACCTAAATAAAATGACAATACAAAAAATGGGATCGAAAATCCAAGTGTATACGCTAACATATAAAATAAACTTGAACCAGGATTACTCACAGCTAATGCAAATACTGAAGTTAAAATTGGTCCAGTACAAGGTGTCCACCCTGCTGCAAATGCTAACCCAATTAAAGTAGAACCTAGAAATCCAGATGGACGTTTTGAAAATTGAATTCGTCGATCACTCATTAAAAACTTCGGTTGAAAAATTCCTGTAACAACTAAACCTAAAAATACAATTAATATCGCTCCAACTTGACGAATAAAATCTTGATATCTCATAAAAAAAGAACCAATTATTGAAGTACTAAACCCTAATACAATGAAAATTAACGTAAAACCTAGTAAAAAAAACAAAGTATGTAGTAAAGTTTTACTTTTATGTATTCTTTTCTCATTTTGCAAATCGCTTAAAGATACCCCTGTAATATACGACAAAAACGCTGGATAAATCGGTAAACAGCATGGAGAAATAAAGGAGAGAAATCCCGCTCCAAATGCAATACCAATATTTAAATCCCCCATCAACTTACATCCCTTCTCAACTTACATTCTAGTTAACATTATAACAGAATTGTTTTTTATTTAGTATTAAAAGTAGTTAATACACCGAATGGTACAAATTATTAATTCACGCTTGTTTTTATGAATACAAATAGAAAATGTATTTAGAAAAATTTTACGCTCCTACACAAAATCTACTAGGTTTTCTAGAATCTTTACGAAATACACTTAATAATAATTTCACATTTTGAATAATATGGAATAATTTCACTTAAATTCCGGCACACTTTTTAATAAACGATTTTATTAATTGGGTGGGAAAATGTTTAAAAAAATATGGCCAACTTTATTATTAATAGTAGTCCTGATCATTTATTATGTGGAAATATTACCTTATATTTATAAGTTTCACGGATGATGTTTCAGTTATATCATGTTTAAAATTTCTACTTTTTAACTTTAATAGTAATTGTAAAATTCAAAAACGCTCTCAAATTTATTGGAATTAAATTTAATTATTAAGAAAATTCTAAACTATTTATAGTATAATCATATGACAATCTTTTATGGCATCAGGAATAATTAATAAGCTATCGTCCTAAGCTTTACTGGATACTTTTATTGAAAGGAGTTCTTATTTTATATGTCTACTGTTTTACAGCAATCAAAACCGACGCAATCGAATGCTAATCGGACTAAAGATATAAAGGAAGGATTCTTAGCAGCTATTCCATTAATCATTGGATATTTGCCTGTAGCTTTTACATTTGGATTAATCGCAAAGCAAGCAAACATTGATGTAGTAAATACACTTTCATTCAGTGCGCTAGTATATGCTGGTGCAAGTCAGTTTATGGGGTTATCAATGTATTTAGCAGGCGTGAGTTTTTTTCAAATTTATATCGCTACTTTTATTTTAAATTTTAGAAACTTTGTTATGAGTCTATCATTTAATCATCAATTTAAAACGCTACCCTTTTGGGATCGAGTCTACTTATCTATTACACTAACAGATGAAAATTTTGCTGTTACAACTTTAGGTAAAAAAAACAGTAAAACTAATTATTCATCTACTTATTTAATTACTTTACATACAATTGCTTACAGTACTTGGATAAGTGGGACAATTTTGGGAGTTATTTTCTCGAAGCTAATCCCTAAAATCATTAGTGAAAGCATGGGTATTTCTTTATACGCTATGTTTATTGGCTTATTAACACCAGCAATTCGTACAAATTGGCGAGCATGTTTAATTGTTTTAGTTAGTATGCTTTTAAATTTCTTTTTTTCAACAATATTAACTCAAGGCTGGTCATTAATTTTGTCATCAATCCTTGCTAGTTTCCTTGCAATTGGTTTAATGAGAGGAGATTCCAAAGAATGATTATCTTTTTACTTGTATTAGGAATGTGCTTAGTCACGATGATTCCTCGAATTATTCCTGTATTTTTAGTTGATCGGATTCAATTTCCAAATTGGGTAACATCGTGGCTAAAAGGGGTCCCATATGCTGCATTAGGTGCATTAATTTTCCCTGGCATACTTAGTGTTCAAAAAGGAAATATGAGCGTCGGTTTAATTGGCGGGGCCGTCGCAATTATCTTATCGTTACTGAGATTACATATTATCTTTGTTGTATTTGGTGCAATTGGAACTGTTTTAATTTTGAAGCTATATTTTATTTAAACATTGTTAACTATTAATCTTTACTAGTCATAGTGTTTAAAAATGCGTTTATTAATTAGTTTCCAGCATTAAATAGGTTAAGTAATATTGGTTGTAGTGGATTTCTAATATAGACTGTTTTGAGAAGAGGTTTTACTTAATTTTGCTTATTTACATACTCATGAACACCCTATGAGTTAAGAACTTTCTTATTTCATCTCTTTTTTTAACTCATGAACCACTTATGAGAATGTATTTATCGCCTTCATCGTTTTTACTTACTCATATTCTTACTTGAGTATGTAATTTTTTTAAATTCGCGGTGTTTCTATTACAAAATAAAAAAACAAAAAAAAGTCGCTAAAAATGCGACTTTTTTTATAAATGCTTATTTGTTTGGTGATCCAAATTTATCAGCTAATTTTGCAACGTCTGGAATTCCAAGACCAGTAGCTTGGTTATAAAGCGTACCTGGTGTTCCAGAGTAAAATAAATTATCGTTTTTATCGCCTGCTTTATTTAATGGTGTGAAAGGTGATGAATTTTCTTGCGCGAAACGGTAAATTTGTGGATTCCAAAAACCTACTTGTGTATGCTCTGCACTATTTATTAACGCTGTTAAACCGTTTAATTGTGGTGATACGAGACTAGTTCCTCCATAAACAGCATAACCTGAATTTGTTCCCGGTTGGCCTGGATCACTTAAATATACATAATATCCAGTGTATGGGTCAGCAGCCATCGATACATCCGGAATGTTACGGCCTGAATCTTTACCTGTAATGGTAGTAGGGTTTTTATAAGTAACACTTGATAAATCAGATGAAATTTTAAACTCATCTACTGCAGTATATTTGTTAACTCCACTAACTCCTTTTTGATAATCAGGGGTATCAAAATACGTACTAAAACCTCCCCCACCACCATTAACTAAATTGACATCGTCAATATTTCTTGCTTTGAAGTAGTCATGTAAATAATCCCAACCCCATGCACGTTCTTCGTTTACTTTCACATCGAGTCCAGTTGAATTAGAGTGGAATTGGAAAGGTAATGTCGTACCACCTGCTGCAGTAATATAAGGGCTTGCAGCTGGGAAATCGGCAGTTAATTTAAAAACTTTATTATCCCCTCTAGTTTCATCATAAGCACCTGCATCTCCTGCTGATGCAAACATTGAAATACCTTGTGCTGCAGCTTGCATAAATAATTGATTAAATGTTTCTTCATACTCTGGTGCTTCCATTTGTTGTTGTACATATGAATCAATACTTAATTCACTTGATCCCCAGCTTACTGAAATTTGTTTAGCTACATTATCATTAATTGCATTAGAGAAAGCATCTACAAATCCAGTATCAGAGTTTGGTCCTACATACACATTAATATTTGCTTGTGGTGCAATTGCACCTGATTGTTGTACATCTAATGTAGTTTCTTCATAACCATCCCAACCAGAACCACCATCTACATCGGTTACTTTAATACGATTTGGCTTAGTTTGAATGCCCATATTATCCCAGAATTTATAAGCATCATCAGTATTAAATTCAGCTAATGTAACAATACCGAGTGTTTGTCCTGCTCCAGTAGCACCTTTTTTATAAAGTGGGTCCACATTGTAATGATTTTGTAAATCTTGAGGTGTTAAACTAAGCGGGCCAGCTGGTACATCTTTCTTATCAATTACTGTTGGTTGTTTAACAGCTCTTGATTCTAAATTTGAATAATTATTTAAACCTAAAACACATAAAATATTATCTGAAATTACTTTTGGTAAAGTTGGATGCTTTTTAGTAGCATGAATTCTCTTTCCTTTAAAACTAGCATATTTTAATTCTACATTTAATGCTTTGTTTAATTGAGCTACTGTTCCAGTTGCTGTAATCGTTAAATTATTTGCATGAACATCTGTTTTTAAACCAAATCCTTGCAGGTAAGATGTAACAGAATGGATATAAGCTGGATTCGGTGCATATTTGGCTTTGAATTCATTCACATTTAAATAATTTCGGTAATGAGGAGAATATGGTGTAGTTGTTTCCTTAATAAATTTTTCTAATTCATCTTTATTTTGAATTTTCATTACAAAATCAATCGATAAAGTAGTATTAGGATCCATATCCCCAAAATAATTAGTTCCGTCAAGTACAGCAGCCCCAGTACCTTGTGCAACTTCCTGATTTACCGCTGCTGCTACCTTAGAAGTTGGTGTGTTAATAAATAATAAAGAACTCGCCGCTGCTACAGACATCAATGGTATTTTCCAGTTTTTCAAAGTAAATTCCTCCTTGTGAAGTATGTAATAATCCTATCTCAAAACACTGATATATCAGAATAATAAACTTAATATCTATATATTTTTATTATTAAATTGCAAAATACTAAATTTATTCTCTGTTACCGATTATAATTCTCGAAATAGTCTAACAAAAGAAATATTATTCGATAAAAAGTTCTAAAATACATCAATATCCGAACTTTTTCAACATTTTACGTAATTTTATTAGTAATATTTCCCTTTTTAAAATAAATGACGATCGAGTTAAATTAAAATAAATTAACTTATATCCCACTAATTTTTATGTGTTTTAACC
>NZ_JBHJTJ010000062.1:0-16392 GCF_042267765.1 Gottfriedia sp. NPDC056225 | reverse complement strand
ATGTTTCAGAGATATGACAACAAAACGACTGTGAAAGGACGAGTAGTAGTAGGACGTAGACAAAGCGAGTCAGGGGTGGTGTGAGCCTGATACGAAGCCTATTATGAAGAACCTCCTGGAGTCGCTGACCGAAATCCTTTAGAGGAAAGTAGACTTAGCCGTGATCTTCGACGTTACAAGAAGAGCAGTATCGAGATCTCTCTAATCTCCGTACTGAATAAGTGAGCAACCTCTGTTGCTAATTTGGGTGGTACCGCGGAACCAAAGCCTTTCGTCCCAGTTTTTTTGGGAAAGAAGGGCTTTTTTTGTTGGCTTTTTTCTACTACATCCAAACATTTTAGGGGGAAATAGACATGTATCAATCATTAATGACAGTAAGAGAGACACAAATCGCAATTAAGGAAATTAAGACATTTTTTGAGGAACAATTAGCAAAACGTCTTGGAATGTTCCGCGTATCTGCACCATTATTCGTAACGAAAAAATCAGGTTTAAACGATCACTTAAACGGTGTAGAACGCCCAATTGAATTTGATATGCTTCATTCAGGAGAAGAGTTAGAAATTGTTCACTCACTAGCAAAATGGAAACGATTTGCACTTCATGAATATGGTTACGAAGCTGGTGAAGGTATCTATACAAACATGAACGCGATTCGACGTGATGAGGAACTTGATGCTACGCATTCAATTTACGTTGACCAATGGGATTGGGAAAAAATTATTCAAAAAGAATGGCGCACAGTAGATTATTTACAAGAAACCGTACAAACAATTTATGGAATCTTTAAAGAATTGGAAAATCATTTATTTGAAAAATATCCGTACCTTGGAAAGTATTTACCAGAAGAGATCGTATTTATTACATCCCAGGAGTTAGAAGATAAATATCCAGAGTTAACACCAAAAGATCGTGAGCATGCGATTGCAAAAGAGCACGGAGCAGTTTTTATTATCGGAATCGGCGATGTACTTCGTTCAGGTGAAAAACATGATGGACGCGCAGCTGACTATGACGACTGGAAATTAAACGGTGATATCTTATTCTGGCATCCAGTATTGCAATCTTCATTTGAATTATCATCAATGGGTATTCGTGTTGATAATAAATCACTTGATGAGCAGCTAACGAAGACAGGTGAAGATTTCAAACGCGAGTATAATTTTCATAAAGGTATTTTAGAAGATGTGCTTCCACTAACACTTGGTGGTGGTATAGGGCAATCAAGAATGTGCATGTACTTCTTACGAAAAGCACATATTGGTGAAGTTCAATCTTCTGTATGGCCTGATGAAATGCGAGAAGCATGTAAGAAGGAAAACATTCATTTGTTTTAAGACAAATTAGCCATAAATAAAAACATGACTCTATATCATTTGTTAATACATATTCATTAGAGAATTGAAATTTAATAAAATGTAGACTGTTTCGACAGTCTATTTTTTTATGCTAAACGGCAAATCATTATACGTTTTCAAACAATAGTCTGATTTATAAATGTTGATTTGGAAATTATTTTGATTTTTTTTCTTGACTTGAAATCCATTTCATAACTTAGATTGAAAATAAGTTAAATTTCAACAAAGGGGGAAAAAGATGATTAGAAAAGTTAATCTTCACTAGGACGAATTTGTATTAGCTACTATTACAGGTTTAGTAGAAATTTTTGATGGGATGCAAAATATCTACTATGGAGACTTGTTTTTAACAAATAAAAGATTATTTATAGAAAGCAATAAACTTATAGATTTTGAAAAGTCTTTTTGGTTTGAAGGAGAGATGGACACTATTAAAAATTCTACCCTTATTGTAGGGGAACACAGAATTGAGGTAAGATGGGCGTACAATGGAAATCTAATTTACTTTATAAAAGCTTTTCAGATGTTGAAAGCAAGTGCGTAGTAATCTTCATCAGAGGTTGTTGTGGGAGGTAAGTGATGGCAAATATTAACGATATTGCAAAATTAGCAGGTGTATCCGTCTCTACTGTTTCTAGAGTGCTTAACAATTATAAATATGTTGCTAGTGATAAAAGAGAAGCTGTCCTTAAAGTTATTGAAGAAATGAATTATACACCAAATAAAAATGCAATTGATTTAATTCGAGGAGAAACAAGAACAATCGGTGTTATTCTCCCATATAACAATAATCCAGCATTTGATCAAATCCTGAACGGGATCTTAAACAAAGCTTTAGAAAATGATTTTTTGATTACTGTACTTCCTTCAAATTATAGTAAAGAAAAAGAAGTGGAATATCTGCAAAAATTAAAAAGTAAGCTATATGACGGTATCATTATTGCTTCAAGGGCAAATGATTGGGAGACGATCCTTCCTTATAGCGATTTTGGAACAATCGTAGCTTGTGAATATACACAGCACAATGAAATTGGATGTTCCTATATGGACCGTTATTCTTCTTATCTAGATGCCTTTCAATTATTAAAAAATAAAGGGCATTATGAGGTAGCTTTTACAACAGCTAGGCTAAAGAGCAATAGTACAAATCAAATGATTGAAGCTTATACTGAGATTTTTGGTGAGCTTCAACCTAAATATCATATATCTGATTGTCATTCCTTAGAAGATGGTTACATGGCAGCAAAGAAATTCCTGGAATTGTCGAAAAGACCAACAGCCATCTATGCGAATGGAGATGAAGTGGCTGGTGGTATGTATTTATTTGCTAAGTCTCAACAATTGAAAATCCCAAGTGACTTGGCGATCATTGGTCAAGAAAATCAACCAATTGGAGTCGGAATGGGGATCTCTACAGTGGATCACCAATTAATGAAAGTCGGTGCACAGGCTTGTGACCTAGTAATAAATAAGTCTACAGAAAAAGTAAAAATCCCTTATCGCATTGTGGAAAGAGATTCAGTTTAAATCACATTTTGGTGGTATTAACAAAGAGGCTATTTATAACACAGATAAAAAATTAGTTTAAAGTGGGGAAAGAAAATGAGTAAAAAATTTATAGTTTTTGACATTGATGGAACGTTACTCACGACAGAAATGAAGTTTTTAGACAGTACAAAAGAAGCTTTAATTTCTCTTAAAGAAAAAGGACATGAGATCGGGATTGCGACAGGGAGGGACTACACTTCAGCAATAGCAATCGTTGATGAGCTTGAAATTGATACTTATGTTTTATGCAACGGATCAATTGGATATGTCCGACATGAGTTAGCGCATGAGGAAAACTTTACAAAGAAATCTATTATGCAATTAATTAAAATTGCAACAGAAAACAATGATCAGATTGTATTCCAAACAGCGAGCGGATTAAAAAGACATTTCGAGCTACCGGGAGATTCGTTAACGAATGCCTACGATAGTCTAGGATTGACCATTCCTGAGTTTGATGATCTGTATTGGGAACAAAATTCAATTATTCAAGCAATGCTTTTTTGCAAGCCAGAAGATCTTCCAAAATATGATATCAATGAATTTAGATATGTTAGTTGGCATAAATTTGGCTCTGATGTCATTCCGAAAGAAGGATCAAAAGCAAAAACTATTTTGAAAATCGCAGAAGAAAATGGATTTAAGCAGGAGGATATCATCTTTTTCGGAGATGGAATGAACGACATCGAACTGATGGAACACTCAGGAGTTGGGGTTGCAATGGGAAATGCCGAAACAGAAGTAAAAGAAAAAGCCAATTTAATCACAGATAGTTGCGATGAACATGGAATTTACAATGCTCTTAAGAAAATGTTATTAATATAATATATGGTGAGATTATTAAAGAAAAAATTAACTAATGGATGAATTAGTTAAATAACTTCCTCGACTAAAAAACTGCAAAAATAAACAGGATTGTCTAATTTGACAATCCTGTTTTTCAACATCTTTTATAATAATCCTAAAATAATTAATTAACGTCAAATCTTGTCTCCTCTTTAACACACCCTACTTATACTAAATCATATAATGTATTTTCTTTAAATTTCGTTTTATCCGGTGGAAAAAGCCAAATTGTTTATAATTAACTTGGAACATAAAATCCTTTTTTTACCCCTTTTTTCAAACTCCATTCCTTCGATGAACTCCAACCTTTATTCCCATTTATAATATAATTCATTAGAAAGAAAATTGAGAATTATTTTATATTTAAAACTCTTAAAATAGTTATTGCATTTTAGACTCAAAATTTAATAGAATACTTTTAATATAGTTTTTTACAACTAAATATAAGCTAATTAAGTTCAGTCACTTTTATTTTAAAGTGATTCTTAATACGCTCGTATAATTTTGGAAATAAACGGTCCAAGAGTATCTACCAAACTGCCGCATAGTTTGACTACGAGAGATATGACATAACATAATCTCTCCTATTTTTAGGAGGAATAACCAAATGAACTTACATGAAATGAAAACATCCACAAAGGCTGAAAAAGCTGACTTTTTAATAAAAAATGGAAAAATTATTAATGTATTTACGAAAGAAATAATAGAGGAATCGATTGCCGTTACTAATGGAATCATTGTTGGAATTGGTGAATATGAAGCGAGTGTAGTAATAGATGCAGAAGGTAAATATATTTCACCAGGTTTCATTGATTCGCATGTTCATATCGAGTCCTCTATGGTTTTACCTAGTGAATATGCAAAAACAGTCCTACCACATGGAGTTACGACTGTCATTACAGACCCTCATGAGATTGCAAATGTTGCTGGGGTTAATGGGATTAAAATGATGTTAGATGCTTCGGAAAATATTCCATTAGATGTTCGGGTGATGCTACCATCCTGTGTTCCTGCAACTTCGTTAGAGCGTGGGGGAGCGGTACTTTATGCAGAGCATTTAGAGCCATTTATGAGTCATCCAAGAGTGTTAGGTTTAGCAGAAGTAATGGATTATCCTTCTGTTATGACGATGGAAAAACAGATGATGGATAAATTAAATTTAGCACATAAGTATCAAAAGCCGATAGATGGTCATTTAGCAGGACTAACTAAAAATGAAATTAACGCATATTCCTATGCTGGTATTTCAACAGATCATGAATGTACAAATGTTCAAGAAGTACTTGAA
This sequence comes from Gottfriedia sp. NPDC056225, assembly GCF_042267765.1. Classification (NCBI taxonomy): domain Bacteria; kingdom Bacillati; phylum Bacillota; class Bacilli; order Caryophanales; family Bacillaceae; genus Gottfriedia; species Gottfriedia sp. NPDC056225. Next base: position 11,352 of record NZ_JBHJTJ010000062.1, on the reverse strand, counting down.
AGACTTAGAGTAGGGATGTATGTTGCATTTAGAGAAGGGTCCGCTGCAAGAAATCTAAAGGATTTATTACCTGCAGTTAATGAAAGAAACGCAAGGGGCATTATGTTTTGTACTGATGATAAACATTTAGACGATATTATGAAAGAGGGTTCGATTGATTTTTGTATTCGAACAGCAATCGAATATGGGATTCATCCAGTAACTGCCTATTCAATGGCGACCTTAAATCCAGCTACTTGCTATGGTTTAAAACAAAAAGGTGCAATAGCTCCTGGATATGAAGCAAACTTTGTATTTTTAAGTGATTTAGAATTAGTAGAAATTACTGATGTATGGTGTAAAAATGAATTTACAGTAAGAAATAGTCAAAATACCAATTTTATAAAAAATGAAGAGTCAAAATTGATTGAATCTAAATTAAGCTTAGGTGATATAAAGATTGAAGATCTTGAGTTGAAAACAGACTCAAAAACGCTCGCTAACATTATTGAAATTAATCCTAATAGTATCGTTACAAATCATATAATTGATAAAATCACGATTGAAAATAATTTATTCAAGCCAAGTGCAAAAGAAAACTTATGTAAAATAGCAGTAATCGATCGCTATCATTCAGAAAAAGAAATTGGTTTAGGAATTGTTAAAGGTCTAAATCTAATTGATGGAGCGATCGCAACGACCATTGCTCATGATTCTCACCAACTAATCGTTGCCGGAATGAATGATGATGATATGTATGTTGCGGTCAAAACAATTGAAGAAATGAACGGTGGAATTGTTGTCGTATCTTCGGGAAAAGTAATCGCTAAATTATCATTACCAATTGGAGGATTAATGAGTAATCAGTCTGCAGAAGAAGTAGAAGCAGGTTTACATCAAATTGAGAATTCATTGCTAAAAATCAGACCTAACAATACGTTTAATGCTTTCTTAACTTTATCTTTCCTTGCATTACCTGTTATACCGAGTATAAAAATTACGACTAAAGGTTTATTTAGTGTAAATGAATTTAAATTTATTCCTGTTTTGGTTAATGAGTAAAATAGAATACTGTACTAAATGAGACTCCGAGAATTGGGGTCTTTTTGAAGTTTAAACAGTTTGATAGGTCACATTACCTAAAATTAAATTTGAATTTTTAAATAGAATTGATGAAATTCTTATACAATAGTAAATGAGAAATATTCGATAAACAATCAGGCTAAAATGGTTTGAGGAGAAGAATGCATGTCAGAAGTGATTTTTAACCATTTAAGAAATGTCCCACTCTTTAAAGGCCTTACAGATGTAGAGCTTCAATCTATTGTGGACATTTCATATACAAGAGAATATATTGCAAAATCATTCGTCTTTATGCAAGGAGAAAGTCTAGACAGAGTATTTTTTATCCATTCCGGTAAAATAAAAATACATATAAATGATCTGTCAGGGAAAGAGCAAATTGTTTCGATTCCACAAGCTGAAGAAATGTTTCCTCATGTTGGTTTATTTCTTAAAGGTACTTTTCCTGCACATGCTGAGGTTATTAAAGCTGCCAAATTAATTGTTTTACCAATTGCAGATTTTGAGCTAATACTAATTAAACATCCTGAATTATGCATTAAATTATTTAAGTTTCTTAGCGAAAAGATTGTTGATTTACAAGCGAGGTTAATTGAACAAACACTACATAATTCATACGACAAAATCACCATGTTATTACGACGACTATGTAAGTCAAATGGAATACCATTAAATAGTAATCAATTTAAAATAACAACCCATTTTACCAATCGTGAGCTTGCAAATATGATTGGTACATCAAGGGAAACGGTTAATCGAACAATCAATCAATTAAGAAAAAAAGAAGTAATTAGCATGGATACTGAAGGTTTTTTTATCATAAATTTAGACAAACTCGAAAATGAGCTGTATTAAGAATAAGAAAAAAGGCATATGAAGTTAAAGTTCATATGCCTTTATAAGTTTTCACAAATTTTTAAACCCGTAATATTTGATTAATCTCTTTCGATTACTCGATTAAATAAGATATTATTTTCTAAATGGATATGTTGGAACGTATCAGCCTCAAGAGACTCAAGTCTTTGATAGACAAGACGATAAGTTCCACAAGCTTCAACTGGAGGAGTAAAGTCATTCGTAATTTCACGTAATTCCTTTAAGATATTACCAGCAGAGTTATGGTCACCTTCTAATTCGTCAACGATTTTATTTAGTTTATTACGATTTTCAGCAGTTGGATTTTGTTCATGCTCTAATATTAGCTTAAAGTCTACTGTTTCTTCCTTCCAAGTATGTTGTTCCAGTTCTGTTTTTAAGTCAAAAAATAATTTGTGTAAGCGTACTAAATGAGGATGAGATTGACCGTGAACCCGCATTACTTTCGTTACATATGGGCTTAAAAGTGGTAATTCTTCGTTTAAAAAGCGATGATGTTTGTTCACAATATGAGCAATTAATTCTTTATTTGAAGCTTTATTATAATCAATATCTGCTTCGTTTATTTGTTTAGATTCATGATAAAGTGTATTTAATTTTGTTAAAATCTCTTCAACGTTCAAATTTTTTTCTTTAATCGCTTCAATTAGTGGTCTATTACCACCACAGCAAAAATCAATTCGATATGATTTAAAAAGGTCACTAGCCTTTGGAAATTCGGTAACAATCTTGCTAATTTTATCAAATTGATTATATGGTTGATTCATAAAAAAGCCTCCATCATTTTTTTTTCTAACTAGAAAAAGAATAACAATTTGAGGAACTATTTTTTGTGATATAAATCACAAGTTTGCATTTTTATATTAAAGTGAAAATATGAAAAGTAAATAAATTATTTGTAGATTTCTTTAGTGTCAAGGTGTACAGACAGGAATTTAAAAAAACTCTGGTTCAAAAGAGTATATGTCATTTTGTTGAATTGTTCACATAGTGGACAAAGGATAAGATTTTTGTACTTGGTTTAATCACTAAAACTGAAATATACATGTAAACAGATTGAAAAATGACTCAAGCAATTCTTGAGTCATTTTGTTTTTTTTAGGGTTAATTCTATTCAAATCAACAAAATCTATAATGAAGAAATTCTTATATACTGGACGAATTATAAAGACGAACTAAATGTGAAGAGTATGTATTACAAAGCATAAGGAGAGATTGTGTTGAGTGATAAGATAGATTTTTCAGAAAAAATCCATATAGGTGAATTGATTGCAGTTTCAAACGTGTACGGATTAACGCCATATACCCTTCTTTTAGAACTTGAAAAAGGTACGATTGAAGTATTTCTTTCGATAAATGAATTTAACGGGAAATATAGTGATACGACAGATCTAGACTGGTGTCAATTAAATAACGGAAAGGTTTTTCTAAAAAAATGAATGACTAAAATTAAGTTCTGTTAATTTTAAAATTTCACATTGAAAACAACTCGATAAATTAATAAACTAACTAATCAGGTAAATACCCTATCTAAAAGGTAGGGTTTGGATTAAACGTTTTTGATGATAACTTAAGTTCTTTTATTTAATACGATTTCACCAAACATGGCTAATTGATCATTATTTAGACTTTCTTTATCAATTGTTGGCATGACAACAGATAGTAGGAAATTAACCTCATTATTTAATCGATGAATCTCTTCTAACAATTCAATTTGTATGCCTTTCATTTCGCTCATTACCTCTAAAAACAAATCTTCTTTATTCTGATTTAATTCATTCAGTTTACTACTCATATCAAACACCTCCAAAGAGATTATTCGTTACATAATATTCAATATCCTTTTTGTATTAAGCATTTTTAACATTTCTATAAAGTAAAAAACTCAGCCAATAATTTAATTTTGGCATGAGTGGGATTTTTCATTTTAAAAAAGTACAAATTTTCTCGCTTTTATGTAGTATTCATTCTCCAATATTATCTTCAAACCATTCCTGCAGGTCTTTTAAAGATGTAAAGGAAAAAATTTCTTCACCATTTTGTCCATTATCAGTACCAATATTACCCCTTAAAGTAATTTGACCTTCTTCTCCAGAAATTAAGATTGCATATGGATGGTTTAAATTAATAAATCTCGCATCTAAATTATTATCAATCCAATTTTTACTACTTAAAAATGCTTCATAATGATCCATATTGATTCCTCCTATCGATGATATTGTTCCAACTTATAAAAAAAATACGCAAGAATTTAGGTTTATAAGGCGTAAAGATCCTTTTTTTAGTCCGTTTTTTTGTATGGGGTCAATCGCCAGCAAAAGTATAATTAAAATTGCCAATAATTTCCGTATATAGAAGTTGAAAATAGAAAATTATAGAAAAGACAATGCTGCAAAAAAGGGGGGGCTTATTTGATTCGAAATAAACATAAATTGCTAAGAACGTTTAAGTCAAAAAAGAATGACGAAATAAATGTTCGACAAGATCCCCTATATGACAATTATGGTCAAAATATCGAAGCACTCGAATTAATTTATGATAATTGCTCAGACGTAATTTTCCGTTCATTTTTACTATTTGGAAATACTAGGGCAACGATTATTTATATTGAAGGCCTAACAGATAAAGAAGGAATTGAAAATTTTGTTTTAGTGCCACTAATGGAAAAAGTATCAACCACAGAACAATCAATAAATGATGTAATTGATGATAAAATTCCAGTTTCTAAAGTGAATAAGGTCATTTCATTTCAGCAATGCATTGATTCAATTTCATCTGGCAATCCAATTCTTATATCAGAAGGTGTAAAAGCTGGGTTTTCTTTAGGGCTTGCAAAGTGGGAAAAACGCTCAATAGAGGAACCAACAGCTGAAGTTGGCATTAAAGGACCTCGAGAGGGATTTAATGAGTCGATAGAAATTAGTAAATCTCAATTACGTAGAATTATTAAAAGTCCTTCACTTAAAATGCTATCGCTGAAAATTGGGCGCTATACGAATACGACAATTGTTATTACCTACATAGAAGGAATTGCAGATCAAACGCTAATCGATGAAATCGTTAGTCGATTAACAGGTATTGAAGTAGATGGAATTTTGGAAAGTGAGTACATTGAGGAATTGATTGAAGATAATCCTTTTTCGCCTTTTCCACAGATTTTGTCTACTGAACGTCCAGACGTAGTTTGCTCTAATTTACTTGAGGGAAGGGTAGGCATTTTAGTTGAAGGAACGCCGTTTTGCTTAATTGCTCCAATTTCATTTTTTTCATTGATTCAATCACATGAGGATTACTATCAACGATTTATCGTTAGTTCAGCGATCCGATGGTTACGCTATTTATTCCTTGGAATTTCGCTTTTGCTTCCATCATTTTATGTTGCGATTATGACTTTTCATCAAGAGATGGTACCAACTAATTTGTTGCTAAGTATGGCAGCTTCTCGAGAACCAATTCCTTTTCCATCAATTGTAGAAGTATTGATTATGGAAGTTTCATTTGAAGCATTGCGGGAAGCAGGAGTTCGATTACCTAAGCAAATAGGAGCGGCCGTAAGTATTGTAGGTGCTTTAGTAATTGGTCAAGCAGCTGTTCAGGCAGGTTTGGTTTCTTCACCAATGGTAATTGTAGTGGCGATTACTGGAATTGCTTCATTCATGTTGCCTCGTTATATTGCAGGGATTGCGATTCGTTTGCTCAGATTCCCGATGATTTTGCTTGCTGGTTCATTGGGGTTAGTTGGAATTATGTTAGGTATAATTCTAATCGTCATCCATTTATGTAGCTTACGTTCATTTGGTGTTCCATATTTAGCTCCACTGGCTCCGCTTAAAACTGAAGAACTAAAGGATGTCTTATGGAGAGCACCATTTTGGATGATGGATACACGTCCTCATCTCACAGGAAAGACTAATTTAAATCGTCAATCCGACGGACAATCACCAAAAAATGATAAATGAAATAGCCTTTAGTAAAAAATTTAAAGGAAAGACGAAAGGAGAATCAATTAATGAAACGTGTTCTCTATTTGTTATCCTTATGTGGATCGATTTTATTGTTAAGTGGTTGCTGGGATCGATTGGAGATAAATGATTTAGCCATTGTCACTGCAGTTGCCATAGATCGAGTAGATGATAAAACAATTGAGCTTTCAACTCAAATAATTATTCCGAAAGACTTAAGTTCTGGTAATGGACAAGCCGGAGTAGGTCAACAAAGTTCATTAACTGTTGTTAGATCTCAAAAAGGAAAAAATATTGCCGATGCAATCTCAAAACTGCAAACGAAATTACCGCGTAAAATATTTTGGGGACAGTGTGAGGTATACATTTTTAGTGAAGAATTAGCTAAAAAAGGTGTAAAAGAGCAAATGGATTTTTTACTTCGTCATCCTCAACCAAGGGAAAGAGCCTATTTATTCGTAAGTAAAATTGATCCAAAGCAAATACTCCAGATGTCTACACCAATAGAACGGTATTCAGCTGAAACAATTATGGGCTTATCTGATTTTCGATTTTCAATGCAAGTCGATTTGCAGTCCTTTGAAGCCATGTTAACTGGCCCAGCAAATGCAGCAGCTATTCCATTACTTGATATATTGTCAGAACCAAAGAATGAGGGATCAGATCAATCCAATAGACTACCAGCCATTGTCGGTACCGCTGTTTTTAAAAAGGATAAAATGATTGGACAGATTTCGGAACGAGCAACAAGAGGAGTCCTATTATTAAGAAATGAACAGAAAGAATTTACTGTAACATTAAAATCAGTTGACATGAAAGGTAATGTATCATTGTATCCAGTTTTGATTCATACAAAGCTTATACCAGAAATCAAGCATGATAAATGGAAAATGCTAGTGAAAGTAAAGGCAGAAGGCGCAATCGTGCAAAACGGAACGGACTTAGATTATTCAAATCAACTACTAAAAAAGAAATTAGAAAAAGTTTTTCAAAAAAAGATTAAAGATGGAATAGAACAATCTCTTAAGCAAGTTCAACTAAACCTAAAAACTGATATTATAGGTTTTGCTGATGAGTTTCACAGAGTCTATCCGAAACAATGGAAAAAAGTCGAAAATCACTGGGATGAGAAATTTCCTACTGTAGAAGTAAAAATTGACGTCGATGCAAACATTCGAAGACAAGGCTATATTAACAAACCAGGAGCAATACCTGAGAAAGAGGTTCGGAATAAATGAAGTGGGGTTATTTTATTTGTACAACAGTAATTGTAGCTCTAATTTTCATTTTTGAATGGAAAAAAATGAAGTCAGCTCCTAAAGAAGATCAGATTGGCTTTGTTTTGTTACTTTTATTAGCATGGATTTTTTCTTTGTTTAATCTACAGCAAATGGCTGGACCAATTACATGGGTTGAAGCTCTTTTTAAACCATTTGAAAAATATATGTAATGACAGATCAATTTTACAATTCTTAAAGGAACAAGATTATTTGAGAGCGGTTGTTTAGTAGAGCTATGAAAAAATAATCTAAACTTCGGTCGTAGCATTATTCCAAAAAGGAGGTAGACAATGGAGAAAGGTAAAATTTCATCGCTTCAAATGGCATTCATGCTGTATCCAACCATCATTGCTACAGCTATTCTCATGCTACCTAGTTTCACTGCTCAATACGCTAAACAAGACCTATGGCTGTCCCCGATTTGGGCGTGTTTAATCGGATTTTTAACTGTTTTCATAGCAATTCAATTAAATAAACTATACCCGAATCAAACCGTGATTCAATTTAGTCAGCAAATAGTAGGTCGCTTCTTTGGGAAAATAGTTGGATTACTATTTTTGATATTTTACATTCCTACAACAGGTTTAATTACTAGAAGTTATGGAGAATTTGTGGTCGATTCCTTTCTACCTCATACGCCAGTAGTTGTTATTACGGGATCTATGGTATTAGTCTGTTCTTTTGCGATTCGAGGGGGGATTGAATTACTAGGAAGAGTGGCAGATTTATTTGTGCCGATTTTTCTAATTACCCTTATTTTACTTTTACTCTTACTACTTCCAGATTTTAACTTCAACAATTTATTGCCTATAATGGAAGATGGATTCATGCCTTCATTTAAAGGGTCAATCATACTACAAGGCTGGTTTACAGAATTTTTTTTAATCATCTTTCTCCTTCCATTTTTAAAGGATTCTAAAAAAGGGACAAAATCAATTTCTTGGACAGTATTTGCAGTAATGATTACTTTGGTTATCGTAAATATGTCAACCTATGCAGTTCTTGGAACAACAACAGCCTACAAAGTCTATCCGTTAATGAATGTAGCCCGATATATAAGTATTGCCAATTTTTTTGAACATTTAGAGGCAATTTTTATGGCAGTATGGATTTTAGGAACATTTGTTAAAATATCTATATTTTATTACGCCTCAGTACTAGTCGTTGCTCAGTTATTGAATCTATCTGATTACCGTCCAATCGTATTACCAGTTGGGATTTTAATCGTTGAATTTTGCTTTTGGTCATTGCCTAGTACAGTTGAAATTAGCCGTTTTGAAACCACAGCATTCCCATTTTATGCTCTTTTTGTTCAAACTATAATTCCTTTATTCTTGCTATTACTTTCGCTATTTAAAAGAAGTTTTCAAAAGCTAACCGAAAATTGAGCGTTGATCAAAACCAATTAGAACAAAAATAAAATTTTTATCACAAAGTTAATTTAAAGTGGTAAAAAATACACAATTTGAAGTGTTAAAAATATTGTGTATTAGCATGTATAGGACAAACTTGCTTCCGGGAAGGCTTAAAGTAAGGAGGCGTTAAAATGGTTACTTTTGAAGTTTTATCTTTAATGATTAGCTTTGGAATGTTTGTCATCGCCATTTTAGAATTTAAAGAAAAGGATCGAAATAAAAATTCTTAAAGACGCTTATGATATTAGATAGTAAACCTTGTAACACGCTATAAAAGCGTGTTTTTTTTATTTCAGCTTTAAACAAAATTCACTTATTCTAAAATAATTATTGTACAATTATACTAGATTAAGTGAAAAATTTAAGAAGGTGTAAGTGGAAATGTATGATATTACAATAATCGGATCAGGTGTAAGTAGTATTTTTTTAGCATATACATTATTACAAACAAATCAAAAGGTATTAATACTTGAAAAAGGAAAATCATTAGAGGAAAGAACGTGTGGACTCGACAAAGGAGAAACTTGTAATTGTGAAGTATGCGGTAAATTTTATGGCTTTGCAGGACTTGGGAAGTCAGAAGGTAAATTTAATTATTCCTGTGATTTTGGTGGAGAATTGGCCCAAAAAGTAGGAAAAGAAAAATTAATACAATTAATGGATGAAGTTGACGAATTATTATGCCTTTTCGGTGCTGAATCGGTACAAAAATATTCAACTGTAAATGAAAAGCTAGCAAAAAAAGCGCAAGATTGTAATTTGCAAATGTTAACAACAGAAGTAAGACATCTTGGAACACAGCTTTCAACAGAAATATTTCAAAGTTTGTATACTATTTTAGCAAGTAAAGTTGATATTCGTTTTGAAGTTGATATTCAAGATCTGAGAAAAGAAATGAATACATTCACTATAAATACGAATCTAGGGGAATTTGAATCTAAACATGTTGTTTTTGCTACAGGTAGATCTGGAACAGATTGGTTAAAAGAGCAATGTACAAATCTCGGAGTAAAACAAGGGAAAACTCGACTTGATTTAGGAATTAGAGTAGAAATGAAAGAACAACAATTGCGTTCAATTTTGCAAGATACTTTTGAAACAAAACTAGCGTTTGAATATGATGATGTTATTTCAACTACATATTGCATGAATCCAAAAGGTAGAATCGTTCGAAAGTTTCAGGAAGGTTTAGTCATGCCTGATGGACAAAATTTTAAAGAAAAGGAGACAGGAACAACTAATTTAAATTTTACATTGTTTACTCCTAACTATTTTCCTTCTTTAAAAGAAGCAAATCTTTATGCTAGTAAAATCATAGGAAGTATTAATAATGATTCAGATAGAATCGTAGTACAGCGATTAGGTGATCTACTTTGTGGAGAACCAACAACTGAAGTAAAAATGGAAGAAAATAGTATCATACCTACATTAAGTGCAGACTACGGTGATTTAACGAAAGAAGTACCTTTATTTTATTTAACTATTTTACAAGGATTTTTAAATCAATTGGAAGAATTTATAGGAGAAACGATTGATAAAGATACTCTTCTTTATGGTATCGATGGAAAGTTTTATTCTCCTATTATTGAAACAGATTTAAACTTTCAAACTAGTTTAGACGGATTATTTGTCATTGGTGATGCTTCAGGCGTTACTCATTCGTTATCTCAAGCAGCGGCTAGTGGCATTTATTTAGGTGAATTTTTGGCTAATAAAGAAAAAAGTGAACTTGAAGTAACTAAATGAAAAATTCTTTTAAGATTTAAAAATTCATATAGTAGGTGATTCTATGACAAATAAAATTCATTTATATTTAATTCGACATGGTGAAACTTATTTAAATCGTTATAAAAGAATGCAAGGATGGGCCGATAGTCCATTAACAGAAGAAGGAAAAATTGTTGCGATTGATTGTGGTAAGAGATTATCCAATATTCAATTTGATCGCGTTTATACAAGTGATTCAGGCAGAACGGTTGAAACGGCCGAATTAATTTTACAACAAAACAATTACGAAATACCTATAATCAGAAAAACAAAAGCCTTTCGAGAATCTTTTTTTGGTAGTTTTGAAGGAGAATTTTCAGCTGTAGCTTTAGGTAAAGTTGCAAAAGATAATGGGTATTCTTCATTTGGGGAACTAATGCGAAATCGAACTCTTGAAGATATAACAAATTTTTTTAAAGAATCTGATCCATACCATCAAGCCGAAAACTATAGTGAGCTATGGAATCGTATAGAAAAAGGCCTTGATGAACTCATTATAGAAAACAATAAAAACGATGAAAATGTTTTAATCGTCACTCATGGAAATACAATTCGCAACATTGTAAAAAAATTTTCAGAGGAATTTAATATTGAATTAGAAATAAAGAACGCTAGTATTACATTATTGGAATATTCATCTGAAACATATAAAGTGATTTCTTTTAATCAGTAATTGATTGCGTTGAAATGCAAATAAAAAGGTGAAAAGTGCAAATGAATTTTGTGAAAGTGCAAATAAAAAGGCTAAAACTGCAAATATATTCGTACTACTGCAAATAAAATCGTCTAAACTGCAAATAAGGCCTTCATTTAAGAATAAAAATGAGTGATTCAGAGAAATATCAAGACAAAACAATGAATTTGACAGTAAGAACTAAAAAAAACGATACAAAACCATAAAAATAAACAAAAAAGAAGTCTCTTCACGGGAAGAAAACAGCAAAAGAAATGGCAACTAATTAGCATAAAAATTAGTTGCCTCTTTTTATC
>NZ_JBHJTJ010000061.1:0-17152 GCF_042267765.1 Gottfriedia sp. NPDC056225 | reverse complement strand
ATACAATAAAGCAATAAATAAAGTAGAATAACACAAAGTATTACTTTAAAAATCATTTTCATAATTGGTTTCTCAATGATTTTCAGTAAAATGAAAAAAGTGATAACTACTAAAATGCTATCTTTAAAAAAATCGGTAATGGTATAAGTTAAAAAACGAAAAAACGTAGTTAAGTCCATTTTGAAAATTCTCCCTTTTCAGCCTTTAATGATAATTATAATCGAAATATTGGTGAATTTGTTAACAATCCTTGTTCAATTAATCTGCCATTTTGTTGAATAAGGGAATGAATAAAGACCACAAATTGTGGTCTTTACTTTTTCTTATAAAACTAATGCATCAGTTAGTTCAATAAGATTCAGTATTTTGTTTATTTAATTTTACGATGATTGAAGTTAATTCCGATAAATCATCAATTGTAAAATCTGCTTCGATATTGTTCCATTGAAAATCTTTTTTCCAAATTCCTTTAATTCCTACATTTTGAGCAGCTTTCACATCATTTTCTGGATGGTCGCCTACAAATATGCTTTCATTAGGTGAAACATTAAGTTGTTCCAAGGCTCTCTTAAATATTTTGGGATCAGGTTTTTTTATTCCTTCCAATTCAGATACTAAAATAGTACCAAAATACCTTTCAATTCCTAAAGCCTTTATATTATCCTTCTGAAATTGACCTTTTCCATTTGTAATCATTCCTAAAATAAGGTTGTTACTTTTCAATTCATCTAACATACTAAGAATATTTGGAAATGGAATGCAATTATTCTTAAATTGGCTTATGTAATCTTGCAGTAAGTCCTCCCAAGTTATCCCAGTTATATCAAGTTCACCAGTTAATTGTTGATACACTTTATCTTTCCAAACATTTCCGCGATCGTCGAGTTCTATAAATCTTGTAATGTATTTCTCTTTTGGTATATGTCTTACCCATTTATTCAATCGCTCATATTGGTTGTCAATAAACTTATTTACCGATTCATCTCGATTTAATAAAGTTCCATCTAAATCAAATATTACAGCCTTAATCATCCTGTTACCACTCCCAAAAAAGCTCAGTTTTAACTTTATTTCTATTTTGTTAATCCAAATTCCTTGTTCAACTAAACTGCCATTTTGTTGAATAAAAATAGACCGCCGAAGCAGTCGATCATAGTTCAACTAACGCATCAGTTAGCTTAATAATGTTTTACTTTCTTGCTTCTTAGTACTCTTATTGCTAATTGTTGGAAGATAATCATAATTGCACCTAAATTTAAAATAAAAAAAGATCTCTCATTACGTTCAGCATAAAAATATATAATTATGATACCAATAATTAAAATTGTTAAACTAGATATTAATACTTTTATTTCTTGTGGGTTCTTCAAGTTCACCTTCCTAATGCCTAACTCTTTATTTTTTGATTTAGAAAAAAACTTCCGAGTAGCTAAAAGAATAAAAAATATGAAGCTAAAAATTATTAATTGAGTAAAAATATACATCACTCTTTTTCTCCTTTTTTGTTAAAAATAGACTCTGATAATAAAACATTACCAGAACCTAACATTACTTTCTTAAGCAAAACATCCCGATTATTATTAAAGATTTCTTATTAAACTATCCTGTCATTATGTTGAATAAGATAATGAAAAAAGACCACAATTTTGTGATCTTTACTTTTTCTTGTTCAACTAATGCATGTATTAGTTCAACAATATTTTTTCTTTAAAATACTTAACGATCCTTCATCAATTCCTGTTATATTTGAGATAGCATTTAATTGAATGCCTTCTTTAATTGCTTTTCTAGCTATCTTTATGTCTTGTTTAATCTCTAAAATTTCGCTTTTGAAATTAACAAAATCTAAATATTCATCTGCTAATTCACCGTTCAAAAAAAATTCAGTGTCGTAAATACCAATATGTTTATTTAAATAAAAAATATTAACAGAGTAAAAAATATAAGCCTATTCCATTCCAAAACGTAGTTTTAGATTTATTTGGCTTTCTTCAACAGTAATAAATTCATCATATAATTTACCGTAAAATGTATCCAAATAATCACTTCTGTCTTCTACACGCCACTTATTAAAATATTCCCAGAAGCCTTCAATCGTTTGATTTTTTGCATTATGATTAATTGCCCATTCAAGCAATGTTTTAGCGTTCATTTAATCACCTACTAATTAGAATTAACTCATTAACTTCAACTAATGCATCAGTTTAATTAGGTTTACTTATATGATTATCTATATAATATAAAGGTATATAAATACACGCTTAATGGAATTAACATTAAATGAGCCATAAATATCATCCAAGTATATCTATTATTCTTTTCGAACGAAAAAATTCGAAAAATGAAATTTAAAATAACTGAGCCTAAAATACTTATTAATAAAAAGTAACCAATATAAATCATATTTAAAGTTGAAATAGGCGTTGAAGGGTCATCACCAGCAAATCCAACCAATAGATATAAAGGTTGACTTATAGGAAAAACAACCAAAAAAGAAAGTATGTAAAATATATTACTTAGTTTTAATTTCATATAAATAAACTTCTCCTCATTATTAAATAAAGCTTTCGACTTATTATAACAGTTTTAAAATATTATTAATTTTTCTTATTCAACTATACTGCCATTTACTTAAATAAAAAAACTGCAATTTAGCAGCTTGTGATCTTCAACTATTGCATGCGCTAGTTGAGCAAGGAATTTAAATTAAAGGCGGACTTTATGGACCAGTACCAACTGAAGTCACTTTGTAACCTTCTTTAAATTTTTTTACATAAAAAAGTGGGGATGTATCTCGAACTGGATTATTACGGTCAAACCATGTTACACCATAAAGATGTCCATATTCGGGGTCATCATGCTCATCGTCTTCGATAATGGCAAAAAAGCTTTGGTAGGTATATCCTTTTTTATAAATATATTGACGGATAGCTGATTTTGCTGTGTTATTATCATGAATAACTGGTGCTAAGACAGGCAGTAAAACAATAGCTAGTCCAATAATTATACACAAAAATAAAATGATTTTTTTAACATTTCTATTTTGCATCTTATTACCACCTTTCCTATAAAATTTATGCTATTTTTTTTGTAAAAAGAACGTACCTAATTCAACTAACCTGCCATTTATTGCATTAAAAAAACCGACTAAACAGCCGATCTTTTTGTTCAACTAAAGCTTGCTTTAGTTGCATACGATTTATTGTTTAATAACCCTTTTATTTATCTTACCAACCCTCGATATCGGCGATTTCGGTATCTAAGTACTCCGCAAAGAAAAGGGACCCTTTCCGATACACAATGAAATCTGTAATCTTCAAGTCATTCAGATTCAGCGATGCTACCGGATGATTAATGCGATACGCCTTCGCGTTGTGGATATGTAAATACGGTTGAAAACCTTTGTTCTCTCTTGCTTGTGACGAAATCTTCGACGTCAGCGCACTATTTGGGTGAAGTGTAAAAAACAACCTTGTTCGAATCGCAAGGGAAGGAGTTGAATGTAACTTGATGTAGAGTATGCGGCATGCAGATAATGCAATTAAGGCAAATAATGCAACCAACAGCCATTTTTTGCGGGTCAATTGGAACCCTCCTTCTTTTTGGTATAATGATACCTATAGAAAATTATACTTTTATGACATGCATTTGTATCTTGGACGAATTTCTCATTTTTCACAGAAATTAATTTTTCTTATTCAACTGATATGAACGAAACTGTCAAACCATCAAATCAAAAAGGGCCTGCTTTCCCTCTAGCAGTGATTCGACTGTATTTTAAATTAAGACGGTGCTGGGCTTTTCAGGCAATTCTTTGTGCTTCAAGTGGTTGACCAATTTGTCTCTTTTTTCATTCTCCTTTTAGGGATGGACAATGTCGATAGGACCAAGAAACTTCCACTAAAGCACGTCGGATATGAGAATTTCCAACTTTGGTAATGGAACCTTACCAACGGTTTGATCCACTTGAATACTCTTTCGGAACAAGTCCTGCATAAGACATTAGTTGCCTTGGAATAAATTTTTGACTATCCTTCATAATATAAACGGTTCCTTTTTGTTTGTAGCTCTAAATTTGGAATGGGTAGGCTTTAGTTAACTCCCATTATTGCCAAGTGCAACCTACGCTAAGCAAAAAGAGCCGTTTCGCTCATTATGACTAAACTGCCATTTTGTTGAATTAGAATCTGACTCCGTTAGTATATGAACTCTAACTATTTACGACAAAAAACCAGAAAAACCTTCTAAAAGGTTTTCTGGTTTCCCACTTTCTACTAATTTTGCACTCCATTTAATTCTCCATAACCGCTCTATTTCGCTACCTTCTCATGCTCCTGTTTGAAAAAGCTCTTCATAGAATGAAACACATCTGACTTTTGCTTTAAAATCTAATAGTGAAATTTCTAGTCATTTATATTTTTATACACGGACTTTAGCGTACTGTGTCGATTGTATTGGTTTACTTGTACAGGATATACCCGTTTATGGTTAAATTCATGTTTAAAAATCACCGAAAACAGCCACTACAATTTTCTAGAATAATTAATATAAAAAAGTTACCACAGTATGTAGATAGTAGGCAAATAGAAGGGGCTCTGCCAACCTGACAAATCCTTTAGCATTTTGTAAATATTTCTTTATTAAACTATATGCATTTACTCTAATTCTACATTTTTTTGCTTTGCTGATTAACGGAATTAGTATACTACAAACTATATTTTAAATATTAAGTATTTAACAATTTACAAAACTTTAAATATAATTTGAAAAAGCCTTTTCTAGTATTGAGAACAGACTTACGTTGTGAAACAAAGTCCTAAATATATATTGTTTCAGAGCTTACTATTATTTTAATCCTAATTGACTCTTAATTGATTTTATAGTATTTCCTTTATAATTTTTAACTGGTTTTGGTGGTGCTGCAACCCAAGGATTTTGCATTAAGTAATTCTTTTCAACGAAAGCAAAGTCTTTCGCGTCAACTGTTCCATCGAAGTTGATATCTGCACTACGTTTATTTGTTCCCCAATATGTCTGAATTGCTAATGCATCATTTACATCGATTACATCGTCTTTATTTACATCTCCAGCAGTTGCACTTTCTACACCTACTGTAAACAATTGCCCATATACTTCATCATCTAAACCAAAGTAACCGTTTATTCTTGAATTTCGGACTGTAAAATGACCTGGTATATCTTGGATTAATGTATAATCATCTTTTGATGGATCAAGTCCTGTAATATCAAATTCCCCAATTTTTGCGATAACATTTGTTTTTACTTCTTTTCCTTTACTATCAATTACTATTAAAGTTGGCGAAATCTTTGAGTAATCTCTTGAATAATCATATTGGCCATTTGCATCTAATAATCCTTGTGCTTGAACATATCCTTTTAATTCAGTTTGATTATTTAAAATCCTGATTGGCGAAACGTTTGAAAAAACATTAGTTGATACATTATTACTATCTGTAAATTGTGATGTGAATCCATACGAACTAAACGTTTGAGCCATAGATGGAGCTAGTGATTTTGGAACTTGAATTGTTAAGTCTACCATAGGGATATCTCCATTAACTCCAGTAGTTCCATTAAAGTTTACAGTCATATCTGATGAAGTCGTGCTTCCTGAAGTTGTTTGTTTAACGTCTAACGTACCTCCAAGCTTTTGTGCTTCAGGATTTAAAGATATATTTGTAATTCTTGTACCAATTGCATCTGAGAACTTATAGTTTGCTTTCATTAGTTTACTTACATTATTTGCATTTAATGTCATTGTAAACGTTTCACCTGGTTTTACAAACACGTTATTCAATTTTGTCGGTTTATTTGCCTCAACAGAAACATATGGAGTTTGTTCATTTACAAAGTAATATTGCTTTTGAAGATAGCCATTTGTTGCCTCGTCCATCCCTTCAAATTTAACACTTAAAACTTGCTGCTTAGGCAACATCGCAATTTCGTCAGATATTTTACCATCTTTATCTAGCGTCGCCTTACCATTTGGTAGTAAAGAGTTATATGAATAATAAATTTCATTTTGTGTTTGATCAGCAGTCATACCAGCTGCTCGTTTTACTTCAACATTATCATCAGTAATCTGAGCTGTTACACCTAATGTAACCTGACCATCTTTATATTCGACAATTTGTTTACCTGGTACTTCCCCTTCAACATGCATATTCCATTTAGGTTTTGTACCATCGACAAATAAATCTTGACTGATCGTATACTGCTTTCCATTATCATCTGTACCAATCATTTTTAATACATATTGCCCCGCTTTTGGTAGGACAACATGTTCCCTTTTTGTATCAATTGGATTATTCGGATCATCTGTAAACGGGTAGTAATATCCAAAATAAACGAAAGCAGTAATATCTATTCCTTCATTAAATGCTACTCCATCAAACGAATTAACAATCCCAAGATCTTTACCAGTTTTTGCATCTGAAATAACAACGTCAATTGATCTCATATGTGATCTTAAGGCGATATTAGCTACATTTGTTCGATTCCAATTTTGACTGCTCTGAATAAGGGACTCAGGTACTGATTGTTTATACAATTTAAAGTAATCAAATCCTTGCTCAACATAATGTACGCCAAAAGGAATTCGATATGTTTCAGAAGGATTATCTTTGTTTGTATACACTACATATCCTTCGTAAATTCCTTTTTCAGCCGTTTTAGGAATATTTAATGTAATAGCTGTTTTCTTTTGACTAATTCCTTTTAATGTAACAGACGGTGAAGTTTGAACTGTTACACCATTTGCTGTTGCATCCTTTGAACCACGTAAGTTTGATTGGAAATTAACTTTTACAACAAATGTTTTTGACTTTTCTCCTCTATTCATCAAAGTGATTGTGCGGTTATCTGTATAGTCATTTCCATCAAATGATACATTTCCGAAGCTAAGTGCCCCTGTTTCTTCATTAATTTGTTTTTCTCTTCCATTTATAATCATTGGTGTTTTTTCTTGCACTTTAATTTCAATCGTTGAATGGATTGCATTATATGGATCAATTCGTCCTGCACCTTGTTCAAACACGCTGTATGGCTTACTTAAAGAATCGGCAGTATTCATTAAAATCGCTTTAATATCTTCTGGTTGTAAATTATGATTCGCTTGTTTTAATAATGCTGCAACACCTGTTGTAAATGGAGTAGCCATTGATGTACCTGACAAACGCTGATATGCATTTTTATAATCTGTTGGATTATTTGGATTATTAATAAAGCCTGGTACTGTTGATAATACGCTCACACCTGGAGCTGTAATTTCTGGTTTAATATCATATGTTAATCTTGCAGGCCCTCTTGAACTGAAGTCAGCTAACGTATCGCCCTGTGTTTTCGCTTCATCAATATCAGTAAATGTAAAGTTAACAGATCCTGATTGTAGCTTTTGCTTCAATGCAAGACCATCTGCGTTAGATAACGAGAACGTTGGAATGAAATTTACACCATCACCTAAAAAGGTTGGAATTTGACCTTCAGTTGGATTGTCATTATACATAAGAACTGCTACAGCGCCTTGTGATTTAGCAACTACAATTTTAGAATCTAATGTATATGTTCCACGACTCATTAGAACAATTTTGCCTTTTACATCTTTACCAGAATATGCTTCTCCTAGATTTACATCTACAACAGAATTCGTTATACCTTTTAATTTTGAAACATCATCCCCTGCGCCTTTTGCCATCAAAAGTAAAGATGCGGTTGTATTGTCGATCGCACCTTTTCCTCCAAGTGTCGTAATTGGAACACTGCTTGCGCCTACTGTTAACGCTAAAGCTGCCGTTCCTGGTGATCCTAACGTATACATGTTATTTCCTGCGTTTCCAGCAGCAACTACTGCCGTAACACCATTTAGGACCGCATTATTAATCGCTATACTTTCAGGAAGTAGTGGGTCATTATAATTTGCACCTAGTGAAAGGTTCATAACGTCCACTCCATCTTCAACTGCTTGATCAATACCCGCAATGATATTATCAGTTGTACCGCTACCACCTGGTCCTAATACACGATATACATAAAGATCAGCATCTGGTGCAATACCAGTTGTTGCATCTTCACTTTCATTTTTTCCTTGCCCTACAATCGTACCTGATACGTGAGTTCCATGTTCTGTTACGTAATTTGCTGCGCCTGTATCTCCATAAGGTTTACCTGCTTTTACATAATCAGCATAAGTAGTTTCCATCGGGTCATTATCATTATCTACGAAATCGTATCCACCTTTAAAGGCAGCTTTAATGTCTGGATGGTTATAATCAACACCTGTATCAATAACAGCTACTTTTACTCCTTTACCTGTATAGCCTTCTTGATGTAATTTATCAATTTGTAAGTAAGAACGCTCATCTGCCATTCCTTTACCTGTTGAATTTGTAGATGAATCTTTCGCTTCAACTGGAAGCTCCGATTTAACTGTTACATCACTATAAATTGCTTGTACAGCTGTCGATTTCATTAAATCATTTAGTTTATTTGCAGGGACTTCTAATGCTGCCCCGTTAAATGCATGTTTATATTCACGTTTTATTTTAAATGAGCCATCAGATTTTGTTTTAAATAAAGTACTTATGTCAGATTTAAATTTAGTATGATCTGCATTGGCATTGCTTGCTGCTTCTGAATTTGATAAAGCTTGTCCTTTTAAAGCAGCTTCTAATACAGCAATTTTCTGTGGTTTTTGTTTAAATGAAACAATTACTGAAACAGTTTCAGGACTATTTAGATTTACATTTGAATCAAGAAAAAGCCCCGATTGATCAGTCGTTGAAATCTTTTGTAAAGCTTCTCTTTGTTGTGGAGTTAATTTAGCTAAAATTGTTTCTGCATTTGAGACAGCATCGGCTTTTGTTACATTTGAAACATGACTTAAAGAACTTAAAATAAAACTAGTAGATAACGCAGCTACTGTAAGGCTTTTTGCAAATTTACTTTTACTCGTTCTCTTTAACATACCCTTCCCCCATTTATAGTAAGATTCTCAAAATGAAGTTATTAATAGTAGAGGAACTTTGAATCTAAAACTCTAGCTTTTATATTCGAAAAGTCCATCAACTTAATAATCGCTTCCTATTACTAATTGTTGTGAATATTCCAAAAATTGTCAACCGGGTTATATTTAGTGGATTACTTCAATGTTTATACTTTCCTCATACATATTTCGACAAAATTAGATATGAAAAATACCCGAATTATAGCCCCTTAAAAAAGGGGCTATAATTCGGGTATTTTTATGTCCTCTATATTCAAAAACACTAGTGTATTTGGAGACCTATACTCGATTGTTTCCCTCCTCACTTTACTGGAAT
Organism: Gottfriedia sp. NPDC056225; assembly: GCF_042267765.1. Classification (NCBI taxonomy): domain Bacteria; kingdom Bacillati; phylum Bacillota; class Bacilli; order Caryophanales; family Bacillaceae; genus Gottfriedia; species Gottfriedia sp. NPDC056225. The sequence continues at coordinate 7,815 of NZ_JBHJTJ010000061.1, read as the reverse complement.
TTCCAACGTCAAATGATGTTCTTAACACAGGAGAAGACCTACTTTCTGAGAAGATCAAATTGTATTGTAATAGCCTTTCAAAATCTTGGGCAAGAACAAAAGCAAAAGATTTAATAGCTGCTGCAACAATAAATCCATTTCAAACAAACTTATATCAAAGTCTCGTCATAACGATGGAAATGCACATTAAGTTGGTCCTTCAATACAAAGAGCATCTATCGAAATTAAAGCTTGAAATAGATGCACTTGTGAAAGAAATTGAAGAATATAAGATTATCCAAACGATTCCCGGTATAGGAGAAAAAATCGCTGCAACGATTATTTCAGAAATCGGAGAAATCGATCGGTTTAATCATCCTAAAAAACTTGTAGCATTCGCTGGAGTTGATCCAAGCGTCTTTGAGTCTGGTAGATTTACAGCAACGAAAAAACGCATTACAAAACGAGGTTCTAGTAGACTAAGGCATGCCTTGTTTATGGCTGTTAAATGTGCCATTCGAGATAGTCGTAAAATGAAAACGACCAATGAAATCATCCCAAGAAATAAGAGATTAGGTGAGTTTTACGACAAAAAACGTAGTGAAGGAAAACCTTATAAAGTATCCGTTATAGCTTGTGTAAATAAGCTTTTACACTGGATTTATACCCTATTAAAAACCAATACGAATTTCCAAGATATAGCTTAAATGTAAAAATAAAGAAAGAAATACAAAACCTTCCAAATCATAACAGATGGAAGGTTATTTGGCATGTCTATTTTTAGTATAACATGTGTTTTATAAGCTTTTTATTGAAAAATATTACAACTATTAGCTGGTTTAGCTGCATAAGCAGTTCATTTTAATTCAATCGAAAATTAGATTTTTTCCATAATATTCACCATAATTCTTTGTTCAATTATCACGCTTTATCGTTGAATAAGAAAACCGACATGATTCGCTAACGGAGCAAAAAAAAAAGAGACGGAACGGTTCGTTCGTCTCTTTTTTTCTGCTTAGTTTTCACAAGCGTACTTGTCGTTATCACGGTCTAGCTTCTTTTGGTACGCTTGGTGTGTACTTGTTACACCTTTTGGGTATTTCTTACGTAGATCGGTACAATTTGCGAAATACTCAAGTAATGAGCTACTTAGTACATATCCTTTTTTTGTTCCATATTGTACGTATGCATACTCACGTTTTGGTCCGTACCCTTTTGAAAGCACTTTGACGTTTTTGCCACTTGCTACCGTCACTACTTTTGAAGCAGTTGCACTTGCAGCCGTGCGAAGTGTCACCGTTGAGCGTGTTCTCATTGTAAAGTTGACCGTAACTGCTTTTGGTGTAAATGTTGATTTGATGCCTTTTGATTTATTGCCTAGTGTATCCACGCTTTGGAACTTGAATGTGTATGGTTTACCAACGACTGTTGTGCCGTTGTATGTGAAGCTTTTTTTCCCTTTTACCACTTTGACCGTTTTACCGTTTGGTAATGTCACAAGTGTGTAACTGTAGTCGTATTCGTTTGCTGGTGTGAAATTAACCGTGATCACACCATTCACATCTTTATACGTTACGTTTTTTGCCTCGATTGGTGCGCGTTTTGCGTCATCCCAATTTAACACGACCGCTTTTGCTTTGTTTCCGTTCGCATCTTCTGCAACAAGTGAAGCCGTTTGAACAGTTGTGAAGTTTGCTGGTGTGTACGTGTAACTTTTTTCCCCGTCTTCAAGTGTCACAACTTTTTTGTTCGGTAAGGTCAGCACCATGTCATAAAAATCTTCATCCGTTGGGTTTACCCAGCTGTAAACGATGTTGTTGCCAACACGTTTTGCGGCAAACTTTGTTGGTTGTTTTGGTGGCGTTGAGTCGTTATCCGTTGTGAACTCAAGGTAGGTACCGTGTTCTTCGTCTTGCTCGTTTCCACTTTCATCGTATGTATAGAAGTATAGCGTGTAGTTCGTGTTTCGTTTTAATCTGTCTAAGTAGAACCAGTTGTCTTCTTTGTCGACATCTTCGATCCATTTACCGTCTTGGTCGTATACTGCGATTCCTTTGTAATCCGGATCATCTGGTCCAACAAATTCGATATAAATCGCATCGTTGTATACCCAGTATGTTAAATCTTTTACATCACCTGGTGGTGTTGTGTCAGCTTCCTCTGACGTTGCTGTTGCCACTATGTTAACCGGAGTGGTTATTTCAGCGTGAACAGTCGTGCTGAATGTTGATAGCGCGATAATGCCTGCTAAGAATGGTTTCGTCCATTTCATATTGTTTTCCCCTCTCTCTTTTTCAATCAACGTCAACTGTACCATAAAATGAAGACGTTTTCGATGAAAACTTTTTATCTCTTTTTGACACGCAACCAGTCCTATCTACTGTTTTTTTTGTTTGTTTTGGGAGAATGCGGTCATAGGCTAAAAGATGTTTGCTAGTTCTTGATCCATTAAGTACTGCTCCGTTTTTTTACAAATGATATTTGTATTTTTAATATATTACAAATAGTAATTGTTGCATGTTCCGGATTAAGTTTTATGTTCTCAAAAGAGAATGAATTGCAGCTTGGACGAATAAATATTAAAAGGAAAGTTTGAAGGATCATATAGCACACAGCAATCTTTCTTGTTCGCTTACAGGTTTGAGTGTCAAAAAAAGGAGGAGATATGTTTGTCACCTAAAATCAACCTTGGGAAGTTTCCAGATGTTGTTATACAACCAGGTCAAATACCAATTCCTGGTGGTTCTCCAGATTTCAAAAAACTTCAAGAAGAAGTGTTGCAAACTACTTTTAAAAAGTATTGGGACAAAATTAAAGGTTCACCAGGTACTGCTATCTCAGGGCTTGAAGAGGTTAAGCCAGGCTTAGGGTTTTGCATTCATTATCAAAATGGAAGCATTTATTACAAACAAGGTGTAATGGCATATGTAAAGGGTGCTATTCTTGCTCGATATAAAGAACTTGGTGGACCTACATCCTGGCTTGGTTTCCCAATCCAGGATGAAGCACCCTTTGACGATGGGCGTGTAAGTTTGTTCGAACATGGAAATATCTATTGGTGGTCAGATCTTGGGGCCATCGATTTAAAAGAAGTTGCGGTATCTTATACCGGATTTCATTGTTTTGGTGAAACGGACGAGGATCAACTCTCAGACTCTGATGAACCATATGTAGTGTTTGGCGTTATCACACCAACAGAAACACAGCCTCCAAAGAGAACACCTATTTATGATGATGTCGATGCAGGAGAAAGTCGTGCCGATAATGCAATTGAAATCTACCGCGGAAAACCATTTGGTATTTCAATTAGTGTGGTTGTTATGGAGTATGATGAAGGTGATCCCGATAAATACAAAGCTGAGCTTACAGAATTAGTAAGTAAACTTTCTGCACAATTGGCTACTGCAGCGTGCGCTGCAAACCCTACTATAGGATGCGCTGGAGGCGCACTTTTAGTTGCTCTTTCGCCTGCGATCACAGAGGCAATTAATAGTTTGTTAGATTTGGGCGATGATAAAATTGGTGTAGATGTAGTTAATTTAAGTCCTAAAGATTTAATTCGTTTAGCTACTCGAACACCACTTAAGTTTCAACTTGGCGTTCCATGTAAACTTGAGACGGGATTAATTTCCGGACTCGGTGCTTCCTATAAAGTCTGCTTAACCGTAGATGCAAAGTAGCTAAAACGAAAGAATGAAAAACTATATAGATTATATAAATGCCTAAAGGATTATCATCTATTAAGGTAATTGAGTATAAAAAGAGCCTATCCATTGCGGTAGGCTTTTTCTGTTGAACTATACAACTAAAGCATGCGTTAGTTGCATAAGATTTTGAAATTATAATAGTTTCCAATTAATATCTTTTACATCATTTCTGTTTTATTTTAATAAATATCGGATGAAATCCTTGATAATTATAGGATAAAGAATAAGTAAATAAAATAACATCAAAAAGTAATTTGATTTAATAATTTCTTTAAAAGTCATTTTATTCCTGAATCCATTTAAAAATGTTTTAACAAAATAAGTAATTGTAAATAACAACAAGATAACATCTATCAATTTCGACCAAAGCATAATAACACCTCCGTTAATAGAACAAATCGTATTAGTTAAATTATACCTAACCTTACAGCTTTAGTAATTTGTGGGATTTTTATCTTTTAAATAAAAAAATCGACTAAACAGCCGATAATTTTGTACAAATAAAGCATCAGTTTTTTGAAGAAGGTCATTATTTATTTTTAAGTCGGGACATTTTTCCAATCCGCTCTATAATCAATTCTTGTATCAATATTAACTTCAATACATTCTAATTCAGAATTTGATAATAACGCATCTATCAATTCTCTAGTACCACCTATTAATGAGAAATCAAGGTCATAATCAGTACACAAACACCAACTCTGATCTTCTGCCCACCAATAGGTAGGTGAACCGTGTAAACCATTTAGATCGTATAAATTTAAAACGTCTTCTAATTTACCACTAAATAGTAGATCATCTCCGTACCAGTCCTCTGTTTTTAAAAAATAATAATGAAAGTAACATTTTTGTTTCAAAGTCATTGGTTTTAAGATTTTTACTAATTCTTCTACTAAATTAATTTCCATATTTCCTTCATCAGGAGATATTATATATCTTGGTAAACTCCCATATATTTTGCTAAAAGTGTTTGTACTTATTTCTTTTGTAGATTGAACATTATACTTTTTTACCAAATCTTTATAGAACAATCTTTCACCTATTCTAATTTTTTGATCAACTCCAAATCGACGTTCACTCCATAATAAATGTTCATCTTTAATCTTTTGATCACGATATACTGGATGAAGGATCTTACAATAATGACTGAAGTTTTTCGGGAGACATTGAGATACAAAATTTCATTTCCATTGAGGAGAATCACTTTCCAGTTCATCAATATTTAGCTTTATCCAATCAAAAAATTCAAGAGATTCTTTATTCAATTTATCATCCCACTTCTTTCAACTTAAGCATTGCGTTAGTAGAAGAAGATATCAATTTCTTAATTCATTAATTACCGATAACGCCTTAATGTTTATTGGATCATTCTTCAGTATTGAATTTGCAATTTCAATGGCTTCTTCGTTACTTAATAATCTTTCTGGGAGTGTATTAAAATAAAGGAGACATTCTTTGTAACTATTATCATTAGGTGATAGTTCTGCTGCTTTTTTCGCATGATGAAATGATGTTTGATATGCTCCCTCCAAGTAGTTTAAAGCCATACTCAAAATAAATGAAATCATATAATGATTTTCGGATGTTTCTTCCTCTAGGAGTTGAAAGTTTGCAAAACCATACGGTGCAATACTTTCTTCTTCGTATGCTATTAAAAAAAGCGCTTCTAATAAAGATTCTCCATCCATATTTGAAGACAATTCTCTCGCTCTGTTAAAATCACCACTAAGTATTGCATCCTTAAACATTTTATTTACGCTCCTTGAGTAAAAATATATATGAAAATTGCACAACTAAAGCATGCGTTAGTTGCATAAGGAAGAGGTTTTTAAAATAGCCTGTATCAATGATTACTTGGCATCTATAATACGAGCTTTATTTTTCAATAACTAAATTTCCTTATATATATTTAACTAGTGAGTGCCTTCGTTTTCAGCTTTTTTAATTTCGTGCTGTTTTGTTCTGTTGATTGCTTAACTGCTTCGACCTATTAAAAAAGCAACGGAAAAGTAATGTTAGTTTAAATAATTTTGGGCTGCGCTCGTGAGAGGGAACTATAGCTAATTTGTGATACTCTTAAAAGTCCCACCTCTCTAATGCCTGGTTATATAAATCAAATAATTTTTCATTTTTATTATCAGTAATAATAAAACCACTTAAAAAATAGTCCTTAATCTCCGTCAATCGTTTTCGCATTTCTCTTTCCGGTGGTGCTGGCGCAGCCGTTTTTTTGTATTAAAAGAGCAAGTCAATACAAAAATATTATTTTATTATAATAATTTCTTAACACGTTGTACTGAAATGTTAAGTACAAACTAGTTTGATTTTGTTGTATATTAATTTTGTAACATAACTTCTTACTTTATTAGGTCTTTATATAAAATTTTATTCAAAAGGGAGAATATCAAATTGTCAAAATTAAAACCATGTAAAACTTGTAACAAGGAAGTAGCAAAATCAGCAAAGAAATGTCCTCATTGTGGAGCTAGATTAAAATTAGGGTTCTTTAGAAAGGCTGTTATCGGTCTTGTTGGTATTTTTGTGATTGGAATGATTATTAGTCTTGCTAGTGGTGGTGACAATACAAAAACTTCAACTACTGCTAAGACTGAGCAAAAATCAAATAAACCGTTATCAAATACAGGTGTATCTTCTGACGTAACAATCAAAGTTAATGGTATTGAATCAAAGAATAGAATTGGTGGTGCTTATACGAAAGAAATTGCTCAAGGTGTATTTAAAGTAGTAAGTTTATCAATTACAAACGGCCAAAAAGATGCGATCACACTTGATGCAAATAGCTTTAAGTTAATTGATGACAAAGGACGCGAATTCACTTACTCAACTAGCGGACAAACAGCATTAGAAATTGCAGATAACTCATTATCAGATTTCTTCTTGAAACAATTGAATCCAGGTTTAACTCAAAATGGAAAAATCGTTTTCGATCTACCGAAAGATGCTAAAGGTTTAAAATTGCAAGCTCGCGGCGGTTTTACTGGTGATGATATCTTATTAAAAGCTGAATAATATGCAAAATAGGGCCTTTCACCGGGCCTTTTTTTAAGAAATAATATAGAGAGGGAAAGCCCTGTTATTTGTTTAACAGAAAATGATGATCGCTACTTTTTGAATGGTTCTAGTACTTGCTACAATATATACTCTAATGGCGGCAATGGTTCAATCTCTAGTGGCTCTAATACTTGCTGTAGCATATCCCCTATTGGTGATAATGGTTCAAATATTAATTCGTTCCATTCAAGCATAAAAATTCACTTCATTTTTAGAATACCCTATTAGGTATTTGGGAATCACGCGCGCATGCGCTTACTTTGGAAAACTGGGAAAGGTCCTTTTTTTTCATTGGTTAAAGTAAAATGTCTATATTTAAAATGTAAAAAAAGGACTGTCAAGTTTAGACAAGACAGTCCTTTTACGTAATGTTCTTATAGAACTAACGCATGCGTTAGTTGCATAAGGTTTCCTTAATTTATAATATAATTTCACTTCAACGAAAAAATAAATCACTATAAATATATACACTTAATGGAATTAAAATTAAATGAGCAATAAATATACTCCATGTAAATTTATTATTTTTATCAAACGAAGCAAACCGAAATATAAAATTCAAAACAATTGAACCAAAAATGGTTATGAACGCAAGGAAACCAAAAAACATGAGATCAATAGCATGTCCAGACTCTAAACTATCAGTCATAAAACCAATAATTAAGTAAACTGGTAGACTTAAAGGAAAAACAACTAGACAAGAAAATAAATAAAATATATAACTTAATTTAAACTTCATTTTAATAAACTTCCTATCATTTCTTAATTTAAAAGTATAGTTAATGATACCATTTCATTGTGACCATATTTATTTTTATATAAAAAATAATGCAAATACTTAAATAGGAGCCGATCATCATCGACTAATTAATTTGTTCAACTAACGCATGCGTTAGTTCAATAAGATTATTCATCAAAAATACCAATATTAATTAGAATTCCATCATTATCTAGCCTTTTGTGGTTGTGTGGAACTTGGCTTAATTTCTTGTATTTTTCATTCCAAATTACATCTATGAAACTATATGATTCTTTAAGAAATCGATCAGTAGAAATG
>NZ_JBHJTJ010000060.1:0-17273 GCF_042267765.1 Gottfriedia sp. NPDC056225 | reverse complement strand
TCATATTAGAGTTTTATTATTAAATGGTCTTAAATTTTTTCGTTACATTTTTATAGGAGTATTGAATAGTAGTTGCCTTTATAAAAGTAAGATTTAAATTGACAGTTAATTTTTCGTGTGAAAGTTAAATAACTAAAAATGAAATAAGTAATTGTAAAGTGGTGTAACAAATATGAAATTTTATTCGAATTGGAGTCAAGAAAAAAAACATTTAGTATTAGCATTCATTTTAATGTTGATCTATCTTTCTCCTTTATTCATTTTAGGAGAAAACGCTCATATAAGAGTTCATGATAATCTGGATTCAAATATAGCATGGTATAAAACACTTAGAAATTCTGGTGAATTATTTGGTGGGTTAAATTCTACAATCCCACAAATCATTAATGGATTACCAAGAAATGCATATGGAACAGAATTTAGTGGGATTCAGTGGCTAAATAATATATTTCCACCAATGCTAGCTTACTCATTTGCCCAAGCAATCACTAGAGTTTTTGCATTTTTGGGTATGTATTTGTTATTAAAAAAACATTTTATAACATTAAAAGAAAACTACATGATTAGAGTATGGGTTTCGCTTGCGTTTGCACTAACTCCATTTTGGCCATCAGGAATGTTAAGTACATTAGGGATGCCATTAGCACTTTGGGCATTTTTGAATATAAGAAGCGGCAAACACAATTGGAAAGACTGGATTACTTTAATTTTATTACCATTCTATTCTAGTTTTGTATTAGGATTCTTTTTCTTTTTAACATTTATGGGCTTTTTATGGCTAAGGGACGTAATTGTCAAAAAGAAACCGAATTTAGTTTTCTTTTTAAGTATTTTATTAATGACGTTAATATATTTAGGGATCGAGTATCGTCTTGTTTATTCATTGGTTTTTCCAACTGAACCTACTAGTAGAAATGAGTTTGTAAGCTCAACTTTAGGTTTTTGGCATACGGTTCGATTAGTATTCAAGAACTATTTTTTAGGGCATACTCATGTTTTGACTCTTCACACTCTAGTCATCGTACCTTTATCGTTTATAACGTTTTGGACAATAAAAAATAAAAAGAGAAATCTAACTGAGCGAAGATTTTATTATTTATTTATCTTAAACTTTTTACTTTCTGTTTGGTATGCATTTTGGTTTTATAAAGGATGGAAGCCGTTAAAAGACCATTATCAATTATTAAACACATTTAATTTTGCTAGATTCCATTTTTTAAGGCCATTAATTATTTATATGATGTTTGCAGTTGGTGGCTATCTTTTATGGTTAAAAGGAAAAGGATGGCAGAAGTTTGTAAAATTATGTCTCGTTGTTCAAGTTCTTGTTATGTTTTGTGCAAATGATGAAATCGTATATCGAGTAGCTGGTAAGCCGTCATATAAACAATTTTATGCAGTTAACCAATTTACAGAAATTGCAAAATACATTGGTAAACCGAAAAATAGTTACCGAGTTGCAAGTATTGGGATTCATCCAGCGATTGCACAATATAACGGTTTTTACACACTTGATACTTATAATAATTTTTACTCTTTAAAGTATAAGCATCAATTTAGAAAAATTATAGCTCCAGAACTTAAGAAAAGTCCCTTACTTGAAAATTACTTCGATCATTGGGGTGGAAGATGCTATATTTTTGTAGCGGAATTAGGGAAAAATTATGAATTCAAAAAGAACTCGAACGTAAGAATTCATCATCTGCAGCTAAATATGAGTGTGTTTAAGAAAATGGGTGGGCAATATATCTTTTCTGCAGTGCCAATAGATAATGCAAAAAGTAATGACTTAGTATGGAAAAAAACCTTTGATAATAAAAATTCAGCATGGCGAATTTATTTATATGAGGTAAAATAACGGTTGAAATGGAAGGAATAATATATATGAAAAGACCTTTATTAACAATAGTTGTTCCTTGTTACAATGAGGAGGAAGTTTTTAAGGAAACTTCTAATCAACTTTCTCTCGTATTAGAAGATTTAATAGATGACCATTTGATTTCAGATGATAGTAAAATTCTATTTGTAGATGATGGAAGTAAAGATCAAACATGGAAATTAATCGAAAATGAAAGTAATGAAAATTATTTTGTTAAAGGATTAAAGCTTTCAAAAAACGTAGGGCATCAGAATGCGCTTATTGCAGGTCTTGAAATTGCTAACAAGCATTCAGATTGTGTTGTTTCTATTGATGCCGATTTACAAGATGATATTAATGTCATCCGTACATTTGTAGAAGAATATATAGATGGTTACGATATCGTTTACGGCGTAAGAGATAGTAGAGAAACAGATACTTTTTTTAAGCGTACAACTGCGCTTGGATTCTATCGATTTATGAGTAAAATAGGGATTAATTTAGTGCCCAATCATGCAGATTTTAGGTTGATGAGTAAACGAGCATTAGATGAGTTATTCAAATATAAAGAGATTAATGTTTTCCTAAGAGGACTAGTCCCACTTGTAGGTTTCCCATCTACAAAGGTCTACTATGATCGTAAGGAAAGATTAGCTGGCGAATCTAAATACCCATTAAAAAAGATGATTTCATTTGCATTTGATGGAATTACTTCTTTTAGTATAGCTCCAATAAGATTCGTTACATTGCTAGGATTTTTATCAATAATCTTTAGTTTAATTGCTGGAAGCTATACAGTTGCACAGCATATTTTAGGAAATACAATTATTGGTTGGCCATCATTAATGGTCTCAATTTGGTTCTTAGGTGGAATTCAGCTTATGGGAATCGGAATAATTGGTGAATATATCGGAAAGATTTACCATGAAGTTAAAAAACGCCCAAGATATGCTATTGAAACGGATTTATATTCCACGAACAATTCTTTCGAGTTTCTAAAAGAAGTGGTGCATAATGGATTGAAAGATGAATAGAACCTTTTTTCGTTTTATTGCAGTAGGAGTTCTAAATACGATTGTCGGATTATCTGCAATCTATTTATTACTACATTTACTTGGCTTGTCATATTGGTGGTCTACATTTTTAGGAAATACAATTGGAGCATGTGTAAGTTATTTATTAAATCGCAAATTTACATTTAAAAGTCAAAGCTCAGTCTCAAAAAGTGTTCCACTATTTATCATCGTCATTTTGGCAAGTTATTTTATTGCATATAATCTTGGGGCAAAAATAATCGATTTCTCATTAAGCAATACAGATTTTATTTCAGATAAAATGAAAACTGATTTAGCAGTTTTAATTAGCACAGGTTTATACACAATCGTAAATTACTTTGGCCAAAAATTGTTTGTTTTCCATAATAAACGGGAAAATGAAAACTTGGTTGATGAAGAAGGAATATAATTTAATTGAATAGTAGTAATTACTGAGATTAGGAAAAGGTCGTACAACTTTCTCTTCTCAGTAAAACTATTTTGTTTAACAAAATCAAAAGTCACTTTACGTGGCTTTTTTTGTTTGTCTTCATTAGAAAATACATACTATATAATCATGTTTTTTAAGTTAATTTAATAGAACATAAATTTATATAAAAAATACCGAACTATAAATTGGTTTTAAGTGTATTTAAAGTAAAAGGTAAAAAAGGGGGGAGAGCTAGTGGCTGAAAGTAATAAAAATAGTTTAGAAGAATTGTTTAATAATCACTCTTCTTTAGTGTTTCGAACTGCTTACTTTTTGACGAAATCAAAAGAAATGGCTGATGACATAACGCAGGATACCTTCATTCGCATATTTAAAAAAATGGATTTATTTGATGCTACTAAATCAATTGAACCTTGGATTTATAGAATAACAGTTAATGTTACACGTAATATGATTCGAAAACACAAGATAAAACATATTTTTAGTTTGAATTCTGTAATTTCAACTGACAAAGTTGTAGAAAATTCAATTTTAAAAAATGAAATGGAAGATGAACTTTGGAAAGAGATTAACTTGTTACCTTATAAGAGTAGGGAAGTAATTGTGCTTCATTATTATTTAGAACTTAAATTGGAGGAAGTGGCAGCCTCATTAAATATTCCAATAGGAACTTGTAAATCAAGATTAAATTATGCACTAGTAAAATTGAGAAATCGCTTATCCGACAATGAGATTCTTAAAGTTGATCACAGACTAAAAAGGAGTGAATCTAAATGAAGGAAAACGCTCCAATTTCTGAAATTAAAGAGACGCTTAAAAGCAACTTGGATGTACATAACACTACAGTCACATTTCATCAGGTGTGGAATAAGGCGCAAGATAAACGAGAAAATAAGCGAACTAGGATTACAATTGCTTTAGGTGTGTTCGCTTTATTGTTTCTAACGTTTTCGATGATTAATAAACCTTCTTTTATAAATTTATTTAATGATTCTAGTGACATTTCGACTGTATACGAAATGGATCGTACAGTTCAAAATTCTACTATTGCTTATTTACTAATGAACGGTAACGAGTATTTGTTGCAAGGGCATGTTGAAACTAATAAATTTACAATTAAAGAGCAAATAGGGGTAGTTAAAAAAGCGATTAGAGGTGGAGCGGTTTTAAAAGACAATTTTTCTTCTAATATATTAAATGTAGGCGATAAAATTTATTCTACAAATGAAAATACGAAGGTTCTAATTGTAGAGCAAAAGGATGGGACAAAATTAAAATTTTTAGAAAAATGATTGTTTCTCATAAATTGAGTGTTACTTTTAGTCCAAATAATAGATGGGAGGCATAGCAAATGTCTAAAAGGTTAATTGTATCTCTGCTTTTTATCCTTTTTACTTTTACTGCTTGTTCACAAAATGATAGTTTGAAAGGTGATAAACCTCCAAAAACACTGATTCAAATAGGGAATGAAACATATGAAACGGAGCTAGGAACGTATTGTTGGGAGACAAAAGGGCATGCAGAGTGTGTTGATACGGCTGGACCAATTGAACTATTAAAAGATGAAAAGAAAATTCCAGTAAAAGCGGGTGAAGTTGTAACGATCGTAATGAATTACAGCCCAAAACCGGGAGAAATCCACCTAAATGAGATAGTCAATAATAAAGAAAGCGAAGTAGTAATTGAAAATAATCATTTTACTGTACCGATCAAAAAAGGTATTTATTACTATTCTTACGGAGTATATTGGAGGGATAAAAAAGATAAACACGTTTCACATGGTGACGCTTTTTATGCTTTTGCTTTAGAAGTGAAATAAGTAAAAAACATACGAGTTTCATTGACAACTAGCCTAATTAAGAAGTTATTATCTGTTTGGAAAAATTGATAAACAAGGAAAACAATAAAACATATAGAAATTAGAATATGAACACGACTAACTAGAGGTGAAAATTATGAACTTACGATTAGACAAAGCAACAATCGCAGATGCACAAATCATTTTTGACATGCAAGTAAAAGCCTTTTTGCCATTGTTAGAAAAATATCAAGATTTTGGTACAAGTCCTGCAAACGAATCAATAGATCGGGTAATTAAGAGGATTAGCTATCCTGCAGGAGGATTTTATAAAATTTTGCATGAAGATGTCCTTGTTGGAGCAGTCTGTGTTTATTGGAAGGAAGAAACGCAATTTTGGATTAGCCCGATGTTCATTTTACCAGATCACCAAGGCTTAGGAATTGCACAAAAAGCAATTCAGCTAATAGAGGGTCAATTTCCACAAGCAACTACTTGGGAATTAAGAACATTACTAGAAGAAAAACGAAACTGTCATTTATATGAAAAAATGGGATACAAACAAATAGGCGAAAGAAAACAGTTAAATGAACGCGCAACACTTGTAGGCTATAAAAAAATAGTAAATAACGAGATGTATATTTGAACTTGAATTTGTATGTGAAAATTTTGGGAGGATGTATGAGATTAAATAGGGGTTCTAGTCTTTTTAAGAGTCGAAATTTTTTGATGTATTGGTTAAGTTATTTATTTTCTGCATTAGGTGACGCAATTTACTATTTTCTAGTTCCTTGGATGATAAAGGAACTAACAGGTTCTGGTATTATGATGGGGACTTTTTTGCTAGTAGTAGGAGTACCTAGGATTGTGTTTATGCTTATTGGTGGTGTGATTGTAGATCGCTTTGATGGAAGAAAAGTTATGATCCTATCAGATATAATTCGTTCAATAATAATTTTATTTATGGTTACCTTACTTATATTACATAGTATTAATATGGCTTATATTTTGATTTTAGGGTTTATTTTTGGAACTGTTGACGCATTTTATTGGCCTGCAGTTACATCGATTCGACAGCGAGTAATAGAAGACAGTAAAAATGTTCAATCAAATAGTTTATTTGCCGGAACTTGGCAAATCACAGCCTTAATAGGACCAATAATCGGTGCTTATTTATATCAATTTGATAAAGGGAAAACATGTTTTATATTTATTTGTATTACGTTCGCTGTCTCAGCATTAACTTTGATTAAGCTGAAGCTAAAGCCAATAAAGAACGTTTTCAAACCTGCTAAGCAATCTACCCTTAAAGGAGAACTTATTTTTGGATTAAGATTCATTTTACATAATCGTTTAGTTCTTACGTTAATCATTACAATGCTTTTTGCTAACGCCAGTTTTAGAATGCTATTTGTTGGATTACCTTTTTTAGCACAATCGTTCGGTGCAAATGAAAATGAGTTTGGCCTGATGCAGTCAATGCTAGGAGGAGGCGGGATCATTATGTCTCTAATTCTAGCTTTTGTAATTATAATAAAAAATCCAAGTCTTAAGCTAATTATGATAGCCGTTTCTCTTCAAGGTTTGGGGCTACTTTTATTAGGATTCGTAACAAATATGTGGGAAGCCATTATTGTTATGGGATTAATTGGTATTGCCTCTGCATTTGTAAGTACAATTGTACCTAGTGTATTTCAAAAAGTTATTCCAGTAGAAGTAATGGGAAGAGTTTCGAGTGTTAATATGATTGTTGCTCAGGGAATTGTACCAATAGCACAAGCATTAGGTGGGTGGTTTATTGAGGTTAGGAGTCCAAGTGAGCTTTTTATAACTGCAGGACTCGTAGAAACTTTAACAGGCATAATAGCATTAATGATACCAACGGCTGTAGTACTTAACAGTCGAAATAAAAAACATACTGCATAACTGAAAAATACGATAAAAATAGGAAAATCCATGGATAATATATTAAAAGAAATAGCTAATTTAATAAATAGAGAAAATAAAAGAATCATAATAGGTATTTCTGGTCATGGTGCATCTGGAAAAACAACGTTTGCACATAATCTATTAAAGCTAATCGGGCAAACAGTAGTAAATTATATAAATACTGGTTGAAAAAGATACCTTTAATTTAAACAAAAAGGACAATACAAAATAAAAATGTATTGTCCTTTCTTATCTTTTTATCCTAATCAAAGGGACCATTATTGCTCAAAGATAAAAGTTTCTTTAAAATGTCTTACTTGATTTTGTTCAATTACTTTTTCCCAAGTAATATCAATTCTAAATACTGTTGCTTTCACAGAAATAGGAAAATTTTGATGATAATATTCGCTTTTCCTAGTAGTTAAAACATTCTTATCCTCAGATGTAAAAAGTTCGAACATCGTTTTTGAACCTGGTTCATTTCGAAAGGCTTCAACTTTTACGTTTTGAATCTTTTGATCGCCGATATTGTTTATTTTTAAACTATACGTATTGTATACACCGGGTTTAGCCTTTGTAAGATTAGGGCCTGTTATCGCTTTATCAATAATTAAATTCCACTGATTTGTATTCTCTGTAATAGGTAGTTGTTTTAAAGATGAAGCTTGAGATTTAATTGGAAAACTAATCATTATAACAAGGGCAATAATAATTGGAATTTTTTTCATTTTATACCTCCTTTTTTATGTAGGATGTACTAATTATTAATATTTATTAATTGAACTAGATATAAAGATGGAGTGTTGGAAGGGAAATGTTACAACTGAACTTCCCGAGCTTCTAATTTATGGGAAAATTGAAGTGATTGAAATTATTGATGATTTTATGGCTTAATTAATGCACTTATCAAGCCGAAAACTTGGCATAAATTGGTTGTCAAAATAAATAAACTAGTTATAGGAAATACAATGTTCGATGGTTTGTCAATGTTAGGAGACGTTTGCAGGAAGGGTTAATTTAAATTGAATAGTTTACTGAGCACTCGATGCTTAAGCTTTGCTATTTAGAAAGTAGCTCGATCATAGGGGAGAAGGGGGATCAGTTATGCATTTTGAAATGTATACTTGGCCACATTACATCTTAATGATTTCTCCGTTTATTATGAGTTATATTTTGATCAAAGTGATGAGTGGAAAAAGCATTGAAGCAAAGCATTTTGTTGGTAAAATAATTGCTTTTATTTTAATCCTTTTTATGGTAATTCGAAATATTTATAATTATTTTCATGGAAACGATCTATCCGATATAATACCTCTACAGCTTTGTCATTTGACTGCTTGGTTGATTGTACCTGGGGCGATTCTTACTAGGAATAGATTTATATCTTTGATTGCTATTACGCTATCATTGCCAGCAGGATATATTTCATTAGTTTTTGCAGATTCTTTAGTTAATTACTCGAGTTTATTTGATGTGGGTGCCATTTGTTATGTAATTCTTC
The DNA here is from genome assembly GCF_042267765.1 of Gottfriedia sp. NPDC056225. NCBI lineage: Bacteria > Bacillati > Bacillota > Bacilli > Caryophanales > Bacillaceae > Gottfriedia > Gottfriedia sp. NPDC056225. Next base: position 8,702 of record NZ_JBHJTJ010000060.1, on the reverse strand, counting down.
ATGAATTTATTGTAATAGGAGTATTGTACTTACTATTTATTTATCGTCCAAAATTTAATTTCAATGTTTTTTTGAAGAGCTTTACGATATTAGTAGTTTATTTTTTAATAACGATTATAATTAATAACTTATTTATTAATCACGGTGTGCCATCTTTTTATTTTTACAGTGTATTACCAGAACCAGGTACACCATTAGAAACCTTTTATAATATGGGAACAAACGAACATGTATCAGGTTTAACGATTAATCCAATCTATAATTTATTGGTACTTGCGGTCTCAACAGCAATAATGCTAACTATGTTTGGGTTGTATTTGGTTTTACAGAAAAACGTTAAATCTTAAATTTATATTCACCAGTAAGGAACGATTTTTCGTTCCTTTTTTTGTTTAACTTGTTTAATAAAGATTAACTTTCATTACAAACTGTTCATATAAATTAAAAAACTATTAACACTAGTTAAACGATTCCTAAATATTCATCCTTTATATTGAAAGTAAGAAATATTTCAATGAGGAGTGTTATTGATGGGAAAAAAGAAAACATTTATTAGTGCCGCTTTATCATTTGCCGCTGTTTCAACACTTGGTTTAAATCATTTTGTCGATGCAAAAGCAAACTCTAATTCTGCAAGTAATCATCATGGTAAGGCAAAGAATGTGATTGTTTTTGTTGGGGATGGAATGGGCGCAGCACATCGCGAAGCAATTAGGCTTGCAACTGTAGGACAAAAAGGTCAACTAGCGATGGATGACATGCCTTATACTGGACTTGTACATACGAGTTCAACTTCAGTTATCACTGATTCTGCAGCTGCTGCAACTGCAATGGCTTCAGGAGTGAAAACTTATAATGGAGCAATTGGTGTTGATGAAAACAAAAAATCAGTAAAAACAGTATTAGAAATGGCAAAAAATGCAGGTAAATCAACTGGATTAGTAACAACAAGCCAAATTACTGATGCGACTCCAGCTGCTTTCGGTGCCCACGTTACTGATCGATCGAAACAAAGTGATATTGCTAAGCAGTATCTCGAAAATAGCAAAGTAGATGTTCTATTAGGTGGTGGGGAAGATTTTTGGTATCCTGCTGGAAATGCTGGGAAATACGAAGATCATCCAGCAAAAGACACAACTGAACAGAGTAAAGGAACACAAGGGAATCTTGTTGACGAGGCTAAAAAGCTTGGTTATAACTATGTGACAAATTCAAAAGAACTAAATAATGCAAAAAGCGGTAAGCTGTTAGGACTTTTTGCAAACGAAGAAATGTTTGAACAACGTCAAGAAGGTGAAGGGGATATTTACGAACCAGTTGTATCTCTACCAAACATGACTCAAAAAGCCATTGATACCCTTTCAAAGAATAAAAATGGTTTCTTCTTAATGGTTGAAGAAGAAGGAACTGATGAAATGTCTCATGAAAATAATGCGGAAAAAATGATTAAAGCTGGACAAGAACTAGATAAATCAGTTTCAATCGCAAAAGAGTATGCAAAAAAACACCCTGATACTCTAGTTCTAGTTGTAGCAGATCATGAGTGTGGTGGATTAACGATTGAAGATGTTGACAGCAAAGATGAGTCTGGTGATGGAATTTCAAAAGAAGACGGTCCATTTAAAGTAGCAAATAGTAGCAATCAATTTATGATTGATTGGACAACAAGTGGACATGGTGGTGTAACGGTTCCTTTAACAGCAATAGGTGCTGGAGCAGAAACTTTGTCAGGAACATACGAAAACACTCATATCTATGAGGTTCTTAAAAAAGTAATGGGTCTGAAAAAATAATTGTTGAATTGAAGTAAAACGGGGCGTCTCATATGTCAGAAATTCTGACTCATGGACAGCCCTGTTTTGCTTGTTATCGGTTGATGCGAGATAGTAGTTAAAAAAGGGGGTTGTAGAAATATTTTTTATTTATTAGCAATCTGATTTGAAGTACGGACTGTTAAAATAAAATAGCCTAGATAAATTACTAAATAAGCCATGACTGAAGTAAGAATCGGAATGATGACTGGATTTTCAGTAGAACCATACAAAGTAGCTAATGCTCTTAATATTACGATACTATGACAAATCCCAACAACTAAAGGTAATCCAAATACAAAAATTGATTGTTTAACGATGGAGTTCTTTACCTCTTTCTTACTTACGCCAATTTTACGTAAAATTTTATAGCGCACTTGATCGGCATATGCGTCAGTCAGCTGTTTAAAGTAAATGATACTCCCAGTAGCTACTAAAAATACAAGCCCGATGAATCCTAATAAAAATAAATCCATTCCTGCACTTTGTAAACCATTCTTATACTCTTTATAACTGGTAATTATTTGCGCATCTTTTGCACCAGTAAGTTTCAATAACTTTTCAGAAGTTTCTTCTGTATTTTTCTCATTTTTTACTTTATAAACTTTATAGATTAGTGGCTTTACCTGTTTAGCAAGCTGTTCAAAAGTATGATCGCTTACAATCACATAAAAATCGGGATAATTCCAACGTAAAATTCTACCTTCTTTCATATCTACAAATGTAAGATTAATCTTTCCTTTAGGCAAATTGAAAGAAATCATTTTCCCTAAATGTAAGATTAATCTTTCCTTTAGGCAAATTGAAAGAAATCATTTTCCCTTTGTAATCAGAAGGAGTATGAATTGTAGCTGCATACATTGGTTTAATAACTGCAGCATCTTCATTAGAAAGATTAATATGATCATTTCTATTTAATGCGCTAGAAACATGATTAAACGTACTTTCTGAAATAATTTTAGTTGGATCGGTTAAATAATTCCCAGGCGTTTTAAAGTTAGATTTTAACTGAATAATGGTAATGTCCAATTCGGATTGTATTGGATGTTTTTTGTCATCCTTAATTAGTTTGGCTACCTTTTGATTAAAAGTATCTCCTTGTGAAAGATACTGATAACTAAAAGGAACAGACTTTTTGACACTTTTTTCAAATAGATAGTAATTTGTATATGCTGTGCTAAGTACACTAATTGTTACCGCACTTAAGATTGCAATAATTGAAAGTGTACGTGCATTCCCTTTGATCCGATATAATAATTGAGTAATACTGATCAAATTCATCCCTTTGTAATATTGTGCTTTATTTTTTTGGCTTAGTTGCAATAAATAAAGTACGACTGAACGAAATAATAAATAAGTGCCTAAAATTAGGTTAATTGTAATAATGGTAAGAATGATTAAATATTTAGTTTCATTTGAGGTTGTTGGACCTAATAAGAGCCAATAACTGATAATAAGTAATCCAATTCCACATACTGTTGAAATGATTGAAGCTTTTGGAGCTTGTTCACCTACTTTTTCAGCTTTGAATAATTCGATTAATTGAAAGCGATAAATTAATCGAAATCCTTGAATTGAAGTAAATAAAATAATGAATAAAAAGACTACTATTGTATTCATAATCGCTTTAAACGAAAAGGTCATCCCTACGTCTACTACCATGCCCATCAGCTTCAACAATAGCATCGAAAAAAACTTTGATAAAAGTGTCCCTACTAGGATCCCAGCACAGATCGCAATAACACCCATTATTAGATTTTCGTAAAAAAGCATTTTTCCAATCGTTTTCTTTCGGACACCGATTAATGAATATAATCCGATTTCTTTTTTTCTCTTTTTAGTAAAAAAAGAATTAGAGTACAAAATGAAAACTGCTACAAATAAAATTAAAATAATCGAAGCTTGTGTAAAAACACTACTTAATACATCTGAGGATTCAACATTAGCTTGAATTTCTGAACTGTATTGCAACGAAACGAATGTGTAGTATATGACCACACTAAACAGGATTGATAAAAAATATAGTAAGTAGTTTTTAAAATTTCCAATTACGTTTTTCTTTACTAAATTAAATAATGTCATTCGTTCCACCACCTAATACTGATAGAACATCTAGTACTTTTGAAAAGAATTCTTTGCGAGTTTCATTTCCTTTCGCAAGCTCTGTAAATATCTTTCCATCTTTAATAAAGAGCACCCTTTTACAATAACTTGCTGCAAAAGCATCATGGGTAACCATAAGGATCGTAGCATGTTCTTGTTCATTTAAGTCCTTTAAAATTCCAAGTAAATCAGTAGCTGATTTTGAATCAAGAGCACCAGTTGGTTCATCGGCTAAAAGTAGACTTGGCTTAGCAATCATTGCACGAGAAGCGGCAGTACGTTGTTGTTGCCCACCGGAGATTTGGTAAGGATACTTATCTAGGATTGGCAGAATGCCAAATTGATCAGCTAGTTCGTTCACTCTTTGTTCTAGCTCATTCAGTTCTACTTTTGCTAAAGCGAGTGGAAGTATAATATTTTCTTTTACTGTTAATGTATCTAAAAGATTGTATTCTTGAAATAAAAATCCTAACTTATCTCGACGGAATGTGGATAATTCTTCCTCTTTCATTTTGATGACACGATTTTCGTCAATGGCAATTTCACCAGATGTTGGCTGATCAATTGTTGCTAATATATTTAATAAAGTGGATTTACCTGCACCTGAAGGTCCCATAATACCAACAAATTCCCCTTTGTGAACAGTTAAATCAATTCCATCCAATGCAGTGAAAATAGAACCTTTCGATCGATAAATTTTTTTTATTTGGTTTGCTTCAACAATTTTTTTCAATGTTAAAATTCCTCCATGAATCTATTTTTTTTCTATTTATGAAATCTATTCTAAAGGATATTAACAGAATAAAAACTTACAACTTTCTATTTAACCTTACAATAATGTCATGTTCGTTTTGAAGCTGAGTATTCGTGTATAATGAAGTCGATACTGGCCTAGTAATAGATAGGAGAATTCTTATGAAGATTATGATTGTTGAAGATGAACAAACAATTCGAGATTTGGTAGGAGAAACGATTGAGAAGTGGGGTTTGCAATCAATCAAAGTCGAAAATTTTAATGATGTATTACAAATCTATTTGATGGAGCAGCCTAATTTAATTCTTATGGATATTAACTTACCTGCATTTGATGGATTTTATTGGTGCACGAAAATAAGAGAAGTATCCAAAGTTCCAATTATCTTTATTTCCTCACGTAATACACCAGTAGACATGGTAATGGCGATGAACATGGGCGGAGATGACTTTATTCAGAAGCCTTTTTACACTGAAGTTTTAATGGCAAAAGTGAACGCATTACTTCGAAGAACATATTCCTATTCAGCAGTGCCCAGTCAACTGATTGAACATAATGGAGTTATTCTTAATCAAAATGAAGGTAATATAATCTATGATGATCAAAAAGTAGAGCTTACAAAAACGGAGCTAGTCATCTTTAATCTCCTAATGAGACATAATGGGGAAATTGTGAGTCGTAAAAAAATGATGCGTAGCCTTTGGGAAGATGAAAGCTTTGTTGATGATAATACGTTAACAGTAAATATCACCCGATTACGTAAAAAATTAGCCGAAATAGGCAAGGATGATTTTATAACTACGAAAAAAGGGCAGGGGTATTTGATACCATGAGTTTCTTTCAATATATAAAAGATAAGCGTTATTTCTTTATCTTATATGGTGTAATGATGATTTTTGTTTCAATTATGATGATGATTAGCACGGAATCAAATGATATGATCAATAACTTATTGTATACAAATTTAGTTTGTCTATTTTTTGTCGCAGTTTATATTTTATTAGGATATTTTCGTCAAAAGGCTTTTTATAAGAAAATTGTTGAGCTTACCGAACAAGAAAAAGAAGAATTAATACTGGCTTTACCAAAACCACAAACAATCAATCAAACTGTATATCATGAAGTGCTAAAAAAGCTACATAACGAGCATACTTTGCAAATTCAACGATTACTGATTGAAAAACTAGAGCACCAAGAATTCGTTTTATCTTGGATTCATGAAGTAAAGCTTCCTATTGCTGCTAGTAGATTAATAATGGAACATAGTACGGGAAAATCATTGGATGAACTGGTGGACAAACTTGAGGATGAATTAAACAAAATCGATTATTATGTGGAACAAGCTCTTTATTATTCACGAATTGATTCATTTTCTAAAGATTATTTCATTACGGAAATTAATTTAAATCAAATCATAAAAAGTAGCGTCAAAAAATATGCTAAATTATTTATTAATAAGGAAATTGGATTGAGTATTGCTAATGAAGCACAATTTATACAGAGTGACCCAAAGTGGCTTTCTTTTATAACTGATCAAATAGTTTCTAATTCATTAAAATATACGAATGATAAAGGAACCATTTCTTTTTATTATGAAGACGATCAAAAAGAAAAGAGGCTAATCATTGAAGATACAGGCGTTGGTATACCGCCACAGGACCTAAACCGTGTATTCGAAAAGGGCTTTACTGGGAATAATGGAAGAACTCAGATTAAGTCTACTGGAATGGGACTCTATCTTGCTAAACAATTAGCCATTAAGTTAGGGCATAATCTTTCTATTCAATCAGAAGAAGGATTATTTACGAAAGTAATTATTCATTTTCCTAAGGTCAGAAACTATTATCAACTTCAGTAAGACTTTGATCTTGCTAGAATCATTACTTTATTACCAAGCATAGTTAGTTTATGTGAGGGTTCCTAATTGATTGTCTTATATGCCAACACACAAAGACTGTTTTTACAGTCTTATTATTTTGTTAAGAGTATTTTCTATAGAAGGAATACTAAGACGTTTTCTTGAAATGTAGATTAAGATGATAAAATAAAGGGTGAGTTAGTTATGTATCAATATTTCAATGGATTCGTCATAAGGGAAGGTAATGAAGGCATTCCTGTTGACGATGTTGAAGCACTTTTTGAAGACGCTGGGTGGGTTAGAAACACTCCATTATGGCAAAAGGAAAAATTTACATTAATTTTTAAAAACTCTTCTTGGGCATTTACTGTATGGGATCAGAACAAAGTGATTGGGATGGTAAGAGTCATTTCAGATCAAGTAATGGTTGCTAATATATTGGATTTGGTAGTTTTATCGGAGTATCAAGGAAAAGGGATCGGGACAAAACTAATTGAACTTTGCGTTCAAAAGCTCCCGCACGGTGATTGGTTTGCTCATACTTCTTCTAATAATTTTGATTTCTATCGAAAATGCGGTTTTGATGTAAAAGACTTATCTCAAAATGGCACTTGTGTATATTATGGCTATAAGCAGGCACGCATTGATGGACACCGTAAGTAATTAATATTTTATCAAACTACTTTAATTTTCGTTATAATATAAATAAATACATTTATTTCCAATATTAACAGGTTTTTGTAAAAACTACATAAAAAATGGAGAGTAGGGGTGAGCTAAATGACAAAAATTGCAATTATTTCAGATATTCATGGAAATAAAACAGCATTAGAAGCAGTTTTAAAGGACATTCGATTAAGGGGAATCGAACGAATTTTTTGCTTAGGTGATATAATTGGAAAAGGTCCTCAAGGTTCAGCCTGTATTGAGCTTATTCAAAAGAATTGTGAACAAGTAGTTCGTGGAAATTGGGATGTATTTATTCAGGCACCTTCTGATAATGATTTTATACAGTGGTTCAAAGAGAGATTAACAGAAAATGATTACCAATATCTTAATTCGTTACCATTTAATATAGATCTTGAATTAAATGGACAATTAATAAGATTTTTCCATGCCTCACCAAGAAGTGAATTCGAACGAATCTTACCATTTCATCCAATTGAAAAACGATTATCTATGTTTGAAAATAGTGAAATAACAAATTCAAATGTAAATGATCAATCACCTGATATCGTCTTTTATGGAGATATACATACAACATTCCTAGAAACTTTTAAAAACGGTATTTTATGTAATGTTGGAAGTGTCGGAAATTCACTAGATTTAACAACAGCTTCATATGCAATCATAGATGGAACATACTCAACAAATTCAATCCAATTTGTAAGAGTAGAATACGATCAAGAAGCTGAAATAGAGATTGCAAAAGAGTTGGATTTACCTTATTTAGATAAATATTATGATGAAATTATGTTTGGAAAATATAGAAATTCATAATGTACATAAAAACCAGGGGGTAACTGAATTTTTCCTACTGGTTATATTTTTATTCTCACTTTTTGACACATTATAAAATCGAATATAGAAATTGTAAGCAACTAACAAAAAAGCATACTAATTAAATTTTCAATTATACTAGTTAAATGAATTAGTAATTGAATTAATTAGATTCATACGAACATTAATGATTGGAGATTTTTAATTTGGAAAATAAACGTAATATTATCTTATATGTAGGTACTTCAATTGATGGTTATATCGCAAATCCTGATGGCACTTTAGAATGGCTAGAAACAACAGAAGTAGAAGGAGATTCTGGTTACAATACTCTATTAGAAAGAATTGACACTGTAGTAATGGGAAAAGGAACATACGATGTTGTTCGTGGATTTGACATGGATTATCCATATAGCATATATAAAAATTATGTATTCTCAAAATCTACAACTGGATCAGATGAATATGCTACTTTTATTGATGAAGATATTAAAACTTTCGTAGAAAATTTAAAACAAGCACAGGGTAAAGACATTTGGTTAGTTGGTGGAGGAAACTTAGCACGAGAATTTTTTAAAGAAAATTTAATTGATGAATTTCAAATAGCTATTGCACCAATAGTTTTAGGGAAGGGTATCTCCCTTTATAGCGGGGATGATATTACGCAGAGCTACAA
>NZ_JBHJTJ010000059.1:0-17287 GCF_042267765.1 Gottfriedia sp. NPDC056225 | reverse complement strand
ACTATAATTTTTTATATTTATTTAATAATAAGTAGTAAATATAAAAGTTGGGGGCTTACTCCTTTTAAATGATAATTAAAGATAATTAAGGAGCTGGTATTTATGTCAAGTAAGACATTAGAAGCATTTTTAACTCCACAGTTAGCTGAGTTAAAAGAGAAAGGGCTCTATAATGAGATTAACTCTTTAGAAGGTTCTAACGAGGCTACTATTCAAATTAGTGGCAAACAGTTTATAAATTTATCTTCAAATAACTATTTAGGTTTTGCTACTCATCCACGTTTAAAGAAAGCTGCTATAGAAGCAACTGAAAAATACGGTGTAGGTGCTGGAGCTGTACGTACAATTAACGGAACGATGGATATCCACGATCAACTTGAAAAGGCAATTGCTGAATTTAAGCATACTGAGGCTGCTATTGCATTCCAATCTGGTTTTAATTGTAATATGGGTGCTATTTCTGCAGTTATGACGAAAAAAGATGCGATTTTATCTGATGAATTAAACCATGCTTCAATCATTGATGGTTGCAGACTTTCAGGTGCAAAAATTATTCGTGTAAAACATCAAGATATGGATGATTTACGTGAAAAAGCAAAAGAAGCTACAACAAATGGCTTATATGAAAAAGTTATGTACATAGCTGATGGCGTTTTTTCAATGGATGGAGACGTAGCAAATATTCCTGAAATCGTAAAAATTGCTGAAGAGTTTGGCTTAATTACTTACATCGATGATGCTCATGGTTCAGGTGTTATGGGTAAAGGTGCTGGAACAGTTAAGCATTTCGGATTATCTGATAAAATTGACTTCCAAATTGGAACACTTTCTAAAGCAGTTGGTGTAGTTGGAGGATATGTAGCAGGTTCACAACAATTAATCGATTGGTTAAAAGTTCGTGCACGTCCATTCTTATTCTCTACATCATTAACACCAGCAAGTGCTGCTGCTTGTATTGAAGCAATTCGTATTATGTCTGAAGAGCCAGAAAAAATCGAAAAGCTTTGGGAAAATGGAGACTACTTAAAAGCTGGATTATCAAAATTAGGATTTAATATCGGTGATTCTGAAACACCAATTACTCCATGTATTATCGGTGACGAAAATCTTACACAAGAATTTTCTAAACGTCTATATGAAGAAGGCGTTTATGCGAAGTCAATCGTATTCCCAACAGTACCACTTGGAACTGGTCGTATTCGTAATATGCCAACAGCAGCGCATACTAAGGAAATGCTAGATGAAGTTTTAGCTATTTATGAAAAAGTAGGTCGCGAATTAAACGTTATTAAATAATATAAAATATTACATTCGATTGATTAATACTATAAGGTGGACTAAGGAATGAAGAAAATATTAATTACTGGTTGTTTTGGACAAATCGGTTCAGAATTAACTATGCGTCTTAGAAGTGAATACGGTATTGAAAATGTTGTTGCGACAGATATTCGCCGTCTTGAAGGAAGCCCAATTTTAGAAACTGGTCATTTTGAAATTTTAGATGTAATGGATAAAGAAAAAATGTTAGAGATTGCTAAAAAATATGAAGTTGATACATTCATTCATTTAGCTGCTCTATTATCCGCTGTTGCTGAAGCTAAACCTACTTTAGCATGGGATTTAAATATGGGTGGATTAGTTAATGCACTTGAAGTTGCTAGAGAATTAAGCTTAAAATTCTTTACGCCAAGTTCAATTGGTGCTTTTGGTCCTGCTACTCCAAAAGATAACACGCCACAAGATACGATCCAACGTCCAACTACAATGTACGGAGTTACCAAAGTAGCTGGAGAATTATTATGTGATTACTACTTTGAAAAGTTTGGCGTAGATACTCGTGGAGTTCGTTTCCCTGGTTTAATCTCTTATGATACAGTACCAGGTGGAGGAACAACGGATTACGCTGTAGACATTTATTATGAAGCATTAAAAAATAAGAAATATACATCATTTATTGGTGAAGGAACCTATATGGATATGATGTATATGCCAGATGCAATTGATGCCATTATTAAATTAATGGAAGCTGATTCATCAAAATTAGTACATCGTAATGCATTTAATATTTCTGCGATGTCATTTGAACCAACTCAAATTGCAGCATCGATTTGTAAATTCATACCTGAGTTTACTTTAGATTTTGACATTGATCCAATTCGTCAAGGAATTGCTAATTCATGGCCAAATTCAATTGACTCTTCAGCAGCAAAACAAGAGTGGGGTTTTGATCCGAAGTTTGATCTAGACTTAATGACTGAAGATATGTTAAACAAATTAGCTGCAAAACTAAATGTAACACAAGCACAATAAGAAGAAGGAGACAATTGTCTCCTTCTTTTTTTTACCCTTATACTAATCCGTGTTTTTAGTATTTTGTTAAGTACTTTTACACAAACTTATTTTATCAAGTATCGATTAATGATAAATTGAAATGCGGATAAAAGAGGATGTTAGAATATGAATTTAGATAATATATCGTTACCTTTAACGATTAAGGATATTAAAAAGGCATATGAACTTCTGGAAGATAAGGTACGTAAAACTCCTTTAGTAAAATCATTCTACTTAACTTCAAAAACAGATGGTGAGATTTATTTAAAACTTGAAAATATGCAATTAACAGGTTCCTTTAAATTTCGAGGTGCATTTAATAAAATTAATCATTTGACGGATGAGGAAAGAAATAAAGGGATCATTGCGTGTTCAGCTGGTAATCATGCTCAAGGTGTCGCGCTATCATCAAGACTTTTACATTTAAAAAGTAAAATTATCATGCCTTCAACTGCTCCAAAAGCAAAGGTTGAAGCAACAGAAGGATACGGTTCAAATATTATTTTATACGGTGATACGTTTGATGACGCGAAAGATTATTGTGCTAAAATCCGAGAAGAAACTGGCGAAACATTTATTCATCCATACGATGATGTATACATAATAGCTGGACAAGGTACAATCGGTATTGAAATTTTAGATGATTTATGGGATGTTGATACTGTCATTGTACCAATTGGAGGTGGGGGCTTAATATCAGGCATTTCGATTGCTTTGAAATCGTTTAATCCTTCAATCAATATTATTGGTGTTCAGGCAGAAAATGTCCATGGAATGAAAGCTTCAATAGATGCTGGTGAAATCGTTAGCCATTTTGAAGCACCTACTATGGCTGACGGTTGTTCAGTAAAAGTTCCTGGAAAATTAACCTATGAAATTGTAAAGGAATTAGTAACTGAGATTGTGCTCGTAAGTGAAGAAGAAATAGAAGTTGCTATGAAGGATTTGCTACAACGAGGTAAAGCTGTAGTAGAAGGTTCGGGTGCTCTAGCAACAGCAGCAATTTTATCAGGTAAAGCAGCAAAGTATATAAAAGATAAAAAAGTTGTAGCCATCATATCAGGTGGGAATGTTGACTTAGAAAGAATATCTAGCGTGTGTGAACATTTCTTTGGAAATGAAGTAAAGTAATCCTATTGTTAACAGTATGAAGAATGGGTGGGTCTAAATGTCAGAAAATAAACTAAGAAGAGAAATGGGGTTTATAGCAGCTTTAACTACCGTAATTGGTACTGTTATTGGTGGGGGAGTATTTTTTAAGGCAACAGCCGTATATGGAGCTACTGGAAGCGCAAGTTTAGGTTTATTAGCATGGATTATTGGAGGTATTATTACAATTTGTGCAGGATTATCAGGAGCTGAGCTTGCTGCTGCAATTCCTAAAACAGGTGGAATGATTACCTATTTAAAGCACACATATGGAGATATGACAGCATACTTATTAGGCTGGGCACAAACGATTATCTATTTTCCAGCAAATATAGCAGCTTTATCAATCATATTTGGAACACAAGCAGTCTCGATTTTTGGAATGAATGCAAGTGCGAATAAATTTATCGTAACAATGATCGCTGTAGTTACTGCAATTTTCATCACTTTAATGAATTTTTTAGGGGCAAAAACGGCTGGTAGTATTCAATCACTCTTTACTTTTTGCAAATTAATCCCATTGGCAATTTTGATTATATTTGGATTAATGCATGAAGGAAATGTGACCTTTCAGCTCTTTCCGATTGAAGTTGGAAGTGATCGCAGCTTTTTGCCAGCTTTAGGTTCAGCATTACTTGCAACGATGTTTGCATATGACGGATGGATTCTTGTAGGAAACATAGCAGGAGAAATGAAGAATCCTAAAAATGATTTACCTAAAGCAATCGTATTTGGACTTGCAATCGTCATGGCTGTGTATTTATTGATTAATATTTCATTTTTATTTGTTTTGACTGCAGCGCAATTAGCTGGGACAGCAACTCCTGCAACTGAAGTTTCGAAAGTATTATTTGGAAATCTTGGAGGTAAGCTTGTACTAATTGGAATTTTGATTTCGGTTTTTGGCACGATAAATGGATATACAATGACTGGAATGAGAGTTCCATATGTTATGGCACGAGAGAATAAGCTTCCTTTTAGTGGTTGGTTTGGTAAACTATCCAAAACAGGCGTCCCATATAATGCCGGATTATTTATCCTATTAGTTGCCATTTTTATGATGTTTATAGGTGGATTTGACTTACTTACTGATATGTTAGTATTTGTTATCTGGATTTTCTATACATTAACATTCATGGCTGTGTACATTTTACGAAAACGAGAACCCGATTTAAAGAGACCGTATAAAGTACCGTTTTTACCAATTGTTTTAACAATCGCAATAATTGGAGGGATTTTCATCGTTGTCAATACATTGATAACGCATACAATATTAGCATTTTGGGGTATTGGTTTAACTTTAATAGGACTACCAGTATATTACATATTACGAAATAAACATATAGTAATTGATGATGAATGATAAAAGAATCCTAGTATCTATAGCACTTACTGAAAAAGTTCGAGTTGAAAATTATTTTAATGGAAGCCATAGGTTAAAAAGGAGACCGATAATTTTATGAGTCAAGCAGCAGCTAGAGTAAGTGAAGTGAAATCAGAAAAACAACCACTTGTCATTTGGGTATTGTTTTTTGCTTGTATTATTTCTTTTATGGGGTTAGGACTTGTTGATCCGATTCTACCAGCTATCGGTGCGCAAATGCATGCATCACCTAGCCAGGTTTCATTATTATTCACTAGTTATAATGCAATCATGGGAATTTCGATGATTTTTACTGGTATGGTCTCAAGTGAAATTGGAATCAAATGGACTCTTATTGCTGGGGTTTGTCTTGTTATCCTCTTTTCAGCATTATCTGGTTCATCAAGTAGTATTAGTCAGATTATTTGGTTCCGTGTTGGTTGGGGATTAGGGAATGCATTATTTATTGCAACAGCTCTTTCTGCGATCGTCAGTCTATCAAATTCAGGACCATTAAAATCAATTATTCTATACGAAGCAGCTATTGGTCTAGGTATTTCTGTCGGGCCCCTTTTAGGTGGAGAACTTGGAGCTATTACATGGCGAGGTCCTTTTTATGGGGTAAGTGTATTAATGGTTATTGTATTGATTGCTTTATTAATAAAAATGCCAAATCTTCCAAAGTCCGATAAAAAGATTTCTATTTTAGATCCACTGAAGGCTTTGACAAATAGAGGACTATTTACATTAGGTTTAACAGCTTTTCTTTACAATATTGGTTTCTTTACTTTATTAGCCTTTACGCCATTTATTCTCGCAGAAATGGGGTTAAAAGAGCATGGTTTAGGTTATGTATTCTTAGGATGGGGTATAGCGTTAGCTTTTACATCCGTACTTGTTGCTCCAAGAATGCAAGAGTATATTGGTGCAATCAAATCAATGTGCTGGGTGTTATTTCTGTTTGCTTTAACACTGATTTCAATGGGCATAGGGGTCGATTCAGAACTATGGTTAATAACAGCCGTTGTTATAGCAGGATTATTTTTAGGTGCTAACAATACATTGATTACCACGTCAGTAATGAATGTTTCAACTGTAGATCGTGGCGTCGCTTCAGCGGCTTACAATTTTGTTCGATTCCTTGGTGGTGCGGTTGGACCGTGGCTTGCTCCAAAATTGGCAGAAAGCTTTAATCCTCGAGTACCATTCTACGTTGGAGGGGCATTTGTTCTGATCGGAGTATTAACGGTATGGGCAAACAAGAAACATTTATCACATGTTGATCATATTGAAGGTCATTAAAAAGGAGAAAGAAAAATGTATAATAAAATACTCGTCCCATTTGATTAATCAGCATCCTCATCGCGTGCATTACATCATGCAGTGGAACTAGCTAAAACGATAAGCGCTGAGAAGTTAACGATATTAATGGTTAATCATCACTTACCGGTATAAGAATTTTCGGTTGATGTAGATATTGATAAACTTCTTGATGAAGAAAATACAGAAGCTTTAAATCAATCAATTGATTTCTTAAAGGAGTCTGGTGTGAATTTTGAAGTACATATTAAAGATGGCATGCCTGCACAGATCATTTTAGATTATGCAAATAATCACCACCACACTTTAATTGTTATGGGTAGAAGTGGAAAAGGTGTGCTTAAACACGCAATACTTGGAAGTGTTAGTAATCGAGTACTTCACTAAACGAATTGTCCTGTATTGATAGTGAGAAAAGATACTTAGTAACATAAACCAAACAAAAATTTGATAACAACAAATTCTATAGAAACTTAACTAATTACAATGTAAAACAATTATAAAAGTTTTATTGAATGTGAACATAAATGATTAAAAAACATATGCTAAATATAGGTATTAAAAAAGACCGTGTCATTTCTGTCACGGTCAAATCAATTCTGCAATTATGAATGATCCATTCGGGCTGCTAAACTGGATGGATTATTTTTTTTGCTTGAATCATTAAGATTACTCCATTCTAATCAAATAATTTAATTAAACTTCGCTAATTTTCACTTAACGGGAATCTGTTCACTTTCTAGTTGTGAATAGTTTGTTTAGCCATAAATCAAACGAATCCAAGCGTAACATAATACTACAGTTGCTATTACAGTCGGAGGAATGACTAATGTTGTTACACGGAGATACTGTGCCCAACTAATGTGCACTTTATATTGTTTTAATACAAACATCCATATAAGTGTTGCTAATAGGCCAATTGGCATTAGAAGTGAACCGATATCGCTACCAATAATATTTCCAAGGTACGCTACATGAAGATCCATTTGGCTCATATGCATTGATGTCAGATTTAATGTGCCAATCATTAAAGCAGGGTGATTATTAAACAGGTCTGACATTAAACTAACTGCAATTCCTGTTGCAGCAATTGAGCTAAACCAGCCTCTTTCGATAAACGGTTGAAGTTGGTGCACTAGCCATGAGTTTAATCCCACGTTTGCAATACCAGATCCGACAACATACATACCAAAAGCAAAAAAGAGTACATGCCACGGTGTTTTTCGGATAATATCCATTGGTGAGGTGCCCATCTTAATCCATCGCCAAATCAAGAGGATGCCAGCTCCAACAACAGCAGTAATTGAAGGTGATATTCCAAAGTCAGCACCGACAAATAGCGCTACACGAATGGCTAAGACATATATCAAGATATTTGTCATGAATAATTTTTGTTTTTTCGAAGGAGTTTCAAATTGTATTTCGGCAGGAGACGCTTCAAAATTTGGACCAAAAGGATGGTTTCCTGGCTTCGGTTTATGTTTCTTTGATAAACGGTTTTGTTTCAAATCAATAACCAGTTTTTTTCGAAATACTACATAATTCAATACCGCTAATACGCCTACTCCTATCATTGAAGGGACGAATATCATTTCAGAGTAAGTTGCGAGGCTCATTCCGATGATTTTTATAGAGATTAAATTAACAATGTTGCTGACGCCAAGTGGGGCACTTGCTGCTGTATCGACGAGCGCTGCGCTCAATAGATATGGGATTTGCTGATGAGGTTTAAGTCCCAACTTTCTTAGAAGAATGATGATGATTGGCGTTGCAATGATGATTGCACCATCATTGTTAAATACGAGGGTCATAAGTAAACTCATTAAACTAATGTACCAAAACAGGCGTTTACCCGAATTCTTTGAGAGTCTAGCTAAAAAATCTGCTACGTATTGGAATACACCGAAACTTTCAAGAACAAGTGCCATAGCAATGGTTGCCATGATCGTCACCGATGCTCCGCCAACATCCGAAGCGATTACTTTCATATCGTGTAAGGATACAGCACCACTAATGACCATTAACGTAGCTCCGGCAAGAGCGGGAATAGATACGTTTAGTCCTTTTGGTCTCCACATAATTAATACGACCGTTACTATAAATGTAAAAATCGTTAATGCTATAGTAAACATTCTATATTCAATTTCTCCTTTCGCATTTTCTATAGGAAGATTTCAACCTTTTGATTTAATAAACGGTTGTCCACCTTCTAAAAAATATTTAATGAACCTTGTCCATTTGTTATATTAATATTCTAAAATATCAATCATGCTTTGGATTATTTCACTAATTTTTAGAAGATAGGCTTTTTACCTAAGTAATGAAAATGCCCCCTAAAGATAAATAACTATCATGACAAAAGTACAGTTTTTTTGTATGATCAAAAAAATCGTAGAACAACTAAAAAACCTCCTATTCGTAATTGAAGAGGGGGCTTTTGAACTTCTTCATGCACTGATCTATTTAATATGTTCGAACAATTAGTCTATATTGTTATATAAGTTTATGTGAAGATTTCGTTACATTGATAAAGTAATAAAATAACAAAGAAGCAAAAACGCATTGTTATATTAGAATATTCAAGTGGCGAATGAACATGTTTTTTATTAAATAGGAGTGGAATATCTTTACCTTAAACACAGATAAGAATTCAACGGCTAATACAATCTTTAGTGACAGAGTTTACGATTACTTTTGAAGAAACATCAGTATCGCTAATTTGAATGCATAATTTACAGAAAAATAGAATAAAAGTAGAACGGAAGGCTTAACGAAATGCATCAAAATTTCATCTCAGTCTTAATACAACTTTTCGCTCTATTACAGAGCTATTATAAATTATACTTAAGTTTTTAAGGGATTACTAAAGGGGGATAAAAAGTGAGTTATATAGATTCATTACAAGGTAGACAAGTTTTTGTGCTTTTGTCTGGTGATATAGCCTTTGAAGGTATTTTGACAGATGCTGGACAAGACATATTAGTTTTATATAACGGTCGAAAATACTATTATATCCCTTGGATTCACGTTCATCGAGTTCATTTAAGCGAACTTTCTAATGAGAAAATCCCACAACCGATCGAACCTTCAATTGCAAATGAAATTGAATCAATTTCATACCGCAAAGTCTTAACAAATGCAAGAGGCATATTTTCAGAAATCTATGTGACTGGTAATCTAACTTTTCATGGATATATTACAAATGTCTTAAGTGATTATATCGTTTTTTACACACCAGTATTTAAAACAATGTATATTTCATTTTCTCATTTAAAGTGGCTCACTCCATACAATGACAATGTTACGCCTTACTCAATTGATAATGTTAAATTTCCAATTAACCCATCAAATGTCCCATTCGTACGTTCGTTTGAATCGCAATTAAAAAAAGAAGAAGGGAAGCTTGTTGTTTTTGATGGTGGGAATGATCCGATGAAAATTGGGTTACTTAATTCTGTTGAAAATAGCGTATTAGAAATATCAGTTGCAAGTGGAGATATCGTATATTTAAGATTGAATCATATTAAATCCGTTCATTTACCTTAAAAAGGACTAATTAAGAATACTACATATCAAATATAAGAATTTAAATTTCCACTTTAGTTCATTTTTTTTGCCATACAATTACCACGCTGGACGTCATTGCTCACTGGCCTGTGATTAACATTATTTCAATTAAAACTCGAGCATATTGCGTAATACAAAATGGAAGTTTAATTGTATAAGAGTTGATAATAAAAAAGATAAGATTAAAAAGGGATATTTTGGTAGCAAATGGAAGGATTCGTAAAATATAAAAAGGACTTTTTAGTGCTATATTGAATACTATATTATAAGAATTTAATCTTTTGAACTGATGATTAATCATTTGTTAATGATAATTTCTTTAGATAGAACCAACATTACAATTGAAAACAAAGTGAGGTATATGACTATGGTTGGTTATGCAATTTTGGGATTTGTTATCATTATGATCGGATTTGGATTTTTTATGGAAAAGAAGTATGGAACTGGTACTCCAGATAAGAGTAATAATCAAACAATGGATGAAGAAATTGGAAGATATACAACGAGCCATCAAAATAATACGAATAATTCACCTGGACCATTTTAAGTAAGAAAAGTTGGATTCAACACAAATTACGACCTATGTAATTTTGTAAATAAAGAAGTGTATATAAAAAGAGGATGATCATTAAAAAAATGATGATCCTCTTTTTATATAATGGAAGTTTAAAATTTGAATTTTTATAAATTACTTGAACAACATCGTTATTTTATTCCGATGGATGTGTGTTTAATAGTTTTTTTCATTGGAAAGTTCAAAAATTTATATGTTTTGATAACTCCTATCATTAAAAATACGCTTGCAATAATCGGCGGTAAAAGATGGTAAAAGTCTGTATAGCCAATTATAAAATGGACTGCAAATGCAGTAAAAAATGCCGGTAAACTTCCTAAGAATAATGTCCACCAAATCCACTGCTGATTTTGCCTGAATCCCCACAATGAAATCATCAGTACAAGTAGTCCAACACTTACTAATCCGCCACCGAAGCCAGCTCGATCATGTGAAATAACAGGGATTAAGTTTTTATTAAATTCATTAAGTTGGGAGGAAGACATACATAAATAATTTAAGTCAGTTTTTACAAATGTCGTAGTTACGCCTACAAATGAAATAATACATCCGCCTAGCGTAATTGAAAATCCTAATATAATAAAAAACAATTGACCTATTAAACTAGATTTCCAGTGTTTATTGTTTGTTAAGTTTTCAGATTCAGGACTCCTATCCAGTCTTTTAGTTTTAAAATATCCAATTAAATATGGCAATAATAAAACGATCCAAAATAAGGCATGTAACCAATCAAAATAGCCATAACCAATAAATAAAAATATTGCTAAAAAACCGAAAATAGCGCTAATATCAGAAGCTTTTTTAGCCCAATGGAAGTTATGTTTAATTCCATTTCTTGCAAGTGACATAAAAAGTATACCACCTGACATAATGGTTCCAGCTAGTGTCATTCGATCATGTGACATAAATGGAAGGATTCGATCGTTAAACTGTAAAATTCCATTTCTATGAATGTTTAAAAAGTGTTCATCATATGGAAGAAGAATAGATGTTAAACTAATAAAGAGAGCTAGTAAACCACCAAAAAACATGAAAAGACCAAATAGAAAGTACCAAATCCACCCATTATTTAAACTTGTAAACTCATTCTTTCTATTAAACAATAATCCTTCATTGATTCTTTTCGGGAGACCTGGACCACTTATAACATAGCCATGAGTCAAAAAAACTAATGAAGCCCCTGCGTCTATTAATTCAATTGCATCAATTGGTTCAACTACTCCTCCTTTTGTAAAAATGGGCTTTTCAAAATGATTTAATCTTAATGTATGAAGTGTATTTTTTAGATAATTCTTTTGTTCTACATCAGAAAAAGCCGGCGTTTCTTCAATTAATATTGAATCAATCATGTGATATTTTCGTATAGCTTGAACATCTATTTCATTCGAATTGATAGAAAGACAAATTGGTATAGAAGAAGACCAACTATGATCAAACAGTTCTCCAGCTAATTTAGTATCTATAATGAAAGAATCTACATAATTAGCAAGTTTCGATTCAATTAATTTAAATTGTTCAAAGTCTCCAACAAGTCTAGCGAAAATCGGCGTTTTCTTATTCAGTTTAGAGAGTCTAGCAACTGTTTGTTCTGCCGTTAAAGTGTTATTTGTTTCATAACCGATTAATTTGTCTGTTTTCAAATCAATTAGTGGGCTATTGCTAAAGGCGGCACCTTCTAAAGAGATAGGACCAATTTCGATTACGCCAAAGCCTAAGTTCATAAAAGCATTTGTACCTGTAAGAAAAGGGTCAATTTTAGAGGAGAATCCAATTTGGTTTTTAAACTTTAAATGATGTATTTCGATACCAAGAGTATTGTCAGATTTTAAATGGCCAAGAAATTCGATTATATGTTGACCAAATGGAATCGTAGAAATCGTATTCATACTATGATGAATGAATTCTCTAGAGATATTAGATGGAAACTTAGATAGGATTGGTTTGAAAATTGTATGATAAGACCAATCAGGCATGAGTTCACCTCATTTTTTTAGGTTACTTATAGTTTACTTGCACACCACATATTTTGAAAACACTTTCTTTTTACATGTGAATGAGTTCACATCACATTGGAATTTTTGTATATATATGGTATAAATAAAAAGAGTTATCCACTTTCAAAATTAGTAGGACAAGTAAGGAAAAGGTTGTATAGAAAGGCGTATATGTGATTACAATGGTAAATATGCAAAAAGTGATTGTCATCGTAGGTCCTACTGCTGTAGGTAAAACAAAACTAAGTATTGAACTCGCAAAAGCTATTAATGGTGAAATTATTAATGGCGATGCAACGCAAGTTTATAAAGAGTTAAATATTGGAGCAGCTAAAGTTACGGAAGAAGAAATGGAAGGAATCCCACATCATTTAATCGATTTCCTTGATCCAAAAGCTTCATTTACTGTTGCAGATTTTCAAGAACTAGCTCGAGAAAAAATAAAAGAAATTGCTAGTCGAGGCAAAATTCCAATTATAGTTGGTGGTACTGGATTATATATCCAAAGTGTGCTAACAAAATATGAATTTGCTGAACAAGAAGGTGATGAGCTTTTAAGAAATCAATTAGAAGGCTATGCAATGGCCTTTGGGAATCAAGCATTACATGATCAATTAAAAGAAATTGACCCAGAAAGTGCTAAACAAATACATATGAATAATGTCAGAAGAGTGATACGTGCAATTGAAGTATTCAAACTGACAGGACAAAAGTTTTCGGAGACTGCATTTAATCGAGAGCCTGAATATTTGTATGATGCAGAAATCATTGGATTAACGATGGACAGGGAGCTATTATACAATCGAATAAACTTACGAGTTGATTTAATGTTGGGTGAAGGCCTCATAGAAGAAGCAAAAATGTTATATGACAAAGGCATTCGTAATTGTCAATCCGTGCAAGCGATTGGCTATAAAGAACTTTACGATTATTTTGATGGAATCTTATTAAAAGATGAAGCGATTGATTTAATCAAACAAAGCTCAAGAAGATATGCAAAAAGACAAATGACTTGGTTTAGAAATAAAATGAACATCCATTGGTTTGAAATGGATGGACATAATTTTGATATAAAAAAACTGGAAATTTTAGCTCTACTTGAAGGAAAGGGCTATTTCATCTCGAATAAATATATGTAGAGGTAGAAGAGGAGGAAAAGGACATGAAAACATCAATCAACATTCAAGATCAGTTCTTAAACCAATTACGTAAAGACAATCTAGCGGTTACAGTATTTTTACTAAATGGATTTCAAATCAAAGGGAAAGTAAAAAGCTTTGATAACTTTACGGTATTGTTAGATGTTGAAGGAAAACAACAATTAATATATAAACACGCGATTTCAACGTTTGTACCATCTAAAAATGTACAAATTGAAATGTAAAAATAGATAGAAAAAAGAGCATTGATCATAAGGTCAATGTTCTTTTTTCATGAACTTAAAATATGTAGTTATATATAACAATATTATGTAAACTAAAAACCGAGGAGAATTTACATGTATGTTCCAAAGGAATTTCAAGAAAAGGATCTACAGCAATTAATAGCTGAAATGAAGAAAAATGGCTTCGGAATATTATTATCCAATAACAACGAAGCAAAAATTGAGGCAACTCATTTGCCATTTATCATACATGAAGAAGGGGAAAAACTATTTTTAATCACACATTTAGCTAAGCCAAATCCCCAATGGAAATCGATAAATGGAAAAGAATGTTTAATTATTTTTCAAGGTCCACATGCTTATATTTCAGCAACATGGTATGAAGAAAAAAATACTGTTTCAACTTGGAACTATACCGCAATCCATGCATATGGAAACGTTGAAGCGATAACAGACAAAGATGAAATGAGACAAATTGTTTTAATGACGACTGATTACTTTGAAAAAGGTCAAGCAAAACCTTGGAAATATGAAGATCACCAAGAATATGTAGAAAAGTTACTTTCAGGAATAGTTTGCTTAAAAATTGAAGTGACTGAACTAATAGGTAAAAAGAAATTAAGCCAAAATCATACGATGGAAAGAAGAGAAAGAGTAATCGCTGCATTGCAAAATGAAGAAAAGTATTCATCTAAAGAAATCGCAGAACTCATGAAAGGTAAGGAGCAGAAGTAAAAAAAGGGGATAGCTTTCCTATCCCCTTCATTATACAATTCCTTATTCTTTTTTATTTTCTTGAAAAAATTGATAGTAACGTTTTAATGAAACTGATGTTTTCAACCCTACTAATTGTTGAATTTCTTCGGCTAATAATCCTTCTTGAATTTTTCTAAAAATAAAAGTGTTTCTTAAATGCTGTGAGCAAAGTCCTTTCCGCAGTCCCGTCCTTTTAACTTCTAACCTAAGCATTTTTTGAAAAGCGATTTCTGTCAGTGCTTTCGGTGAATCGGTATCATAAACCCAGTGGAACGTCATTCGGTTATAATCAAATGCGACAAAAAGCGGATGATTTGAATGATAATGAGGCCTTACCGGCTCAGGGATTGTAACAAAATATTTATATAAAAGCATTCGATCTTCTTTTAAAAGAATGATTGTTCTTTTTGTTCCTTCTTTACTATGTACTATTAGTTCATTTAAGGCGAAATTGATATCTCTCATTTGTAAATCAATTAATTCCTTTAATGTAAGCCCATAATATAACATTAATCTAATCATTATTTCATTGCGATCCATTAAAAATGGTCTTGCTTTTAATTGCTTTTCCGATAATTCTGCTGTGGATTGTACAATTGATAGTAATTTTTTTTCTTCTTCCTCAGTAATAAAATCATCAGGGGATAGAGCTCTGGAAGGACCAGCTAAATAGTTAGTAAACGGAATGATATTTTCAATTGAAGAATTGTTTGATTGTAAAAATTTATAAAATTGATTAAGGACAACATAAATACGATGCATCGTTTTCTCATTGTATTTCCGTTCAGATGTTAAATAGTAAAAGTATTCGTTAAAACTTTGCACTTGTAATGTACTTAAGTTCTCGTTAACTTTCTTAAAGTAGCGGAAGCATTCTTCTAAGTCATAACAATATCGTTTAATCGTAGACTCTTTTCTACCTTTACTATTTAAGTGAGAGGCAAATTGCAAGATGACATCTGGTAATGTAGTAGTCGTTAAGTTTGGAATCGTCAAATTTATCAACTCTTCTCTTTTTCTCTAATTATAACAAATTCGTTAATAGAATTTAGTAAAATTTAGTAATGTTATCCAATTAAAAGATAATGTCAGAGAATTAGAGTTTTGAAAGTTATTGTTCGTACATATAATAGTAAAAACGTAATTTTGGAATTTTTTATTGGAAAAAAGAAAATGCGAGTTATTACGAGATACTTTGTGGTTTTTCTATATAGATGCATGAACGAATGTTGATAGATTAAAGAGAGGTGTCATATTTGGAGCAACCAATTCGGTTAAAAGATAACGGTCAAATAAATGTTGTACTTAATACGGTGAAAAGAGGAGAGGTTTCTCCAACTCCAAGTATTGAAACAGTTAAAAAGCCTAAACATGAGTTATTGGTTGAAATAGAGGATCAACTAAGACATTTAATTGGCATGGATGAAATAAAAAAAATGATTCATGAAATTTATGCTTGGATATTTATTAATAAAAAAAGAGAAGAACTGAGTTTAAAGGCTGAAAAGCAAGTTTTGCATATGTTGTTTAAAGGAAACCCGGGAACTGGGAAAACAACTGTCGCAAGGATTATTGGACAATTATTCTTAAAAATGGGTGTTCTTTCAAAAGGCCATTTAATCGAAGCTGAAAGAGCGGATTTAGTAGGAGAATATATTGGTCATACTGCTCAAAAAACTAGGGATTTAGTAAAAAAAGCAAATGGAGGCATTCTTTTTATCGATGAAGCATACTCACTAGGCCGAGGTGGAGAAAAGGATTTCGGAAAAGAAGCTATTGATACACTTGTTAAACATATGGAAGATAAGCATGGTGATTTTGTACTTATACTTGCGGGCTATTCTTCCGAAATGGATTATTTCTTAAGTTTAAATCCAGGTTTGAAATCGAGATTTCCATTCATATTAGAATTCCAGGATTATTCAGTAATAGAGCTTTTAGATATATCGAAAAAAATGTTTGTAGACCGTGAATATATTCTTTCTCGAGAAGCGGAATATCGCCTAAGAGACTATATACAGAAAGCTAAACTTGAAAATCGTGCTCATTTTAGTAATGGACGATTTGTCCGAAATATTGTTGAAAAGTCGATTCGAACTCAAGCGACTAGATTAGTATTTGAAAACGATTTTAATCGTGAAATTCTAATGAGAATAGAAGAAAAAGACTTATTTACTTCAGACAAAATCGACTCAATTAATTAACGATTGATTATTTAGTAAAACGCCTTTTACCCCACCAACCTTTAAAATGAAAATAAATTGAAATAAGGATGCCAATTAGAATAATTAGGAAGATACAATACAAATAACCATACTTCCACTTTAACTCAGGCATATTAATGAAATTCATCCCGTAAAACCCAGCGATAAATGACATCGGTAAGAAGATGGCACTTATTAATGTTAAAGTTTTCATAATATCATTTGTCCGGTCGGACTTTAAAGACATTTGAAGCTCAATGATTCCTGCCATATTTTCTTTAAAGTCATCAAGTGCACTAACTATTCTTTCATAATTTTCTTTTAACTCACTAAAATAAAATCCAGCATCTTCACTTAAAAATTGAAAATCTGCTTCTACTATTTGATTAATAACATTAACTTGAGGTTCAACAAGCTGTCTTAAATCCTGTAATTGAACTTTCCATGTGAAAATTTTCTTGTCTAAGTCCTTTCTGAAGGGATCATTAAATAAGTCTCGTTCAATTTGTTCAATTTCATTTGCAAAACGATCAATCGAGATTAGAAACTTCTCAATCACTTCATGAAAAATTTGATATAAAATATGCCCTGTATGATCTACTTTTATATAATTTTGATTAAATTCCTGGGTTACATATTTGAATC
>NZ_JBHJTJ010000058.1:0-18129 GCF_042267765.1 Gottfriedia sp. NPDC056225 | reverse complement strand
TGAGGCTTGTCCTTAAACTCGACAATGACAGATGTAAGCTTGTCACTTGTTTGATCAACATCAGAAGATAATTGAAGCCCCTCTTTGTCAGTTAATTTCAATTGCTTAATTGCCTGTAGCTGTTGTGGCGTAAGTTTTGCTAGTACTTGATCAATTGCTGTTTGCGTTGCAGCTTTGGCAATTGTCTGATGTTGTGTTAATGGAAATGCATTTAATAAAACACCAGTACCTAATGCTACAACTGCTGTACTTTTGATTAAACGTTTCATCTTAGTTGTCTCCCCCATTTTCGATATTTTCTTTCTAGTTAGATTATACAGAAAATTGATTATAAATGAATTTTGACAAATTCTATCAATTCCGAATTATTTTTCGTCATTTTTCGACAAATAAAGACTTAGAAACAACCTTGTTCATTTAATTTGATTTGTTTCTACTATTCATTCTTAACGCTATACTTTTCAATGACTTCCAATCTCCCTACTATTTGTCATTACTACTACATATACAAATACTTGTCGTTTTACAAACCGAAAAAATGTCGTTTAGTGCAAAAAAATATACCTTACATTCCATTTATTTCCATGTTATAATAGAATTTTAATTATTTTGCAGTTAATGTTATTTTTGTACAGTTCTGCGTCTTTGCTTCTTCTTTAAGTGTATTTAAGTATTGTGAAGAAATAGAGGTTGCTTATGTAATTGTAAAAAGATAAGTTAATCATTATAAAAAAGAAAGTATTAAAGGAGACCTAAGAAGAGTGAAAATCCATCCTCTAAAAAGAAAAATGTTCAATATATTGTGCACATATCAAAGAATTTTATGGAATCCAAATATGAATGGGCGTTTGGGATATGTGGTTTAAAAACTCGGTTATAGTGATATTACAGCCTTGCAGTAAACCATAATATACAGATTATACGGGAAGTTTATAATTTTGTATTTTTACAAAATTCACCAATTCTTATTTTTCTTGGATTTATCTTGATAAAATTCAACATTTTTTCATTTTTATCTCTTTTCAATTCAAAATTCGGATATATTTATCTTCTAATTCCTTATTTAGAAAGTTTCGATATATGATTCTTACACGCTGTTGCTTCGATAATCTCTACTCCTTTTCTTTCACATAAAGATTGGAGTATTTCTCCTATGTCTTACTTTTTTTCCGTAAATGACATGCCTTCTATATTTCGGGTAAATACGTTGTGATACATACAAGTCCATATTGTATGTGCTAAACTATTACTGTCTTTTGACATAAAAATTCCTCCGTACGCTGCTATTTTGGTTGGCTGGTTAGCGAACCAAAAATAGTTTAGCACCTCGGGGGAATTTTTTTAATACCTCGCTATAAGCTTTTTGGAACCCTAGGCCTAGCCTAGGGTTTTCGTTTCCACAAAACAAAAGGTATTCGGAATAAAAGTATTCCGAATACCTTTGTTGACAATTTTAAATCGTTAACTTCTTTTAAAAGATTACTGATGATGAGACATTAGATTTTTTCTCTAATTTTGAATAATACTTTTTCATTTTCTCATATATATATTTAAATCTATAATCTCTATTTTGACCATCTTCTTTCGCCCATCAAAAGAGTCACAAATAAAAAACCTGTATAGACTAATTTCTACACAGGTTTACAATTTCCTATTCAATGTCAAGAAGTGTTAAGAAAAGGGAATTAAAGTTGTATAACCATTTATTCGGTTGGTATTCCAGTATTACACGTTTAATTTGCAGGCCCTTAAAAAAATTTTAAGTATTTTTCTCTCTCGTATGACCGAACCTACCGACTTTATTATATACAGTATTTAATTCTTGGATTTTAAAATTTCCTGTCAATTTCCTTTTCCATTAAACTCTATAATAGTTTATTGATTATTCTGTAAACTATCTATATACACATTAATTCTATTTAACTTAGAGCACGAATATACGTTTCTTCTAATTCTTTATTTAAAAACTTTCGATAATCCCAAATTGTTCTTAGACATTTTTGAAAATCACCTTGGATTTTATCACTTTTCACCTTTGAAGCAACGTTTAATAATGCTTCTAATCCTTCATAGTACCGTTTTGTTTTACATTTTAACAATCCAATTGCGTATTGATAATCTAAATATAGATGCTTCATCTGTAAGTTGGATGAGTTACTCAACTCATCGATTCGATCATGAAACTTTTCAATAAACATTTCAGCATCCTCTAAACGGCCCAATTTCACATAGCATTCTATAATCCTTGGAATACCCACATGAACATCATCACGGTTTCGAATCCATCTATAATAGGAATCAACCACATGAAAATCACCAAAATCAATGCGTGCTACATATCGATTTCCGACCGCTAAATCTGCATAATAATCACTTATTCCTTCATATTTATTGATTAAATTTAAAACCTCTTTTAAACTCCCTCCTAATCTAGTTAAAGCAAATGCTTGATACATTAGTGCACGACCTAAATGATCTTTACTTTTTGTCATTTTTTCTAATCGCTTCGCAAAGCTTAAAACCTCGTCCCATTGTTTTAACGAATAATATGTTGCCGTAATCCATAAAATCGTTAACTCTTGAAATTTCGTTGGCATATAGGAAATATATTCTAATACACGCTCTAACACTATGTTCCCTTCACTGGTTAAACGCGTCCAATAAAATTTCCGAAAATAACTGATTGCTACTTCTTCAGTTATTGAATTAGACATATGCTCAATAATGAATTCATATAAAGGAATCGCTACTTCTTCCTTCCCTTCTAAAAAAAGCTTTTCTGCAATAAAAAATACATTTTGGAAATATTTTGTCCGGATGGCTACTGATTCTTCGTTGTTTATAATTGATAAGATGTTAGATAACGCAGAGTTAAATCCATTATTAGCACATTGGTATATAAAAGCACTACTTCTTCTTTTATCTAGTAAGTTTCTTTCGTTAAAACATAATTTCACATAATCATTATAAAAAGAGCCTTCAGGTAGTTCAAAAGCCTTTGTTATGGCATCCAAGTTATGTAATGATAACACTTTTTTACTATTAAATATCTGACTGATTTCAGTTTTATGTATTTCTGATTTTATAGCTAGATCTTTTAGCTTCCAGTTTTTATCTTTCATCAACTTTGTAAATGTATATAGAAGAACTTCTTTCATGTTGCACCTCGCCACTAAGTTGGTTATTTTCTTCTTTAATTCTCAAAAAGAACACCTTTGAGTTGATAGGGGGAAAGTTATCTATCTCTCAAAAATTTTAGACATTTCCTTTTAATTAGTTTCATTATATGAAAAGTTGATGTAATTGGCATTTTGACAAAAAAAATCATTTAAACTTTTTTAAAATAGGAACATTAAGTTATAGTGAAATTATTATTATGTTCATTTCTTTGAAAATTAATCAAGTTAATAATTAATACAATAAAGAAGCCGTGGAGGTAAAATGGATTTAGTTTCTTACCCCCTTGTAGAAAACCAATGTATTTATGTAAAAATAAAACAAGACTAATAATGACCTCAAACGTAAGCCACTTAAATGTTTTACGACTTTGTGATTGTAAAGGCAAGGCATTTTCTTTTGTTACTGTAATAGTTAAAGTAGAAACATAAGGGGATTTACAAAGCATATACCGCATATAACACGATTCCTATGATCGGTATTGCAATTTGCAATACATTATTTCTACCTCCCCACCCTTCTCGTTCAGATGCAGTATTAAAATGTGCAGGAATTATCTTAGGTAGATCCTTCCATATATAAAATGAGTATCCAAACTTGAAGACGAGAAGAATGAAAGATACAATATCCACTGCTTGCTCTATCTTCGTCATTGGTAGAGTCCTAGTGCTATTCGCACTAACATCATCCTCTTTATTTAAGCTTAAATATTAAATTTATTAGTAATTAATTCTGCATTATTAATTTACATCCATTTTTACGCTCCTTTTTACAAACCTAAGTGCCTATTTATTTCGATTTGATGTATATAATGCCTTACAAAGAATGTAAATTAGATGAAACAAATTAGAACTAAGTACTTGTTTACTTAAGCAATAACTGCAGTCTTAAGCCTGCCTTATAGACTTCTAGGATTTTCAAATATTAAGAATTAACCTTGTACAACTTGTAAGGAATCTAATGTTATAACCAATAAGTTCAAGTTCTTTTAAAAGTGGCGTTTAAAAGATATATAGCTTCTGCACATTTATTACAGACTAACTTTTAGACAGGTAACAAAAAAGAAAAGAACCGATATTTTCGCAGTGTACAAAACGTACAACTGTTAGATCCATAGATTTTTAGATTTATAAAGATTTCTATCTATATCCATCTCTATTAAATGGTTGACTAGAACAGATGTTTTCGTTATTATAAAGCTCTTCAGCTTATGTTAAAACTGGAATATACCTAGAAATCTAGGAAATAAAGGAGAGTACATAACGAATGAATAAAACAGAATTGATTAACGCAGTAGCAAAAGCAAGCGAATTATCAAAAAAAGATGCAGGTAAGGCTGTTGACGCTGTATTTGAAACGATTTCGAATGCTTTATCAAATGGCAATAAAGTACAATTGATTGGCTTTGGTAATTTCGAAGTTCGAGAAAGAGCCGCAAGAAAAGGAAGAAACCCACAAACGGGTGAGGAAATTGAAATTGCTGCTTCAAAAATCCCTGCATTTTCAGCAGGAAAAGCTTTAAAAGATGCCGTTAAAAATTCTTAAATTAAAGAATATATATTTTTATTAAATAGATCTGACGGTGTAGCCATACAAAACAGAACTTGTTTAAATAAGTCTCCAAATTTATTTAAATATATTCGAAGAAGAAAAAAATGACCAGTAGTTCAGATAATATAAAGAAATGTTAAATAATCATATATATAAATCAGTAAATCCAAGTGATTTTAACTGGACAAATAGAATTGTATTTAACACGAAAAAACGCTTGGTATTTCCGAGCGTTTTTTCGTGGCTTTTTTATCACATATCTTTTGATTAGAGGAATTAATACCCATATTCTTCAAATTCCTTTTCATTTCCATTAAATACATTTACATCTATGAATTTTTCATTACCACTATATCCCTTTAATCGATCTCGGTCGGTGTACTGCCAAAATGTCCAAGTTCGTTTATCTGATAAAGAAGGTTTGGTAAACACATCTCTTATCCATATATCACATTGTTCGAAATGATCTTTAATATACAAATCATAAGCCTTTTTTGTCGTATAGAGAATGACTCGTTTTCCGTAATGCTCTTCAAGTATTTGAACCATTGTATGAAGGTCTTTCTCTACTCTAATACGATTAGGGAGATTTTTTTCTTTCTCTCCATAAAACTCAACATCGATGACTGGAGGTAATGTTTGTTTATTAATGGGTACTGTTTTCATAAAGTTCTCAGCTTGGGTATTATCTTCGCTATCATAGCTAAAAAAGTGATAGGCTCCAATCCGTAGATTAGTTTTTTCTGCACCTTTCCAATTTGTTTCAAAATACTCATCGACAAAAGTGCTCCCTTCAGTAGCTTTAATAAAGGCAAATTTAATGTCTTGTTTCTGAAATTGTTCCTACTTTATTTCACCTTGATAAGATGAAACATCTATTCCTTTCACAGGGTAATACTTTGCATTGAAAGTATTTGGGATAAGAATACCTTGATACCACAACAATACCATCAACAGTAATGCAATTACTAAAAGAATGAATAGATAACTAAATGATTTGCGTTTTTTCTTTTTTTCTTCAATATTGTCAAACATCATCTTCTCTCACACCATTCAGATTTATATTTCTTATTACATACTCCGATAGAGGGAATTTCTATTTCTTATTTGTTCATCTGGTAAGTTCTGCTCAACCTCAGAAATTCCTTTATTCCATCATCAACTAAACTATTAAATAGTTAAATAGAGGATATTAATGATCATTCTTTATTTATCATTTACTTATAGGTTTGTTATATAGCATTTTATATCTATATTTCTTTTATAAAATAGAAACCTGTCCCATTTTCTTGTGGCACAAATCCCTGGTAAGCCGAACTGTTTTCTACCATATATTGCTCTTCTGCTGTTACAACTATTAGTACATCATGTCCTTTTGCTACATTACCTCCTCTACGATTTTGTTCTTCACTAGGCACAAGTTTATATTGGGGCACCACCAGCAAAACGCGGATTTACAACGCTAAGTTCATTTTCCTGATGTTACCCCTATTAACCGTTGAGATATGCCCATAGACGCATTGACGATCCGTAAATTAACATCATCCTCTTACCAATCTGACCTGGTAACGTCCAGAAGTTACAAATTTCGAGCACTTAAGGACACGTCCCATAAACGTATATAAGGTGATTATGAGGCATAAAAAATGCTATTATTCCTTAGAAACGTTTAAAAACGTTTCTAAGGAATAATAGCTTTGGGAAGGTGTGAGTACAAAGTAACGAAAGTGAGTAATAGAAAATGATCAAAGTAGTGCGGACGGATAAAACGCCCATTTTCTACTATATGATGTATACGCTGACATTGTGTTTAGTATGTGTTGTTATGTTACTACAGAATATCTTCGAATTACGAAGTTTTTTTGTTCACGCATTTAAGATGAACAGGCTCATATTCTTTAAAAATGTAATATTATGCATTTGAAGGAGTGATTACTATGCCATGGCAACAAAAAATTAGATATTTGATTGGTAAACCTGTGGGTGTTTCATTGAGAAATGGGCAAGGAACGTCAGGTATCTTGTGCGGCATATCTGGTGAAAAGATTCTTGTAATTGAATATTTGTATCAAGCGCAATTTGCCTTAAAACAATACAGTTTTTTTATGATTCAGGATATAAATGAATTTCCACCTTGTCATCTCTCACAACCAGTATATTATTGAAACGTCCCTCTAGAGAGGGATTTTTTCTTCGTAAAAAAAGAAGGTAGTTTTAATTCCCTAAAATCCCTCATAAATTTTGCAAAGTTTAAGAAAAACTATTTTACTCTTATATAAATTTGTTCACATTCTTCTCCAGTTGGCTCATAAAAGCAGTGATTTTTCCATTTACCTGCATTTGGTTGATTGTACCAAGTTGCAGGACATTTTTTCGACTCAGGACCCCACGGATTAAAGTACCATAAAGAATACTTAGCAGGATACCCTCGCCAATCTTCTAAACACTGTCTCGCTAAGCTGATATAAGGCTCTGTTGCTTTCTGATAAAAATAAGATTCGTGAATCGCATCAAATGAAGCATCACTGCCGTGATATTGAAATATTGCTTGTCGTACTGTATCTACATCTTTAAAGTCTGAACAGGTTACTAAGGCACGGTTAACAACTACACAACCTACTGCTAACATACCTTGCTTGCCTTCTCCTTCTGCTTCTGCTCGTATTAACCTTGCTAATACGTCTACGTCTTTTTCATTATACTTAATTCGGCTCATAAAAAAACCTCCTTACCTCATAATATGAAGGAAAAGAGAATATTATTTTTTTGATTGAACTTCAGATAATTTAAATAGAGCGAAAAAAATAATACTGCAACTCGTGTTCTTCAACTAATGCTGAGCGCTAGTTGCATAAGAATGTTCAAAAGCATTAAAAAAATTTATTTCATCTACTTCATTATCTTGAAACCGTTTTTCAAGCGCATCTTTAACTATAGAACGAGAGTAGATACAGCCTGAAGCGCTAATTTCCCAAAAATCCTCAGTTGTTTCATTATCTACATCCTGAATTGTTGATACTAATTCTCGATGATGAATGACAGGTTCCCTAACTTTCAGAACTTCTAATATAGGCATAATCTTACTATCTGTTTTAGGTATTCCTTTAACATCTAAATCAACCTCATTTATATCGCTCATCATCTTTCAACCCTTTCATCTATCAATTACTACAAACTTAGCTTGAAATAAATTGTTCTTTTACACATTATTCTACTAGTATGTTGCAAATTTATTGTTTATTGAAGTTATATATATTAAGAATTAACTTTGACCATTCCTGATTAAAGTACAATTCTTCACAATCTTATACACTTTAATAAAATTCATTGAAGTTTTCATTATTTTTTCGAAAGAGAAAATGAAATAGAGAGAAAACGCATTAGCAAGCACTAATGCATTTTCTTCATTTATTAATAGTAGAAATCATCCATATGAATAGCGTCTTCTTGCACCCCTTCGTCATAAATTATCTCTAAACCATCTGGTACTGTATCGAATCGAAATTCATTATTCCGATCATAAATCTCAATATCTTTTATTTGGCACTGCTCGGAAACGAGCTGTTTTTCGACCATTCTCCACGCTCTTACTAATAATTCTCTACCTGCAGCACTATTACTAGTCGCCTGAGTGATATACTCATAGATTTCCTTATCTTCTTTGTTCGAAATAAATAATGTAATCTGCACTCTTGCCGTTTCCTGTTTTTTTCTCCCTCTTTTTCCCATTATACTTGCACCAAATCACTAAATTTCTTCATAGCCAAATTATACATACCGACAACATTACTAAAAATAGGTGGAGCAAACTTAATGCCATCAGGTGTCCATATTTGTGGTGTAATGATTTCTGTATTTCCGTAATGGTTTTTAATAAATGGTGCAATTATTTCTGCTGGACCTCCTACTACTTTTACTTTATCTTCTTTTTTCCATTTCTTAGACGTATCGCCAATAATTCCTCTTGCAATTGCAAATGGGCTCGCTTCACCATATTTACTAGTCAACATTCCGTAATCTGTTGTAAAGCTTTCTATATCGATAATTCTACCTCGAAGAATACTAATTAAATTCACTGTTCCACTTCCAACATCAATGATTCGCACTAACTCAGTCGTATAAGGTATTGAATGAAATGCTGCAGCACCTTCAGCAGCTACAATCACATCTTTAATTACGAATTTTTTCAAAGAACCATTTACTTTAATTTCGTGGGATTTGATTAAAGAACTCTTTATGTCCATTGCTACTTCTTTTGTTAATGAATCATATGGATTTCCTACAGCTAGATACACTTCTTTTTCGTTTGTATTTCTGTGCAATGCTAATAAAATCCTCATTGTCGCTTCAAAGTGATTTTTCGAAACTCCGTACATACTACTACCGAACTCGGATTCTATCTTTGCTAATGTACCTCCAAACCCTTTCATCCCCTGGTATTCCCATTCCATGTCATCTGGTCCATGTTGTTCTTGTTGTGGTCTTCTGTGCCAATCGGCAATTGCAGAACAAAATTTATCTAGTTTACTTCCAATGCACAATTTCACTTCGTTATTACCGGCGTCAATTGCGATAATCTGATTAAAAGCGTGATTAGTTGTAGTCATTTGAACGTTCCTCCTCAGAATCTAGCTTGTAAATCAATTCTTTCATTACTTTACCCAATCCAGATTGTTGAATATCAATCACAAAAGCAGATACCAGGTACCCTATAAGTTTCTCCACGGTATAATAATGTTCATGTATGATTTCTAAGTCAGACAATGTAACTTCTAAACGATAAATATCATCATATTTAAATACGATCCTAGTAGTCTGTAAGTTCGAAAAATAGGAATTTGGTAAACTATGAATCTTTGAAGTTTTATTTTCTTGAATCCCTGAAATTTCAATTGAATGGTCCATATTTAAGATTCTTCTATATATTTCTTTTTTGTTTGCTGTTGTCGTGATTTCTTCAATAAAATCTTGAACTAAAAATTCGATTAATTTATTGATAAAGAGGATTGCTCCAGTTTTCTGCCTGAAGTCTCTGCATATTGTTGTTAACCGAGTAAGGTGGACTGATGGTATGTCAATGTTAAGTGGAACACCGAGCAATTTATTCATGCCTCTGAAAAATGATTTTCCTCTGCGATTACAATGATCATAATACAATAAGTCAGCTTCGCTATAAGATTTTGATATCATTTAAACACCTCTTATATACAAAATGTTATTAAATATGTTTGTAGCTGCCTTTCGCTTGTTCATCATCCAATCTCCAGCATATCTACCCAATGTTTCATGATCTTGTTTACTTAGTTTCACATGAACCATGTAATCAGTAACTGTGTATTTAAATTGCTGATAGTCATATCCTCTTCTAAACATTACGTAAAATGCATTTGAGACAAGTTCCGTCATACTCATATCAAGTGCACTAGCTTTTTTAAATAAATAGTCATAATTACTTTGTGATACATAAATTTTTATATCCGTTTTTTTATCTGACCGAGTTTTCTTATTCGATCGCCTTTTCTTATAGTTTTCATCGTTGAAGATTGGATTAAGATTCATCCCCTCTATCCTCCCAACTAATCTTTTAAAGATTTCTCTTATCCCTGGGTCGGTCGGTTTTTTCTCTTAGAAGCACCTCTCCCCTACTAAATTCTGAGTAATTTTAAGTAATAGTAAGTAATTGTGAGTAATAATTAGTAATTCTTACTCTCTGCTAAAATGTATTAGTTGAGGAGCTTGTCCTATTCCGATTTGTGGGACTTTTTTAAATATTTTTGTACGGTTAACGAGTTCATATCAATAAAAAAAGCACTTACTCCGTTGGTTTAACGGTAAGTAAGTGCTGAATTGGTGGTTGCCCTAATGCAATCCAGATTCTGATAAAGTTCTCTAAGCTTGGTAGTCCCCCATTATATAAAGTAGATACCGTACTTTTAGGTATTCCTGATTGATCTGCTACTTCTTTTTGTTTCTTTCTTTGTTTTTTTAAGATATCTATATACTTTGCTTCAATATTTAAGTCTTCTGTTTTTATAAGTGGTGATGGTTCGATTGCTGTCCATTGTAAATACATTTTTAAAGCTCCTATAATGACATCATTTAATGTGGCTTCATATTCTTCTCCAATGAGATCATTCTTCAAATTATAATAACCTATATGCTTGTTAAACTCCTTTATCATTTCATCTGGTATATTAATTGTGACTTCCATGAATATTAACCTCCTATTCTGTAAAGAATGAAAAATAAAAAGGTGAATTAAAATGCTATTTAAATTAAAAGAAAAAGAACTAGAAGAGCGTATTCGCGAAACAATTGAAGAGGGTAGAAAGAAATAAATAAGAAAGTCTAAAAAACGTTTCGAATTTAAATGAATATTTCTAATCTAGTTATTCGGTATTATTTTCATTTTAAAATGTCTATAAGTAGCGTGAGGTATTATTTTATGTATATTATGGCTGATAAAGACTTTGACAATCGTTTAGAAGAAAGTATTGAAAAAGGTAGAAAAATTTAATATTAATAAAAGTGTATCGAATTTAAATGGATATTAATATCTATTCATTCGGTGCGCTTTTCATTTTAAAGAACTTAATTTTTTTTGTAATACATTAATACAATCTTTTTTATAGGGCTCTTCTCAACTCCCTTAATTTACTACTATTCGCTACCAAATTTTCACTTTCCTTTTTTGAGGATTCCACTTGCCTTATAAATTTAAATTTATGGATTATTAATGATTTAAGCCCTACACTTCGTTACGGTCTATAAGTATTATTTTTCATTTGTAAACTCATTTCAAAATAATACTTTATCTTCTGTATCTCTATTTTTTGGGGATACATTACTGCTAAACAGTTTTCGAACAAACATTTTAATTTAATCTTATTGAGCTAGCTTCTTTCAAAATCTCCAATTTCTAATCAAACGTTTGTTTAAAAAGTATTTACGCCATAAATACTCACCAATCTTCTTCGAATAGATCTTTTAAAAATGGCTGCGTCAGCGGCCCCCTAGCAGGCTCGACACCTGCTTATATTCAAAGAAAAGCATAAGCTTTTCTTCCATGCGTAAAGAAAACGTCTCACGGATCCCCTTCTCGTTTTTCATCTTCCTAAATAACTGATTTTCTAATCAAGTAAAAGGGGAGGAATCTCTCCCCTTCCCTTACATTTTCCCGTGTTCTTTCAAGCTATAATGATTCCCTTTATAACTAACGATGATATGGTCTAGTATTTCGATTCCGATGATTTTTCCGGCTTCCACAAGTCGCTTTGTCAATTCTATGTCTTCCCTACTCGGTGTACTGTCGCCACTTGGATGCTGATGACTGACAATTATAGAAGCTGCATTGTTTAAAATGGCACATTTCATAACGTCTCTTGGGTGGACGACGCTTGCATTTAAGCTTCCTACATGCGCTTTATGTAATCCAACAACTTCATTTTTTGTATTCAGCATAAGTACAAGAAATACTTCTCTGTCTTCGTCTGCAATAAACGAAGCTGCTAATTTTTGTGCTTCTATAGGCGATGTAATTCGACCGAAAGTAAATGTTTCTGGTACTTCCCTAATTTCCTGCTTAATTCGTACCACTTCAAAGATTGACGTTAATTCCATTTTTCAAAACTCCTTTTGCAAGGAGAACGAAAAACACGCATAGGCAATCGGTCAAGGGAAACATCACAAAAAGTTTTTTGATGTTGCGATAGCGCCATTAATCAAAAAAGTTTTTTACCCCTTGATTGATTGAGTAGCCGACTTTTTTTCCTGCCTGAAAGGTTCGGATGTCCTACCCGTGAGGAAGTTTAGTCGGCTTGCGCTGTTTTACGATTCGGAAGGCAAATGGGAAAAATCACAAACAAAAAGCAGCCGTAATGGCTGCTCAGAATGTCGACAAAAGGGGTTCAGAATGTTCATATTCCGAGCCCCTTTTGTCATTTTTTATTTTGATTGAGAATAGAGTCCTTTTATCGACATTTTTTTGCTGTTTTGATCCACTCTATGTCACATTAGCCATGTTTATTAAATTCTTTTAAAAAAACTGTAATGAACTTGTGCAAACATTAGTTTTTTAATATTACTTAACGTCGACCAGATTTTCGATGGAATAACCAATTTGACCATATAAATGAGCCTACTAAAATAAATAGACACCATCCGATTGCCCACCAAATATCATTTTTAACATTTCCACCATTTAGTAAGTTTCGAATGGTTTCCGTAAGAGGCGTAATAGGTTGGTTTTCCGCAATCCCACGTAACCATTTTGGCATTGTGGATGTTGGGACAAATGCGCTTGATAAATACGGTAAGAAAAGTAGGATAAATCCGTACCCACTTGCCGCTGAAGGACTACTTACGAGTAAACCAATTGCAGCAAAAAGCCATGTAAAAGCTAATATAAATAACACAATTATTCCAATCGCTGAAATCCATTCTGTAAAAGTACAATTTGGTTCGTATCCTACCATAAATGCTACAAAAATCACGATACCAGTTGCTAAAAGATTCCTAAGTAAACTTGCAACGACATGGCCGGTTATAACACCACTGCTTTGAATCGGCATCGTTCGAAAGCGATCCATTATACCATTTGTCATATCAGTAGAAATATCTACAGCTGTACTGGAAGATCCAAACGCTGCACAAAGTAAAATAATTCCTGGGACAACATAATTCACATATTGACCACTTGGATCGATTGCTCCTCCAAAAACATAGGTAAACATAAGCATCAACATGATTGGTAACATAATTGAAGTTATTAAAACCTCTATATTTCGCGTGCTTTGTAACAAACTACGTTTAATAAACACACGATTACTAACGAAGAGTGATAACTTTTTAGTTTGAAGTACTTCTACTTTTTCCATGATTTAGTTACTCTCCTTTCTAGTATTTGTTAACGTTAAGAAAACATCATCTAAGCTTGGTCTTCGTATATAAACATTAGAATCCTTTGGAAGCTCAGCATCCATGTGATGTATTGCTCTTTTAATTTCATCAATACTCCCATTCGTTGAGATTTCTTGAATAATTTCATCATTAAAATCTCGAACTTCAATGACAGTACCCCCAATTTGTTTTTTCATCTCAGCAGGGGTTCCGCTCGCAATGATTCGGCCATTTGCTAAAAATACTATTGTGTCTGCTAATTGATCCGCTTCTTCTAAATATTGAGTTGTTAATAACACCGTGACACCATCATCTTTCAATTGATGTATAATTTCCCACAATGCGCGTCTACTTTTAGTGTCTAACCCTGTTGTTGGTTCATCTAAAAAAAGAAGTGGTCTTTTAACAACAAGACTAATGGCTAAGTCCAATCGTCTGCGCATACCACCTGAAAAAGTTTTTACTTGTTTTTTAGCAGATTCTTTTAATTCGAATTGATCTAATAAGAAATCTGCTCGTTTATGTGCTTCTTTTTTTGATAAACCTGAAAGTTCCCCCATCATTAGGAGATTCTCTTTTGCAGTTAATATTTCATCAACAGCGGCAAATTGACCTGTAAGACTAATAGAATTTTTAACTCCAAGAGAGTTTTTTGTCATATCAAAACCGTTTAATGTGATTTTTCCATCATTAGGTGTTATTAATGTTGAAAGTATGTTAATTAAAGTAGTTTTTCCTGCTCCATTTGGCCCTAGTAAGGCAAGGATTTCTCCTTTTTTTACTGTTAAATCTAACCCATCTAAAACAATTTGTTTGCCAAATCGTTTTTGTAATCCACTTATTTCTAAAATAAGATCACTAATCATGTGATGTCCTCCTTCATTTGGTAAACTTTATACAACATAAACTGTTTATAGTATAAACTGTTTGTTGCATAAACAGTATAATATATATACAATTAGTTGACAATACTTTTTTAGTAAAAAATGGAGTGAGCGATGTGAGCCAAGAGAAGGAAATTAAATTACCTCAAGGAGTTGCGATTAGCTGGGGAGTGGCGAGTAAACCACAACGAGGGCCAAAAAGAGAGCTAAGTATAGAACAAATTGTTGGAGCTGCAATTGAAATAGCAGATCGTGATGGTATAGAAGCAGTTTCAATGAATCGAGTTGCAACCTCTCTCGGTTATACGACAATGTCCTTATATCGATACATACCAAGTAAAGATGATTTACTATTATTAATGCAGGAAGCTGCATCCAAAGATGCGAATTTTACATCAAATAGTGATATGGATTGGCGTTCAAAGATGCGTGAATATTTTCGAACGAATATGGAAGTATTTCAAAAACATCATTGGTTTGCTGATATTCCAATTTCAGGTGTACCAATTACACCAAACCAACTGAAATTCGTTGATTATGCTCTATATACAATGCGTGATCTTCCATTAAATGATTATGAAAAAATGTCTTTTGTTCTTTTGTTAAGCGGTTATTCAAGATGGTGCGGAACAATTGTTAGTGACATGCTAAAATCAATTAAATCAGGAAAAAGTGAAAATGCATTTAACGGGGTAGAGTTTGGTGACGCTTTAAAAAAATTGGTTACCCCTGAACAATTCCCAGATTTATATCCAGTCATTATGTCTAATGTATATATTGAAGATCATCCAGAAAATAACCCAATTGGAAATGATTTTGAATTTGGATTGGAAAGAATTTTAGATGGAATTGAACATTATATAAAATTAAAAGAACAAGTAAACTAGTTGCATTGTATGAGTCTGAAGAAAATTTAACAATCATCGGATACGAGCTCTAGTAAAATAAGAAATAGATAACAAAAAAAGGCATTGCTTAATAGCAATGCCTACAGTCTTTTTTGTTTTAAAATAGAATTAGTAAAATTTATTGAGGTGAGATACATGCTTTCAAAACATCATTCAATTCAAAGAGATCAATTGGAAATAATCGCGCTCGACCAACTTGTACCTGATAATCACTTAGTCCGAAAAGTAGAAGCATCAATTGATTTTTCATTTATTTATGATTTAGTGAAAGACATGTATTCTCCTGTTGGTCGCCCAAGCATTGATCCGGTTATTTTAATTAAGTTAACCTTTATTCAATATACATTTGGTATTCGCTCCATGCGTAAAACAATTGAAGAAGTTGAAACAAACATGGCTTATCGTTGGTTTTTAGGCTATGGCTTTTATGATAAAGTACCTCACTTTTCAACCTTTAGTAAAAACTATGAGCGTCGATTTCAAGATTCCGATTTATTTGAACAGATTTCTATCGTATTTTAAAATTGGCTGCCGAGAAGAAATTAATTAGTTCAGAACACGTTTTTATTGATTCCACCCATGTGAAAGCCAGCGCAAATAAGCATAAATTTGAAAAGAAAGTCGTTCGCAAAGAGACTCGGGCTTATCAAAATCAACTCAATCAAGAAATTAATGAAGATCGTGAAGACCATGGAAAAAAGCCGTTTCCCCCGGACAAGTTTGAGAAAGAAGAACAAAAAGAAATCAAAGAGAGTAAAACTGATTCAGAGAGTGGCTATTATGTAAAAGATGAACGGACCAAACAATTTGCCTACTCTTTTCATGCAGCTTCTGGTCGAAACAGCTTTGTATTAGGAAGTATTGTGACTCCGGGGAACGTACATGATAGTCAAATGTTGGAACCATTAGTAAAAGAAGTGATTGAGAAAGTTGGAAAACCTACTTCGGTTGCGGCAGACGCAGGATACAAAACACAGGCTATAGCGAAATACTTAATTGATAACGAAATGACACCAGCTTTACCATACACACGACCACGAACAAAAGAAGGTTTTTTCCGAAAACATGAGTATGTTTATGATGAGCACTATGATTGTTATCTTTGTCCTACAGGAGAGGTTTTGACTTATTCAACAACTACGAAAGAAGGCTATCGTGAATACAAATCACAAAAAAAGATTTGTGCGACATGCCCGTTTTTAGCGCAATGTACGGAGAGTAAAGATCATCAAAAAGTGGTGACTCGTCACATTTGGCAAGAATACATCGAGGAAGCAGAACACCTTAGACATCATGAAGAAGTAAAACCAATCTATGCGAAGCGAAAAGAAACGATTGAACGTGTTTTCGCAGATGCGAAAGAAAAGCATGGCATGCGATGGACAACTTTAAGGGGACTTAAAAAATTGTCGATGCAGGCGATGCTTACTTTTGCATCCATGAATTTAAAGAAGATGGCCACCTGGACATGGAGTGGCCCAAAAACAGCATAAAAATGAGGAGAATAGTAGTCTATTCTCACTCAAAATACAAAAAAATTACAAAAGGGATTCGGAATAAGACCATTCTGAACCCCTTTTGCCGACAATCTAAGCAGCCGTAATGGCTGCTCTCCTTTTTTCTACTATTCTTTTATTCTTTTGATTTTATAGTTTTCGGCTCGTTCGGGACGGCGGCTTGTCGTAAATGGATCAGGAACCTACAGATTTTAGGCGAAGTCATGAGTCATACAAACTGTGGTTATCGATCCATTTAGTACCGAAGCGACACGTACGGAAATGACAGAAAGGATGCTTATTCCTTTCTGATCAGTCCGTCGTCCTGCCCCCAGTAGAAGTTCTGTATGATTTTAACTCTAGAAATTCTTATTTCTTAAAGAAAAGTTGCAGCCTTAAGACTACATGCCTTGTAATAACTGAAAGGGAGTGTAGGAATATCCAATATATTTATGACAGAGCGATTAAACAACAAGAGCGATTGTTCCTATATTGAATGAAGGGCGAAATTATGAATAAATAAAGATCGTGGAATGTAGAAATGACATAGCTTTTTATACTTAATCCCATATAAATACAAAAGGTTCATTGTTGGGATAATAAAAAACTCCAAGATCACTTCTAGATGAAACTCAAATAGAAGAAATGGAACGACTACTACCTGAAAGCAAGGAAACCAAAATTCTTTAAGAAATGACTAAATGGACATGTCACGCATTGGATATGTAACGAAAATTAATCCGCTTAGTACAAGAATTCAATTTCAGAATGAACTTACATCCACTATCAATTTTGATTTCCTTTCAATTACCATTGTCATGTTAAAAAAACGCCTAACATTGCCTTCCCTAAATAGATAATCAAGCGTAAGCCAATTGTTTGTGTCTTCCTAACCATAGTGAAACCTGCAAATAATTAAAATCAAAATAAAAGGATTTTGATTCCACTACTTAAACTAGTAGAATCCAACTTACCAAATAAAAACTGGATAGCTTTTTAAAACTATCCAGTAATTTCATTTTATCCAATTTAATAATTACTTTATTACCTCTTACCAATTACATTTTCAAAAGCTTTTACAGTTTCCGTATTTTTTCATCACAAACACTATCTCAACTGCCCCTAGTACTGGCCCCACCTACGCCAAATACGATGATAGCCACACATGCCATCCAACCTACTATCTAGTATATCAGAAAGCGCTTACATTTACAA